>JALCOX010000005.1 GCA_022649925.1 Bifidobacteriaceae bacterium | reverse complement strand
CACCGTCTCCCACAGCACAATCTCCCACTCAACCGTCGGCCCAAGCCGCCCAGCCTAGCGCCGCCAACGCCTACGGGGCGCTTGAGCAGCTGTCACTTTTCGACGAGCCCACGCCCGCCCCTGACGCACCGCAAGACGGCCCCGAGGACCCTGAAGAAGAGGACCCGCGCCAGGCGACCCTGTTCTGAGACGTCCGTGCTGTCGTCTCTCTCTGTGTCACAGCGTCTCAACCTTCCCAATCACTACCTCGCGATAGGGTAAGAACGTTCATATAGATGGCGCGACACCGCTCGTTCTCGGTGTCGGCCGCGAGGAATTGAGAACTTCACGCAAAGGAGACTCATGGATCAGGAACAGCAGAATAAGCTGAAGAAGGCGGCCGGGATCAAGGCTGCGCAGTTGATTGAGAACGGCATGGTTGCAGGCCTGGGAACAGGCTCAACCGTGCGTTACTTCGTGGACGAGCTCGGTCGCCGCGTGCGCGAAGAGGGACTGAGCTTCACCGGCGTTACCACATCCGTGCGCACCAAGGAGCAGGCGGAGGGCTACGGCATCAAGATCGTCGACGTGGACGACGTCGAGAGCATCGATCTCACCGTTGACGGCGCCGACGAGGTCGACAAGAACTTCAACGGCATCAAGGGTGGCGGCGCAGCACTACTGTGGGAAAAGATCGTCGCGACCAATTCCAAGAAGATCGTGTGGATTGTGGACCAGTCCAAGGTGGTCGACACCATCGGCAAGTTCCCGCTCCCCGTCGAGGTCATTCCGTTCGGAGCAGGCCACGTCATCAAGACCTTTGAAGCCAAGGGCTACAAGCCGGTTCTGCGCCTTGACGACTCGGGCACGCCCGTTCGCACCGATGAAAAGAATTTCGTCGTAGATCTGCATCTCGAGAAGATCGAGCAGCCGAAGGCACTCGCCGACGACCTCATCAACACCGTTGGCGTGGTGGAGCACGGCTTGTTCCTCAACATGGTCAACACCGTCATCGTGGGCGCCGAGGGTGAGCCGAAGATTCTCACGAACCCAAACAAGTAGACCCGCGTACCCGCGCTCGTAGAGAGCGCTCGTGACGGCAAAAGACCCGTACAACGCGCTCACGGCGCGCGGTGCGGGTCTTTTTACATGGTCAACTCCGGAAATCCAAGGAGTTGTCAGGTCTCATTTCGCACTGATGAGCTTTTACGAATCAGTGCAAAAAGGCCCACTCCCCATTATCGTTGGAACGACAGGGTTCTCAAGAATCTAACTTTTCGCACTGATGGCAAAAAGTCAAAGGGTGCGAAATGTCGCGCAGGCCTCACACGAAACCACACCTGAAACCGGACACGAAACCAGACATAAAAAAATCCCCCACATGGTGGAGGATTTCATCTGTGCACAGCCAGATTGTCTGGCCATTGCACCACTAGCACAAACTACTTGCGCTGGTGACGAGTCTTGCGAAGCATTTTGCGATGCTTCTTCTTGCTCATGCGCTTACGACGCTTCTTGATGACTGATCCCATCCCGAGCCTCCGTTCGTATTACGGTCAAGAGTCAACTTTCCATATACTACTACGCTTTTACGACACACACCGCATCGCCCGGCACTACTACCCCGCAACGAAACCGACCAGAGGCCTCTACCTCGCCTTAACATCGCCTATTCGCCGACCGATCCAAGTTCACGCGACTTGTCCCAAGCGGCCTGAGCAGCGGCGATAAAGCCGGCGCGCAGCCCGGCCTTGTCAAGCTCAAAGAGCGCACGCGCAGTTGTTCCACCGGGAGACGTGACCTGCTCTCGCAGCGTTGAGGGAGGAACCACAGGCGTGGCACTGATGCCGTTCATGGCCATCTTCCCGGATCCGAGAACTGTCTGCGCCGCAAGTTTGACAGCGACGTCGCGCTTGAGGCCCAGCATCACCCCGGCCTCAGCCATTGCGTCAACGACCGCAAAAATATACGCGGGGCCGGAACCCGAGATGGCGGAGACCGCGTCCTGATCCTTCTCTGGCACCCGAAGAACTTCGCCGCTTGCACTCAAAACGGCCTCAGCCAGTGAGAGGTCAGAATCATCCGCCGCGGAACCAGCAGAGATTGCGGTGACACCTAGCCCGATCTGGGCGGGTGTATTCGGCATGGCTCGAACAACGGGGACAGGGCCGAGACGGCGCTCATAGAACGTCGACGGCAACCCTGCGGCAACGGTGAGCACCATGCGCGTGGCACCCTCGTATCCGTTCTCCAGCTGTTCAGCGAAGGCCGGCTTGACCTCTTCGAGCACGGTCGCGATGTCCTTTGGCTTCACCGCCAATACAACCACGTCGGCGGAGCTCACGGCATCGAGCGCGTCAGACACAACTGAAATCTGCGGGAATCGCGCCTGCAGTGCGGCAATGTGCGCATCGTCCCGCACAACGGCAGTCACCGACGAAGGATCAGTGCTGGGGGCCGACAGAAACGCGGAGAGAATGGCGCCACCCATGACACCCACTCCGATGAAGACGAATTTCTTTCCTGATATCTGTTCTGACGTATCTGACGTATCCGACGTATCTGACATGAGTGTCATCTCCACATTAAAAGATTAGAGCGGGAACTTCTGATAGAAATCCTTCACTGCGGCCTGCGAGCCCTCGACTTGGAAGACGCACGTATTGTTGCGCCACACAGCGATCGCGTTAGCAGAGTTGGAAGTCGACTTGTGAACCTCATAGGCACCGGTGTTCTGCCCGGACACCTTGACGTTGCCCGCGGCGGTCTTCTCACCGCTGAGCTTGCCCACAAGCGAGTCGTACTGAGTCTTTGCGTTATCCGCCTTCGCCCATTGAGCGACGATGAGCGTGACATCTTTAGAGGAAGTACCAGTCGAATATTTGACGCTGTGCTCTTCAAGTGGGGACGCCGAGGACCAGACCTTGGTGTCCGCAACATCTTGGCGTGCATAGGTACCCACCGTGTCGGGCATGGACTTGAGCAGCTCTGTGGCACCCTTCGGGAGGGACTTGGCCTTGATGCTCGGCGTCTCTTCCTTCTCCGTCTTCTTCCCCGCGGCCTGAGAGGCGACCGTACCCTGCTTCGCCTCGGTATGAGTCGCCCAGCCCGGCCAGACGAAGGCTGTCAGCAGCACAAACACGACGAGAACGACAAGCGTCACAATGACGCCCGTGGCAACCTTGTGTCCCGATTTCTTGGAGGACTGCTCGGTCGGGGTGTTCTCAGAGGCATCTTTTCTGGTTTTGCTCATAAACCCGATTCTTCCACAGCTTCAGGACGCACTTGAACAAGTCTGGACAACTGCGTAGCCTGCGAGCTATGGCGAAAGCAACAACGACTTTTTTGTGCAGCGAGTGCGGCTGGAGTGGCCCGAAATGGTACGGACGCTGCCCTGAATGCGGTGAGTGGGGAACGATCGCAGAGTTCCATGAGCCCCGGGCCGGGCGCAGCTCGGGCGGGAAATCCTCACGCTCAGCACAGCGGTCGGGTTCGCGCACAGCGTCAGCGGATCTCTCCGTCACGGCCCTTCCCGTCACCGACGAGGCAGGCATCGCCGCCGAGGAACGCCTTCACACCGGCTTCCAGGAATTCGACCGGATTCTCGGAGGTGGCATCGTCCCGGGATCTGTCATCCTCATCGCCGGCGAGCCCGGAATCGGTAAATCTACGCTGCTCCTGGAATCCGCAGGCCTCATCGCCGCCGCGCATCCGGCAAACGTGCTGTATGTATCCGGAGAGGAATCGCAGGCCCAAATCCGCATGCGAGCCAAGCGCATCGGCGCCATGCACGACAATCTCCTCCTCGCCTCCACCACCGACCTGGGCACCGCCCTCAGCCTCATCGAAACCCAGAGCCCCCAGCTCGCCATCGTGGATTCGGCCCAAACCATCACCTCTGACGACATCGACGGAATCTCCGGCGGCTCGGCACAGGTTCGCGAGGTGGCGGCGGGAATCATCGACGTCGCGAAGTCGCGCGATATTCCCGTGCTCCTCGTCGGCCACGTCACCAAGGACGGCTCCATCGCAGGCCCGCGGACGCTGGAACACCTGGTCGACGTCGTCTGTCAATTCGAGGGTGACTCGCAGACCGCCCTACGCATGCTGCGCGCCACCAAAAACCGTTTCGGCCCCACCGACGAGGTCGGCTGTTTCGACATGTCCGACGAGGGCATCGAGGAGGTCACCGACCCCACGGGCCTGTTTATTTCCGATTCCGACGAACCCAGCGACGGCACGTGCGTCACCTTCACCATGGAGGGCCACCGCAGCCTACCCATCGAGATTCAGGCGCTCGTCACCTCGTCCGTCTTGCCCGCACCCCGGCGGGCCACGAACGGCGTGGATTCCAACCGCGTCGCCATGTTGGTCGCCGTGCTCTACAAGCACGCCCACTTGCAATTGCTCGCCAACGACCTCTACATCTCCACGATTGCGGGCGGCATGGCCAAGGAGCCCTCCTGCGATCTCGCCGTGGCCATCGCGCTGGGTTCGGCGGCCAAATCGGTCCCCATTGCCCGTACGACGGCGGCGTTCGGTGAGGTGTCGTTGACGGGTGAGGTTCGCTCGATTCCCCGGGCCGAGCAGCGCATCGCCGAAGCGGCGCGCATGGGTTTCGAAACCATCATCATCCCCGCTTCGCAAAAGCTGCGGAACACAAAGCGCCTCGGCAACGTCAATCTCGTGCGGGTCAAGACGCTGCGTCACGCCCTACAGACGCTCGATATTACGAGATGATTTTTACTGCGTTGCCGCAGAACCGTCAGTGACTTGGAAGGTGAGAGGATCTGAGGTTACGTCGGGAACGTCGCGCAACGACAGCTTGGCGACGTAAGTACCCGCCTTGGCGGGGGTCGAGGCGCCGGCATTGCAGGCGGAAGAACCGCTGGTCGTATTCCAGGTCACTGTCTGGGCGTCTTTTTCATCGTTCGTCATCAGCAGGGTGCGAGGACTCGCTGTGCACGACGCCGACGACCAGATTTTTTGCTTTCCAGAGGTGATCGTCAAGACGCGGGAACTCTCCGAGGCGTCGATGAGGCACGAGGCTCCCCCGTCGTGCTGGAGAAGCGCATTAAACGAAATCGCACCGCCGGAAGCCACGGTGGTCGTATCGGCGGTGAGTTTCAGTGAGAGTTGGTCACCGGTACAGTCGGAGACTCCGCTGCCGTCGAGGATGTCCGGGACCTCCTTGCGTTGCAGGGAGGTCAGTTCGTCGCGGTGCAGGTAGTTGTAGGCGGCCGTTTTCACGGATCCCACGCTCTTACCGAACGCCCAGATGAAGGTGATGACGAGCGCGAGCGCTGCGACCAGAGCCACTCCGGCGACAATTCGGCGACGACGGTAAAGCCTCTTCGCCTGTTCAGACCGCTGAGAATTCTTCGTCGCCATAAGACAGAGTTTACGAGGTTGCGGGGCAGAAAGCAGGCAAAAGCGTCCGCAGTTTGGGAAAAAACGCGACATACCGCATCTTTTGAGGCGAGTCGCGGAAATTCTTACCGGCGGGACTCACTGTGGACTCACCGGAAACTCACTGTGAAACCTCACTGCGGGAATCCGACGCCTCCGCCTGGCAGGATCTCGACGAGGTGATCGTCGTCGAGCGCCGCCACGCATTCGTGAAGTTGCGCGGTGTTCTCCCACAGCGCCTCAAGTTCCTCTGAGCTGAGTCTGGGGGCGGTCGAGGTGTTCTCACCATGCTGGGCGGCGGCCTTGGCTCGCAATGCATTGAGGACGATGCCTCGCACCTGCCGATTCGTTCCCTTCCACTTCTGGGTTTTGCGGGTCGGCTTGACGCCCTTGCCGGGGTAACCCGCCGCGCGCCACCGACACAGATCGTTGAGCGGACACACCTCACAGCGCGCAGAAGTGGCGGTACACACGGTCGCACCGAGTTCCATCACGCCTTGATTCCACACGAGTGCATCCTCGGCGCTGTCGGGAAGTACCTGCTTGGCACGGGCGCGGTCGGCGGGGCTCGTGGCTCCCCCGTAGTTCTCCTCGCCGTCAAAGACGCGCGAAATCACACGTCGAATGTTCGTGTCAACCACGGCGACCCGCTGAGTGTAGGCAAACGACGCCACTGCACTCGCCGTATATTCCCCCACCCCAGGAAGCTCGAGAAGATCGTCATAGTCACGGGGCAATACCCCGTCATAGCGCTCCACGACCACGCGTGCGCACTCCTGCAGCCTCAGCGCCCGACGTGGATATCCCAGCTTTCCCCACGCCGTTATCACCTCGGCGGAACTCGCCTGCGACAGGGCCTGAGGAGTCGGCCACGTCTTCATCCACGAGTTCCAATACGGCACGACACGGATCATGGGAGTCTGCTGGCTCATCACTTCCGAAACGAGAATCCCCCACGGGCTCGTCCCAGTTCGACGCCACGGGAGGTCACGCGCGTTGTCCGACCACCAGAGTCGCAGGCGTTCGAGCGAGACCGCGGCCAAGCGGGCGTCCTCGCTCTGCGGTCGCTCCTGGGATTCACTTTCCGTACCTCTCCCCCTCGCCATGTCACTCACACCACCTAATCTGTCGCATATGTCGGACGAGCACAAGTCAAAGAATTCAGCGGACACCAGCGTACAGGCAATGTACGAATACGGATATCGAAAATCGGGCTATGGTCCCGACGAGCTGGTGACTGACGCCCATGGCAATCCCATCAGCGTCGTCGACGCCATGATGAAAGCGGAGGATGCCCGCGACACCCCTACGCTCACCCCACATCTGTGCTATTACTCTCCACGCATCCCCGGCAACACAGGTTCCGCTATCCGCCTGTGCGCGGTAACGGGCACCATTCTGCACCTGGTCGAGCCGCTCGGATTCAACCTCCACGACACGAAACTGCGCCGCGCCGGCCTGGACTATCACGACATGGCGCACGTCGTGCTCCACCCTAATTTTGATGACCTCGTCGAGACCATGCCGGATTCGCGCATCATCGCCTTCACCGCACACGCCACGAAGAATTACACCGAGATCGATTACCGACCCAGCGACATCCTCCTGTTCGGGCCGGAGCCCGGGAACATCCCCGATCCCATGGACATCATGGAGGGCCCCCACGTGAGTGAACAAGTGCGTCTCCCCATGCGCCCCTCGGCGCGATCGCTCAACCTCACCAACACCGCCTCCATCGCCATCTACGAGGCGTGGCGCCAGTTGGGATTCGCCGGCGGAGAGTGAAGGCCGAGGCTGAGCCGAGGCGCCGTATGTAGACGACACTGAGGCCCCGGCCCTTAACACGGCGACTACATGCCACCTCTATACTGGGGACGTCTTGAAATCGCCATCCTATTTCGCAAACCCGCGAAAGAATGAGGAATTACCTATGAACAAGGCAATTATCACCGTCGTCGGCCAAGACACTGTCGGCATCATCGCGCGCGTGTGCACTTATCTCTCGCAATCCGACGTCAACGTTCTCGACATTTCGCAAACCATCATCGACGGCTTCTTCAACATGATGATGATCGTGGACTACTCCGATTCCGACAAGGACTTCGGGACTGTCGTCGACGATCTCGACAACCTCGGCGAGAAAATTGGCGTGCGTATCCGCTGCCAGCGCGAGGAGATCTTCACCAAGATGCATCGCATCTGAACCGCCCACAGCCCGAACTGCTCATATACGAGGGGAGAATCTCATGCTGAACATCATGGAGGTTCACGAGACAAATCAGATGATCGAGCAGGAAAAGCTCGACGTCCGCACCATCACCATGGGCATCAGTCTGCTCGACTGCGTCACCGACGACGTCCCCACGCTCTGCGACAACATCTACCGCAAGATCACCACCACGGCCCACGACCTCGTCGCCACAGGCAAGGCAATCGAACGAGACTACGGTATCCCCATCGTCAACAAGCGCATCACCGTGACGCCGATCTCGCTCGTGGCGGGCGGCGCGTGCACGACGATCGACGATTACGTGGCAGTGGCGCACGCCTTGGACCGCGCCGCGAAAGAGGTCGGCGTCGACCTCATCGGAGGCTTCTCCGCGTTGGTGAGCAAGTCGATGACTGCGGCCGAACGTCTTCTCATTCGCTCTCTTCCGAGAGTGCTGTCCGAAACCGACATCGTGTGTTCATCGGTAAATGTGGGCTCCACAAAGACGGGCATCGACATGAACGCCGTCGAGCTGATGGGACACATCGTCAAGGACGTGGCGGCTGCAACCGCCGACAACGATTCATACGGCTGCGTCAAGCTCGTGGTGTTCTGCAATGCGCCCGACGACAATCCGTTCATGGCGGGCGGCTTCCACGGCGTAACAGAGGGCGATGCGGTCATCAACGTGGGTGTATCCGGACCGGGCGTGGTGTCTCGCGCCCTCGACGAAGCCCGCGGCAAAGACTTCGAGTTCCTCTGCGAGACCATCAAGCGCACCGCCTTCAAGATCACGCGCGTGGGCCAGCTCGTGGCGCAAGAGGCCTCCCGCCGGCTGGGCGTGCCCTTCGGGATCATCGATCTGTCGCTGGCGCCGACGCCCGCTGTCGGAGACTCTGTCGGAGAAGTGCTCGAAAAGATCGGCCTGGCCCAAGTTGGCGGCCCCGGCACCACGGCTGCCCTGGCCATGCTCAACGACCAGGTCAAGAAGGGCGGCATCATGGCGTCCAGCTATGTGGGTGGGCTCTCCGGCGCCTTCATCCCCGTTTCGGAAGACAAGAACATGATCGACGCCGCCGGATCCGGCAACCTCACCATCGAGAAACTCGAAGCCATGACGTGCGTGTGCTCGGTTGGTCTCGACATGATCGCGATTCCCGGAGATACCACCGCAGCAACTATTTCCGGCATCATCGCCGACGAGGCCGCCATCGGCATGGTGAATCAGAAGACCACGGCCGTTCGCGTGATTCCCGTGGCGGGCAAGGGCGTGGGCGATTCGGCCGAATTCGGAGGCCTCATGGGATACGCGCCCATCATGCCGGTCAACAATTCTTCGTGCGAGGAGTTCGTGACGCGAGGCGGGCGTATTCCGGCCCCGATCCACAGTTTCAAGAATTGAGTAGTCGGACTCTGAGAGGTGTCGGACTCTGAGAAATTTGAAACTCTTAGAGTTTTAGTCCCAGCCATTTCGCACTGATTAAAGATTTCTCATCAGTGCGAAACCCGCGCCACATATTTTTGAGGCGCGAGGAGGGATGAATGGGGGTGGTGATTTCGCACTGTATGGAATAACCCCATCAGTGCGAAATCACCACCCCCATCACCACACTTACAACCTCAAACAACTAGTCGACTGGTCACCGGTCTCTCGAGGCCGAGGCCGCCGGGAACGCGGCGAGCGCGCGGGGAGCGTTGAATCCACGGCGCTCAAACTCGTCAGCGACCTTCTGAGCCACTTCGTGTGAGCGCCCCTTGTCCACCAGAGCGATGATGGAGCCACCGAAGCCGCCACCAGTCATGCGGGCACCGTAAGCACCGTTCTCGCGGGCCACGGCAACGGCCACGTCAAGCTCGGGAACCGTCACCTCGTAGTCGGCGGCCAGCGAATCGTGCGAAGCGTTCATGAGGCGACCCGCGCGCGCAATGTCGTCCTGCGCGAAGGCGGCAACAAAGTCGCGCACACGCTGGATCTCGGTCACGACGTGGCGCACGCGCTTCTTCATCGTCTCGCTCGGCAGTGCGTCGAGCGTCTCCTTGAGCGCCTGGAAGGGATCGTCGGAACGCGCGATGCTGTCCGCCGTCACGCGCAAGTTGGCGACGCCGAGAATCTCAGCGGCCTCCTCACAGGTGCGACGACGCTCGGCGTACTGGCCATCGTTGAGCTGATGGGGCGCCTGAGTGTCGATCACCACCAACTCGAGATTGTGAGCAGTGAGGTCGAAGGGCTTCTGAGACACGTTCTCCAGGGCGGTGAGCTCCGGACGGCAGTCGAGCAGCAGCGCGTAGCCTTCTTGGCACCGCAGTGAGGCGGACTGATCCATGCCACCCGTCGCGGCCCCGGCCATCTCGTTCTCGGAGCGAATCGCGGCCTCCACCAGCGTGACGCGACCCGCATCCATCTGGCCGTAACCCAAGCCGAACACCTCGTCGAGAGCGAGAGCCGTAGAACACGTCATCGCCGCAGATGAGCTGAGCCCGCCACCCAGCGGAACGCACGAAGCGAAGGCTGCATCGAAGCCACTCACCGGCAGCTTCTTCTCACGCAGCGCCCACGCCACACCGAGCGGATAGGCGGCCCATCCTTCGACGCCGCCCGCTTTGAGATCGGCGAGATCCACCTCGACGACGTCATCTGGGTTCATCGCCGAGACGACGCGCGCCTTTGTATCCTTGCGAGGACTCACGGCGATGAAGGTGCGGTGCGGCAGCGCGATCGGCAGGCACAGGCCCGCGTTGTAATCGGTGTGCTCACCGATGATGTTGACGCGCCCCGGCGCACTCCACACGCCGGTCGGCGCCTGTCCGTACGCCTTCTCGAACAGAGCGGAGGCAAGATCTGCCCCGGCTGCAGAGGTGAATGCGTCAGTGAATTCAACTTCAGCCATTGTTATTCTCCTTTGGCACTAGCGATAGTTCAGTCTTCGGCTTCCAAGTCCACGGGGCCGAGCTCGTGGAATCGCGCCGCAATCTTCTCGGGGGTCGTGTCGGAAATCCAGGCAGCCATTCCGGACTCGGAGCCAGCCAGATACTTGATCTTGTTGGCGGCGCGACGGAACGAGAAGAACTGCAAATTGAGGCGATAGTTGGCGCGACGCGGATCGTGAACCGGCGCCTGGTGCCATGCGGCGATGTAGGGCAGATCCATTCCCAGGCCGTCGCCGGTGTCGAAGAAGGCGTTGCCGCGCTTGAGCAGCGTGGAATACATCTGGGCAAGCCCCCACCGTTCGTCGTCGGTGAGTTGGTCGATGCTCAGGACGCCGTCACGCACCGGAGCGATGTGGACCTCGAGAGGCCAGCGGGCCGCAGCGGGCACGTAGGCAACCCACGTGCGATTGCGGAAGACCACGCGCTCCTCGGCGTCGAGTTCGGCGGAGAGGATGTCCTTGAGGAGGTTGCCACCGGTCTTGTCGTGGTAGGCCTGAGTGTGAGTGAGCTCCTGCTCCATCTTGGGCGCGATGAAGGGGTAGCAGTAAATCTGACCGTGCGGGTGGGCCAGCGACACCCCGATCTCCTGTCCGTGATTTTCGAAGGGGAAGATCTGTTCGATGCCGTCGATCTTGCTGATTTCGGCGGTGCGGAAGGCCCAGCCCTCCACTACAGTGCGCAGTCGCGAAACTGGGAGGTTTGCCGGCAGTCCCTTTTCGTCGGGATCGAAGCAGATGACCTCGCAGCGGCCCGCAGCAATCTTCTTTTCCCACAGCGGGTTGCCGTTGATGTAGCTCGTGGCGTTGGAAGCGCCAGGAACCTGCTGCATCGAGGGGAAGCGGTTCTCGAAGACGACGACGTTGTAATCGGTGTCGGGCACCTCGCCGTCCTGATACGGATCTCCCGGCTTGCGCGCGGCGAGGGGGTTGCCCGTGGCCGTGGCTCCGGGACCCGCCGTAATCGGGCGGTTCATGCGCGCGGTCGCCATGGGAATCCAGTCACCGGTCAACGGATCGCGACGCATCTGGGGGGCCTGCACCGGAACCTCGTTGCCGTCGGCGTCCGTGTGCGGCGCGAAACGGTCGGCGAGAGGACGCGGGTCCTTCAGCTCGCGGGTCTTAGCGCCGGAGACGTATTCAGGATCGTCGTCCAGGTAGAAGAAGTCGCGTCCGTCCGCGAGTTTCGTCGGAGTGATGCGAATATTCTTCTTCGCGTACTCTCCCGGTTCATAGTTCTCAAATTGCGACATTATTTACCTTTCCTCATCATGCACATCTGTATTTGCTCGGATCTCACTCTTCGCTGGACTGAGCGCGCTCCGGCTCCGATTTTGGCGTCTGCGCAACGATCCCGTCCGCGAGCACCAGGTCTTTTACCAGCTCTCGCGTGGCCGAGGCCTGCGCGGGCGGTAGTCCCGAGTCGGCGATCACAGCGTCGACCGCGTCGAAGCTGGCGAACAGCGACAGCGACGTGTTCTGCCACTTCGAGTGATCGGCAAGAATGAAGGTGCGGTCAGAGATTCCCATGAGCGCCTGATTGGTGGACGCCTCCAGCGAGTTGGGGGTGAGGAATCCGCGCGGTATTGAGACCGAGTGGGTCCCCAGGAAGAGCGAGTTCACGCGCAGCGACGAGATGATCTTGTCGGCGATGGGTCCGACGAGCGAATTCGAGCGCGTCACGACTCCACCGGTGACGATGACCTCCACGTCCTTGCTCTCCGTCGCCTGCACGAGCTCGGCGACGGGGGTCGAGTTTGTGAGGATGGTAATGCCGTCAGAACGCCGCGATTCCATGAGGCGCTGCGCAAAGACGTACGTCGTTGTGCCGCCTCCGATAGCGACGACGTCACCGGGAGACACAAAGGAGATGGCGGCTTGGGCGATCTCGTCCTTCAGATCGACATCCAGCTGAGATTTGACGGAAAAGAGGGGCTCTGCGAGGAGGGCGCTGGTGGAAACGGCACCGCCGTGAACGCGACGAAGCAAACCACGGTCGGCGAGATCGGCGATGTCGCGCCGGACTGTCATCGACGACACCCCGAGTTCATTCGACAAAGCTGCGATGCGAACGGCACCGCGTGTCCTCAACCGGCTGAGGATGAAAAACTGTCGCTGAGAAGCAATCATATGAACATTATCTCACACATTCTCTCAAAATGAACCACAATCGCACGAAATGATGTGCGTTTTACCAACGAAGTGCACACCGTGACGACTCACCACAACTCGCCTCACGGAGTACTCGAGAAAAATCGGTACCATAAGAGGTGCATGAAACGCTCTCAATGACATCGATGAGCACCACCAGCTCATGCAGCAGAATGAGAAAGGAGCCTCGATGCCCGACGCATCACCAAGCGTAACCGGCGAGGAGATTCTGCTCAAAACAGCACTTTTCAGCCAGGTACCTGCGGACGAAGCGGCACTGTTGCTGCCTTCCCTGCAGACGGAAACCTTCAATAAGGGAGACTACATCTTCCGCGAAGGCGACACTGACCACCAAATGTTCGTCATCGAATCCGGAAGGGTCAAGCTCACACGCACCTCCCGCGACGAACGTGTGCAGCTTCTGAGCATTCACGGACGCGGCGAAATCCTCGGCGAGATCCCGGTCTTCGACCCCGAGGGTGGCCCCCGCACGGCGAACGCGGTCGCCATGACGAACAACACAGCCGTAGCCTCACTCACCCACGAGGCGCTGTTTGCGTGGCTCAACGAGCACTCTCGAGTCGCCATCAACATGCTGCAGGTTCTTGCCAATCGCATGCGCAAGAACAACGAACGCATCTCCGATCTCGTCTTCACCGACGTCCCCGGCCGCCTCGCCAAGACGCTCCTCGATCTGGCCGTCCGCTTTGGAGCTCCCACCGAGGAAGGTCTCGTGGTCCCCCACGACCTCACGCAGGAAGAGCTCGCTCAACTGGTGGGATCCTCTCGTGAAACGGTGAACAAGGCTTTGATGGACTTCACCAACCGCAAGTGGATCGCGCGCAAGGGCCGCACCATCATCATCTTCCAGCCGGGTAAGCTCATCCGCAGGACCCGTCAGTAATCTCCTCGCTGCCCGCCTTTCGCGGGGGTTACGGCCTTGGGCGGAAGCCGTGAAAATCATGCTCATGGACCCCCAAACTGTAGGGTGGGAACAATAGACTGGCGTGCATGGCCCAATCTGAACAACAGCCGATGACAGTACGTCGTTTCATCTCACTTCTCCTGGTGTATGTGCTCATGTGCATCGCTGGCGGAACCGCGGCGTCTGGTTTCTTCGCACCTGTTGTCATCGGAATCAACAACGCGGCCAAGGGTCTCATCCCCTCGCTCAAGAGCGAGACCATCACCATGGATCTCACCGACCTGCCCCAGCAGTCACGCATGTACGCTTCGGACGGCAAGACGGTCATCGCTCAGTTCTATGACCAAAACCGCATCGTCGTGGCGCTCAAAGACATTTCGGAGCCGATGCAGAAGGCCGTCGTCGCACGCGAGGACCGCCGCTTCTTGGAGCACTCCGGCATTGATCCTCAGGGCATCGCACGCGCCTTCATCCAGACGTACGTCAAGGGCGGTGACACCCAGGGCGGCTCGACGCTGACACAGCAGTACGTGAAGAACGTCCTCATCGATCAGGCGGAGGAGGATGACGACCCCATCGCCGCCTATCACGCCTCCGAAGAGACCATCGCCCGCAAGTTGCGCGAAATGCTCATCTCCGTCGAGCTCGAAAAGCACCACAGCAAGTCGGAGATTCTGCAGGGCTATCTCAACATCGCCCAGTTTGGAACGAATGTGTACGGCGTGGAGACGGCCGCACAGCACTACTTCTCGAAATCTGCGAAGGATCTCAACCTCGGTGAGGCGGCGACGATCGCGGCCATCACCAAGAACCCCGCCAGCTACGACCCCACCGTGCATCCCGATACCTCAGAGAAACAGCGCAACGTGGTGCTCGATCTCATGCAGGAGACGGGCTTCGCCACCGCAGCCGCAGTGAAGGCCGCCAAGAAAGTACCGCTCAAGTCCATGCTGAAGATCAAGTCGGTCGCCGTCGGCTGCCAGACCGCGGGCACTGCCGCCTTCTTCTGCGACTACGTGGTTCACAAGATTTTGAATTCCAAGAGCTTCGGCAAGACCGAGGCAATTCGCAAGAAGCTCCTCTATCAGGGCGGCCTCAAGATTTACACCACCATGAATGTCAGCGCACAGGCGGCGGCGTGGGACGCCGTCACCACTGAGGTTCCAGTGAAGGACATATCTGGAGTCGAAAACGTTTTGGCGGCGATCAAGCCGGGGACCGGCGAAGTCCTCGCCCTCGCCCAGAACCGTTACTACGACGCCACCACCTCTGCCGACCAGTACTCGACCTCCATCAACTACGCGGTGGACCAAGTCGACGGCGGCGGCCTTGGCTTCCAGATGGGTTCGACGTGGAAGCCCATCAACTTCGCCGCATGGCTCAAGGCCGGCAAGTCAGCCAACCAGCCACTGCGCACCTACACGAGCTACAACCAGGGATCGTTCCCCTGCTATCACTCGAGCAATGTCCCGTGGAACGTCACCAATTCAGAGGGCGGCACCGTGAACCCGGAAACTCCCCTGCACGCTCTGAATTACTCTCACAACACCACTCAGGCCTCGATGGCCCAGATCATCGGCCTCTGCGCAATCGCAGACACCGCCACCGAGATGGGTTATCACAACTCCAGCGAGGCGCAGAGCGACGTCCATTCGACGATGACGCCCACCATGGTCATCGGCGGTGGCGCCAACCAGGCATCCCCCCTCACCATGGCCAACGTCTACGCGACCATCGCTGCAGGCGGCAAGGAATGCACGCCCATTGCCATGACAAAGGTCATCGATTCGGATGGAAAGAACCTCACGGTTCCCAGCGCTGGCTGCCACCAGGCCATCAGCAAGGACGTGGCGGAGACAACTGCCTACGCCATGAATCTCAACGTGACACAGGGCATCGCGAAGGCGGCGCAGCTCAGCGACGGCCGCAAGACCTTCGCCAAGACCGGTACCTCCGAGAAAACGACCCTCGCCACCGGCGGATTCATTCCACAGGTGTCCGCTGTCGACTTTGTCGGCAACGCGGAAAATCTCGCCATCTTGAGCAACCTCACCATCAACGGCGTCAGGAAGTCACAGTGGTACGGCGCCGATATCGCCCTGCCGTCGTGGAAGCTGTTCATGGAGCAGTACGTGAAGAAGGCCAAGATCAAGGCCGACAACAGTTACGGAACTCCGAACCAGACGATGCTGACGACCGGAACCGGCGCCGCCAAATCGTCAAGTTCCTCGAGTGCCTCCGGGACGACGACGAAGCGTACCAACTGAAGTTCACAAAGCCCGCGAGAAAGGTGCCCGGTATGTCCTTTACCTCCCCTGAAGTCTTCGGAGATTCCTTCCTCGGGGCCGAAGCCACTACCACTCCCAGCGACGCCAAGAGGTCCAAGCCCACGTCACCACGGCACGCAGCACCTGAATCAGAGGAATCCACGATCGTGAAATCTTCGAAGAATCAACCTCGTCCTTTGCTCTTTAAACCGATGACACTGCGCGACGTCACCGTCCGCAATCGCGCGTGGCTTCCTCCCATGGACCAGTATTCGGTCTTCAAGCAGGACGGAATCCCGACCGACTGGCACTATCAGCACTACGTTTCTCGCGCCGTGGGCGGTTTTGGGCTCGTTCTCACGGAGGCGACCGCCGTCAGTCCCGAGGGTCGCATCTCTCCCAACGACGTGGGTCTGTGGAACGACGCCCAACAGAATACGTGGAAGTGGATCGCCGACGGAATCGCCGCCACTGGCGCAGTTCCAGGGATTCAGCTCAATCACTCTGGGCGCAAAGGTTCAACGGGAAGCTTTGCCGTCGGATTCAACGGTGCGTCCGTGCCGCAGGATCAGGGAGGCTGGCCTACGCTCGCCCCTTCCTCTGTCCCCTTCGGCTCGTACGCGATCCCCACAGAGCTCAGCCACGAGGAGATCCACAGGATTATCGCCGACTTCCGCAGCTCGGCCGCCCGTGCAGTCGCTGCTGGATTCAAAGTGATCGAAATTCACGCGGCACACGGCTATCTCATCTCGCAGTTCCTGGATCCCTTGAGCAACCTGCGCACTGACGAATACGGCGGCGATCTCAACTCCCGTCTGCGTTTCCTCGTCGAGGTTAGCGATGCAATCCGGGAGGTTCTGCCCGAAGGTCTGCCACTTTTCGTGCGCATCTCCGCTACAGATTGGGCGCAAGGCGGATGGGACCTCGATCAGACAGTGAGCGCGGCACAGGTCTCGAAGCGACACGGTGTTGATCTCATCGACGTGTCCACTGGCGGGATCGTCCCCTACGTCACTGTTCCCGTGGCCCCGAACTATCAGGTGCCTTTCGCTGCAGAAGTGCGCGCGCAGGCTGGTATTCCAACGACCGCCGTAGGTTTGATCGACAAGCCCAAGCAGGCGGAACGAATTTTGCACAAGGGCTGGGCCGACGCCATCGAAATCGGTCGCGCAGCTCTGCGCGAGCCCTCATGGCCATTGCGGGCGGCACACAAATTGGGGCTGAACCGCCACGAGGCACCTTACCCTCAGCAATACCTGCGCGGCGCCTATCGCGATAACGCGTAGAGCACGGAGCACGGTTTGTGCGGACATTTCTGGGTTTGTGCGGACATCTCGAGGTTTGTGCGGAGAGGATCAACTGATCTCATTCATTTTGGAGACTTTTAACGTTCTAAAGTCGTCTTAACCACTTCCACAGGTGTCTTGCACGTAAGATTCTCCGCACAAACCTCGAGATGCCCGCACAAACACGTGTGACAATGTCACTCCAACCACATTCCACATGCACACACTCCACTTGCGCACACATTAAATGAGTGTGTCGGTGAGTGTGATGAGGGAATGGGTGTGAGGATAAAAACCTAGAGAGTTCTAGTCGACGTCGATACCTACTGCGTCATCGATGGAGTCGAAGCCATCCCGACGCAACAGGTCCGCGAGCCCGCGCTTGAGCGTGGTGATGTTCTGGGGCCCGCGATACATCAGCGACGAAACGAACATGACGAGACTCGAGCCCTTACGGATCTTTCGGTAGGCCTGCTCCGGAGTGAAAACACCACCCACACCGGCGATCTCGAGCTTGTCACCATAGTCGCGGAAAGTGCGTTCCACCAGGTCATCACTCGCCGGACCGGCGGGCATGCCAGAGAGGTTGCCTTCCCAATCAGCCGGAATATCGAGCCCCTCGCGGTTCTTGCGGAGGTTGGCGATGGTGACGCCATCAACTTTGTGCTCCACGAGGACGTCCAAAAGATCACGGAACTCGGGCCATGACTTGTCTTGCGGCATCTTCACGAGCACCGGCTGATCATGATCAACTGTGTCGAGAACATCAAACAGCTTATCGAGATTATTCGGGTCGACGAAACGCTCCCCAACGCGAGTGTTCGGGCAGGAGATATTGACCTCGATCATATGCGAGCGGTTGGCGGCACGCTCCATGGAGATGCGATAATCCTCGATGCCCTCGGCGTCGTCTTTGGTGAGATCGTCGTTGGTGCGCGCGATCGAGACCGACAGCCGCATAGTGGTGGAGCGAGTGTACGCCTTTTCGACGCGACGAATAACCTTCTCGGACCCGTCGTTTGCAAGGCCGACGTGCACCATCATCGAGGCGTATTCAGGCAAGCGGTGGAACCACGGACGCGGATTACCTGAGGAGGGTCGGGCCGTCGTCGAACCGACCGTTTCAAAGCCGAAGCCCGCCGCCTCCAAAACGGTAGGGAGATCACAGTTCTTGTCGAGTCCGGCGCTCAGGCCGAAGGGATTGTCGAAGTCGACGCCCATGACGTTCGTCTCGAGAATGGGATCGGTGTAATCGATCATCTCGCGCAAGAGCCACATCAGCGGCGCAATCTTTCCCGAGGTGCGGCCGAAGGTCATCGTCGCCTCATGAGCGTCGTCCGGCGTCATGGCGAATACCGCCTTCTTTACCCCATACTTGTAAGCAGTTTGGAACAACGAAGTCGACACCTTGTTCACCGTGTTGTGAACTGGAGATTCTGAGACGTAAGTCATGCCCCCATTGTTGCACAAATACGCGCCGAATCCGCTCACCGCTTCTGATTCCTGCTCGCGAGCGAGTCGACGGCCGCCAACACAGTCTCTTCCTTGGTGTAGCGCGGCGACCAGCCCAAAAGATCCTGCGCCTTGCTCGTGCTGACGTGGCGATTTATCTCCATCAACAGTTTTGCCTCACGGGCTTGCTCGGACACGAGAGATCCCAAGCGCACCGCAAACCCTGGGAGTCTGCGACGTGAGATCGATGCCGCCAGTTCCGGGCGCTGTTGCCGAATGAGATCGGCGATTTGAGTCATGCTGATGATGCCTTCCGCGCTGGCGATGAAACGCTGACCTGCCGCTTGCGGAACCTCGAGTTCCTTCACGTGGAGATCAGCCACGTCGCGCACATCCACCACGTTGAGCTCGATGGGTGGAATCCGCTTCATACTCCCACTCATGATGGAATCGACAATCCCAAAGCTGCCGGAGACATGGTGTCCAAGGGCGGGTCCCAGAATGGCGACCGGGTTGATACTCACCAACTCCGGCGCAAAAAGTCCAGCATTTTCACGGTCTTCCACAAACTTCCACGCGCTTTTCTCCGCCAGGAGCTTCGACTTCTCGTACGCGGAGAGCCCAGGCTCATTCTCATCCGTCCAGTTCTCCTCGGTGGTAATGCTCGTTTTATCTCTATTGCTAAATCCCACCGCGCCAAAGTTGGCGGTCATCACAACCCTGCGCACCCCCGCGCCCGCGGCCGCTCGCAAAATGCGCAGTGTGCCCTCCGTAGAGGCCGCCATGTCGGCCTCTGACGGCTGCGCCGAGTGCCCGGATCCCGAGTCGGGGAAAACGGGCGAGGCCACGCTCACCACGTCCGTTATCCCCACCATCGCAGCCTCCCAATTCTTGTCGCTCATGAGGTCCGCCTCGATGAACGACAGCCCCTGCGTCGAGACTCCGCGAGACGCCAACGCGTCCGTCACCTCTGCGCTGCGCTCCATGGTGCGAACCGTCGCACGCACAGCAATCGCATGGCCCAACAATTCCCGCACAATGTGCAACGCCAAGAATCCGTTCCCACCCGTCACCAGCACCTGCCGTTGAGTCGTTTCCATCAGTATTTCTCACTTTCTACCTCGGTAACACTTCTTTTATGAAGCTAAACCCTCGAGTATGCTCGAGGGCAAGTAACCCACAGAAGAGGCAGCGAAATATGACATATTCCATCAAGCAGGTCTCACAAAAGACCGGACTCTCGATTTACACTTTGCGCTTCTACGACAAGGAGGGTCTTCTGCCTTTTGTGGTGCGCAACAGATCGGGGTATCGCGAGTTCACCGACGGCGATCTCCTTCTGATCAAAACCATCTGCTGCCTCAAGGACACGGGCATGAAGATCAGCGACATCCGCACCTACATCGCTGCCGTCATGAGGGGAACTCCCAGCATCGAGGAACGCCGCACTCTGTTGCAGAAGCATCGCGAGTACATCGTGCGCCAGCAACGCCTTCTCGCACAGAATCTCGCGCAGATCGACGACAAACTCGCCATTTACTCCTCCCCCGACTCACGCCGCAAGGTGGCGCTCGATCTCACCGCCGCAATCCAAGAAAAACAGAGCCTCAATCTCGCCAACACCTTCGAAAATGCGGTCCTCGACGCCTGAACACAGGTAATATCGCGAGTATGCGTCTTGAGAAATGGGAGCGACTGACCAACTGGCCGATGATGGTTCTCTCGGTTGCCTTCATCGGCGACTACGCGGTGCAAGTGCTCGCGCAACCCCATGGATTCTGGTCCACCGTCGTCGGCTGGACGATGAACATCATCTGGGCGATTTTCATTCTCGACTATTGCGCCGAATTGCTGCTCGCCCCTCACAAGCGCGCATGGTTCAAGCACCACCTGCTCGATCTCATCATCGTCCTTCTCCCCATGATTCGCCCACTGCGCATCGTGATGATTCTCGGCGCGCTCAACAAACTCAACCGGCAAACAGGCCTCGCGCTGCGCGGTAGGATCGCCCTCTACGTCTGTATATCCGCTACGATCCTCGTCCTTGTGGGCTCATTGGCCGTGTTCGATGCCGAGCGAGGCGTTGCCGGCGCGAACATTAAATCCTTCGGAGAGGCTCTGTGGTGGGCCTTCGTCACCATCACCACGGTCGGCTACGGCGACTACTCCCCTGTCAGTCCCACTGGCCGCATCATCGCCTTCGCACTCATGATTGCCGGCATCGCGCTCATCGGCGTCGTCACAGCGATGCTCGCCTCTTGGATCGTGGAGCGCGTAGGCGCACAGGAGAATAAGGACCTCCAGATCACACGCGAACAGGTCGAACGCCTTTCCGGCCAGCTCGCTCACATCGAGATCGAACTCAAGAAGCTGGAGACTTCTCAAAAGCCTCACAATATTTCGGCGAGCGGGCGCTCAGACCTCAAACCTTTTGGTAAGTGAAGTCGTGGACCGTGTGACCCTTTTCGAGTCCCTTGCGCTCGAAGCTCGTCAGCACGCGCCCCTCAAAGCGCTCAGATTCAGGGAATTGCGCATGCGGTAGCGACTCCGCCTCCGCGGCATTGCCCTTGCCGACGTGCTCGGTGGCGAGGCTGACGGGTTTGATCCCCCGATTTTGCAGGCCCTCGAACGAATCGAGCACCTCGTGGACGTGGAGGGCGTAGTCGTCAATGTCCGTCGCAATGCGCCATAAACCACCGTCGACCAGAGACTTGCGCACGGCCTGCGCCAACGCAGGTTTGACGATCCTGCGTTTGTGGTGCTTCATCTTGGGCCAGGGATCGGGGAAATACGTCCAAACTTCCGCAGCCAAGCCTGGGGCGAGCGCAGACTCAAAAAGTTCGGTGGCATTAACCTGTGCGATACGCAGATTTTCGATACCGTACTTTCCGGCGCGGAGGAGAGTGTGCGCCACACCAGGGTCGTAGACCTCGAGCGCGAGGTAATTATTTTCGGGGTGCTCTTGCGCCGCGGCGGCGATATTTTCTCCCTGCCCTGTGCCGATCTCGATGATGAGCGGATTCGAGGTGCCCCAGTGCTGTTCCACATACGGCGCGTCGATCATGAAGTCATGGGAGACGCTCAGTTCATTTTCTCCCTCCCCATTCGGAATTTCGAGGAGATAGTGGGGAGCGTAGTCGTTCCACGCCTTCTGCAGCTTGGGAGGGAGTTTAGAGGTGCGCCGCACGAAAGAGACGACGGATCGACGGGCATAAGTCGGTGAATCGGCGCGATCTACACCCAACTCTTGCTGATGATCCCGTCCTCTTCCTTGTTCGTGCACCTGTTCTTCCGCCACCGGAACCTCCATCGACCAACTTTTATGCTGTTACACCGTGCTTCTTTATACCGTGCTTCCCCAGAATAATCGATGCTCCTCACAATCCGCCCCTGCTTCCTCTCCTCTTTCCCTCTTCCGTGGGGTTTGTGCGGACATCTCGAGGTTTGTGCGGACAATCCACGGTATAAAACGGGATTTATAGAGATCTCTTCGAAAAGAATATTCTAAAATCCAACGATTCCAACGTTCTTGAAAAGATTATTTCCTCGAGCGTTGAATATTTGCCGCACAAACATGGAGATGTCCGCACAAACACTTGGGTGTCCGCACAAATCTCGAGAAGTCCGCACAAACGTGTGAGAGAGGAGAGTAAATAGAGAGATATAGAGGGTTAGAGATAGAGAATAGAGAGATTTAGTGCCGCGGAACCGCTTCGCCAGGGCAACCGTGGAGCACCTTGAGCATGGCCTGCTTCTCAGATGAGGTGACGGAGAGCTTGTACTTCGCTTTAACCCCAATCTGGCGCGCCACGTAGTCACAGTGAAAATCGATGTTCGGCGGGAGCCAATACGCGGCAGAGGCATCGCCCTTATCCTCGTTGGCCGGCCCGTCGACCGCGAGCATATTGTACGAGTCGTTGCCATATCGATAGAGCTTCGTGGAATCCCACGCACTGGCACCTGATTTCCACGCATCGCTGAGCGCCACCACGTGGTCAATCTGCACCTTCGCACTTGTCTTCACTCCGCGCACGAAATGGATGATGGTCCCTGTATACGGATCCTTCAACGTGCCCGTTCGGACCTTGCACTCCCCCACACCCGTATGCGTGATGTCGGTGAGGTCACGCGCCAGAACGTCCTCGCGAATGGTGCACCCGTCGCCGTCATCGTCCGTCTTCTGATATCCAAAGGCATCCCGGTCATACGTCTTGTGCGAATGGGGGCGCTCAACGATGCGCAGTGTCTCCAGGGTCTCGGCCGCATTGCCTACGGCGCGATACTCCCCCGTCAGCTGCCCAACCCTCGGAGACATTCGTGGCAGAACGACACCGACAGTGACGCCTATGACAATCGCTACGACGATGAGTATCAGGAGGCGTTCCAGCCCACCGGCCCGAGAGAAACCCGCACCGGCGATGGGCGCGTTACGAACCGCACGTTTCCTGCCACGCGGTGGGCGAGGCCCCTTCACGAGACCCCTCAGGCGTAGGTGAAGGTCAGGGGGTCATGCCCCGCGCGGACGGTGGAGTCGAGTGCGTCAACGGCGGCATGCTCCTCGCCGGTGAGCGAGAAACCGAACAGACTCGCGTTCTCGATTTGACGCTCACGATGCACCGACTTTGGGATAATGATCGTCCCGTTCTCGATGTGCCACCGCAGAATCACCTGCGCTACGGAAACACTGTGAGATGCTGCAATGCGTTGTAGCACGCCGTCTCCGGCCGTGAGATCCGCCCCACGGGCGATGGGTGAATACGCCTCGATCGCGATACCCTTTTCGCGACAATATTCAACGACCTCGCGCTGTTGCCAGGTGGGGTGCAGCTCAATCTGGTTGACGGCGGGATATTCACCCGTCTCACTGTGCAGGCGCTCGAGATGCTCAGGGAGGAAATTGCACACGCCGAGCGTCCTGACTCGCCCCTCGTCACGCAGCCGGTCAAAGGCCTTCCACGTTTCGGCCGAGCGCCAGTTGAAGGGCGTGGGCCAATGAATCATGTACATATCCACGTAGTCAAGCTGGAGTAAACCAATCTGGCGGTCGAACGCCTTCAGCGCCGAGTCGTAGCCTTGCTCAGTGTCCTTGAGTTTGGTGGTGACCCACATATCCACGCGCTGCTGACCCTGCGCAAAGCCGGTGGCCGCGAGCGCCTCGCCGACTTCAGCCTCGTTGCCATATCCTGCAGCGGCGTCGATGTGGCGATATCCGACCTCAATTGCCGATTCCACCACAGGCTGTGTCTGCGCGTTTTCGACGCGCAAAACCCCCAATCCAATCTGCGGAATATTGGTGTGATTCGACAGAATCACATCGGGAGTAGGCGGAATCACAGCCGGGGGCGTGAGCATTCGACGGCGATATTGGTGTTGCGGAACTGTAGGTGTCATAACTCCAGACTACCGACTCAAGCAAAAAGATGCGGCCCCAGCACGAAATGTTGATAACTGTGAAATATTGATAAATGTGAAATGTTAATAACAGCGAACCTCCACGCCTTGCCCACAGAGGAAGTCAGCCGAAAATCAATCTCTTTATTAGAATGGCTTGCGGAAAGAGAACTTGGGATCTCAAGCGGAATGAGAAGGTATGGGAGAAACTGAAGCGGGAGCACTGCCTGGTGGTTACGAGCCACCTGTCAACCGCTGGAACATCAGACAACGCTATGCGGCTCTCACGTCGTCGCAGCGCAACATCGTCATTCACAGCGTCATCGCCGGCGTCCTGACACTGACCGCATTCTTCTTCGCGGTGTGCGACGTTCTGCGCGCCGTCGTCCCCGGCTTTCTCGTCTCAATCTCTGAGCCGCTCTACTTCGCACCGTACATGGTCATCACGCTTATCGCGGGCGACCTCGCGCTCTTCGTGTCGCTCATGGGAATTCAGACGTCGTTGGATGCGAGGTCCCGATTCAGAGGAAATCTCGCCGCGCTCATCGTGACTATCGTCGCTATCGTCGCCTCCGTGACCGGCGGCGTGTTGGCGCAGGCCTATCCAGAAGGTGTCATCTCGAGTGACTCCTCCTACCGCGCACCCG
Source organism: Bifidobacteriaceae bacterium (assembly GCA_022649925.1). Taxonomy (GTDB): domain Bacteria; phylum Actinomycetota; class Actinomycetes; order Actinomycetales; family Bifidobacteriaceae; genus JALCQC01. The sequence goes on along the minus strand of JALCOX010000005.1, from coordinate 22,035 downwards.
TGCAACAACCGGACGTCATGGAACGAGAGGTTGAGGCGGCTGCGGGCGTGTGTGACAGCGGCTGGGCATCCCTCGAGACCTCCACGTACCACGGCACCGAATACGTGGCCTCGTGCCAGACCAATCACACAGCAATCATCGTCTTCGAGAACGAGGCCGACGCGAGTTTGGGCATGAAGCGCATTCAAAACTCTGCGCTCAAACACATCTACGGGACCAACGGTGACGCGTCCGATAAGAAGGCCCAGGCCGAGGGCTTCTCAGCGCTCAACGGGGCACGCTGGTCTATCATCGGACCGACCGGCGCCATCTACACGCTGGAACAGCAGTGGGATGGCGACGTCGTCGATCTCAAGACAAAACTGCACACAATGCTCGGGTAGGGCTCACGCTCGCAGATGCCTAAGCGCGTCGCCGTGCGGCTACAATGACGCCACATCCGAGGGCGGAAAACACAGTTACTGCCACACCGATCCAGAGAATATCCGTCCCTGTCTTTGCCAAAGAAGCGTGCACAGAGGCGGGTTTCGAGGCCTTGGCTCTCGTAGTTACAACCTTGCTCGTGGCGGGGGTCTTCTCCGAAGACTTGGGAGATTCAGGAACCTTTGGAGCCTTGGGAGACTCAGGAACCTTGGGAGACTCAGGCTGTTGTGGTGACGCCGGTTTCTGAGGCGAAGGCACCGTCGGAACCTTGGACTTCGGGGTTGACGGGTTCTCCGGGGTCGTGGGGGTCTTCGGAGTTGAAGGACTCTTCGGCTTCGTCGGAGTCGCGGGCTTCGTCGGAGTCGCGGGGTTCTTCGGAGTTGACGGATCCTTGGGAGTTGAAGGATTCTTCGGCTCCGTCGGCGGGACTTTTGTTGTCGTCGTAGTAGTAGGCGGAGTGGTGGTCGTGGTCGTCGTTGTAGGCGGCACTACTTCCTTCCATTGCGCATAGAGCGTCGTCGTGGCCTCATTCTCGGAGGGCAACGTGAAATCCGCATCGGGTGCGTACGCGGTACCCGTGCCATCCGCGCTAGTGTTCCATCCTTCAAACGTAAAGCCTTCGCGAGTGAAGCCGTTGGCCCGTACCTTTACCGCGGAACCGGTCGCATCTGTTTGAGATTCAACAGAACCAGTGGCATCGCTTGAATTGGCATCATAAACCAGACTTGACTGACCGAACGTTGCGGTCACCACGACCGGAGTCTTCGGATCGGTGGGAGTGACATTCTGCTTATCCCAACCGTTCGAAGAATAGCCCTCATGCGTCGGAACTGCGGGATATTCAGGGCTGGTTGCACAGTCCACTGTCTTCGTTGCAACCGTGGTTCCGTCGAGCCCATCTTTGAAGATCACGGCACATTGCGGAACATAGTCCGCGATGACGCTAACATCATGTGAATTTGAGGTGCCGATGGTACCGGTTTCCGGATCCCCAGATTCGTCGATGCCTGTGTACCGGTAGGTGACCCCGTCTTCATTGAGTGTCTCGGGTACATCCGCGGAAACATTCCAGGAACCCGCGAAGGGGACTGCGCCCTCATCCTTCGTCTGTCCCAGTTGCTTATTCCCGTAGGAATCGTGATATTCCAGAGAAATGTTGTACTGGAGATTCTGGAAAATGTCTACAGGGTCAAAAGCGCTGACTCGCTGGTCTCAGTTCGAATACCGCGCTGTGAAGGTGTCTCCCGTGAAAGTGAAGGCAAAGTAGGCTCCATTGGTATTTTCACCGTTGGTGCCACCGAGGCCATCCTGCCCATATTCAGCGAGTTTCGCGTCAGCGTTCTTGTAGAGAGCGTCAATACCAGCGAGCGCCTCCCATCCCTCATTCGTTGTGACTCCGGAGGGATCCTCAATAGAGGAACCATTGGGGTTCATGCCATCAAGATCAGTAAATCCTGAGATGCCCTTGAAGCCCGCGGGCAAAGAACCACCGTCATCCAAGCTAAAGGTTGTTTTGACGGTCATGCCATCACGCAACAGCGAAGAGTCCACAGGAGCACCTGCCTCATCGTAGAACTCGCTTGCCGCGAATTGAAGGGACCCATCAACCTGGTCCTGATCAGGCGCGGTTAAGTCAATTGCCGCCGCATTGATATCAGAAATAGTGAACGTCGCGTTCACCCACTTCGATTTCCCGTTCACTAACGTTTTACCTACATGGGAAACCGTCATCTTGGCCCCATCGGCAAGCGGAATATAGGTTCTGAGGACGCCAGAGAGGGTGGACTTGGCGCCGGGAACCGAAACGGTATAAATACCGCTGCCCATATCGGTCGCATCCAAGATTTTCCAGTTACTGTCCGTCGTAATCTGGGACTCCGTAAATTTCTGATTCGTGCTGAACAAAAAGTTCTTATAAGCAGCCGGGATACCGTTGCTCAAATCGTTGACGGGCACATTCTGTGAACACGGTTTGTTCGTCGTATACGGTGCACATTCGGCGGCCTGTGCGGTTGGACTCACCAAGGAACTCGCGCCAAAAAACGTCGCCACAGCAAGTACAAAAGCAAAGAAGACACCGACCGTAGAACCCTGATGATTGCGCGTATATCGTGCTAAATGCATTCCCCAAACTCTTCAATTATCGACAGATTTGTCGTAGCTGGTCACTCTCACTAAGAAATGTACCCCCGCCGTACGACCGAATGACCTCATCTCCCAAATCTCACGCAAGGGCCCCCTGCCGATGACCGACAGAGGGCTCAAACTTTAATACTCAGACGAGCGAAGGAACTCAGAACTTTTCGTTCAGGCGGTAGAACACCTCGTTGACGCGCAGATCCTGTTCGAACTGCGGAACGGTTGTGTTCTCATCGATGGTGGCGAGCTCGACGCCTGCAATGCGAGCGAAGTCCTCCCACACCTCGCGACCAACAGACGTGGTCATGCAGGTGTGGTGCGCCGCCCCAGCGGTGAGCCAGGATTGTGCAGAGACCTTCAGCGACGGGCGCGGTGCCCACAGAGCACGCGGCGTCGGCAGAGCCTTGAGTGATCCATCCGGCTCCACCACGTCGACCACGTTCATGACGAGACGGAAACGCTCGCGCATGTCGGCCATGGAAACCACGACGACATCCTTCTTGGGCTTCACTGTGAAGACGATGCGAACCGGGTCTTCCTTGCCGCCAATGCCGAGCGGGTGAATCTCAAGCTTGGGCTTGTCAACGGTGCCGAGCGCGGGGTTGACCTCGAGCATGTGGGAACCCAGGATCTTCTCCTTGCCGGGAACCCAGTTGTAGGAATAGTCTTCCATCAGCGAGGCGCCACCATCGAGGCCGTAGCCCATCACGTTGCCGATGCGGACCATGACGGAGGTCTTCCAGTCACCTTCCGCAGAGAAGCCGTAACCCAGCTCCATCAGGCGCTGCGCACCCACGCCGGGGAGCTGATGCAGAGCACCGAGGTCCTCGAAGTTGTCGACGGCGGCCGTGCAGCCGTTTTCGTCGAGCATGTGACGCATGCCGAGTTCTTCCTTGGCGGCGGTGAAGAGGGAGTCGTAGCGCTCGTCGAGCAGTTCGGGAGCGACGTCGTATTCCTTCTTGTACTCCTCGATGAGCTCCTTGACCTCATCGTCAGAAACCGCGTCCACGGCAGCGACGAGCTCGTTGACGGGCCAGGTGTTGACAGAGACGCCGAACACGCGCTCGGCCTCGGTCTTGTCGCCTTCAGTGACAGCGACGTTGCGCATGTTGTCGCCCCAGCGCATGACCTTCATGTTGTTGGCGGCATCCCAGCCGGCGCAGGCGCGCGACCAGGTACCGATCTTCTCGGCGACCTCGGGATCGGTGTAGTGGCCCACCACGATCTTCCTGCGGATGCCCAAGCGTGTGACGATGTAGCCGAACTCGCGGTCACCGTGCGCGGCCTGGTTGAGATTCATGAAGTCCATGTCCATGGTCTCCCACGGAATCTCCAAGTGGTGCTGAGTGTTGAGCTGCAGCAGCGGCTTCTTGAGCTGCTCGAGGCCGCGAATCCACATCTTGGCGGGGCTGAAGGTGTGCATCCACGTGATGACACCGATGCACTTGGGATCAGCAGAGGCCTCGATCATGAAGTTCTTGATCGAGTCAGAGTCCTTGAGCGTGGGCTTCAAGACGACCGGGAAGGGAATCTTTCCCGACTTGTTGAACTCGTCGGCGATGTCCTTCGACTGTGCGGCTACCTCGCGCAGAGTGTCCTCACCATACAGGTCCTGGGATCCGACGGCAAACCAGATTTCCTTGCCTTCAAACGGGTTTTCAAATGACATTTCTGTTCCTTACTTCATCGTTGGGAATTGTTGGGATTGTTGGATTGCAAAACTGACCAGAACCTCAGTGCTGTCCGTACACGTTCTGATAACGGTCGTTCAGCTTATCGATGTCCTCCTGCGCGATGGGGATGATGTCGCCGAGTTGGCGGGCGACCCACATCGTCTTTGCGACTTCCTCGGTCATCGCGGCGGCCTTGACCGCAGCCTCGGCGTCCTTGCCAATGGTGAAAGGACCGTGGTTCTGCATGAGAACGGCCGGGGAATGAGGATATTTTTCGAGAGTGGAGACGACGCCCTCGCCAATCGCCTCGGACCCAATGAGGCGGAAGGGACCGACGGGAACCGGCCCACCGAACTCGTCACCCATCATGGTGAGACCGCAGGGAATCTCTTGGCCCGTTGCCGCCCAAGCGGTGGCATAGGTGGAGTGGGTGTGAACGACGCCGAAGACGTCAGGACGATGACGGTAGATGTAAGCGTGCGAGGCGGTGTCGGAAGATGCCGCTTGCCCGTCAACGACGTTGCCGTCGAGGTCGGTGACGACCATCGATTCGGGAGTCAGGTGCTCGTAGCGCACGCCGGAGGGCTTGATGACCAAGAGATCAGCGGAGTGGAGACGCTGGGAGACGTTCCCAGCAGTCCAGACCACGAGATTCCACTTGATGAGCTGCTCGTGCAAGTTCGAGACAACCTCGCGCACCTGCTTGACCTCAGCGCGAACCTCGGGTGAGTAATCATTTAACGTTGCCATGAGTTGGTTCCTTTCTCTAAATTTCCTAAATTCTGTGCGTCAGTTTTCTTCCAATGGAATGGCTTTAATGGCCGCCTTCTCGATACTCAGCCCTTCATTAAAGCGAGCGAAGAAGTCCTCGAAGCCTGCCACGTCTGCGGGATCAGGATTCTCGGTCACGGCCTGGGCACCGGCGAAAACGCGAGAGTCGAGATACTCATCGAGAGCGGTTTCACCGTGCCACAGGTAGTCGGCGAGAACCGCCATACCCCACGCACCGCCTTCTGCCGCTGTTGACATTACCTTGATCGGCGTATTGAAAGCCGCGGCGAGGATCTTCTGCGCGACCTTAGGAGTTGTGAAGATGCCGCCGTGCCCGACCAGGGAGTCCACTGCGACGCCCTCGGCCTTCGTCATGATGTCCATCCCAATCTTGACGGGCGAGAAGGCACTGAACAGCTGCGCACGCATGAAGTTGCCGAGACTCATCTTGGCCTCTGGTCCCCTTGCAAACACAGGGCGGCCTTCGTCGAGACCTGCCAGGAATTCGCCCGAGTAGAAGCAGTAATTGAGGAGGCCACCCGCGTTGGCGTCGGTCTCGGGAGCGATGGCAGCGTTGAACAGCGTGCCGTACAGCGTTCCCGCGTCGAGTTTGTGCCCGGTGAGCGCCGAGAACTCGCCGAAGAGGCGCACCCAGGCGTTGAGATCCGACGTGAAGTTGTTGGCGTGCGACATTCCCGCCATGTCCCCCGCCGGAGTGGTGACGAGATCGACCTCGGGGTGCAGCTTCTCCAGCGGCTTTTCGAGCACGACCATCGCGAAGATGGAGGTTCCGGCAGAGACGTTGCCGGTGCGCACGCGCACGGAATTGGTGGCGACCATACCCGTTCCAGCGTCGCCCTCGGGAGGGGCCAGACGAATGCCGGGCTCCAAGGTGCCCGAAGGATCGAGAAGTGCTGCGCCCTCGGGCGTCAGAGTGCCAGCGTCTTGACCCGCAACGAGTGGTTGCGGCAACAGATCCTGTACCTGCCACGGCTGTGCCGCCACCTTCGGGAGCGCGTTGAACTTCGCGATGAAATCTTCGTTGTACTGCTTGGTTGCGGGGTCAATGGGGAACATGCCCGATGCGTCGCCCACGCCGAGGACCTTCTTGCCGGTGAGCTTCCAATGCACGTAGCCCGCAAGCGTGGTGAAGAAGGAGACGGAGGGGACGTGGTCCTCGCCCTTGAGCACCGCCTCATATAGATGGGCGATGGAGTAGCGTTCCGGGATGTTGTATTGGAACAGCTCCGAGAGTTCTTCCTGGGCCTCACGAGTCATGGAGTTGCGCCACGTACGGAAGGGCACCAAAAGATTGTCTGATTTATCAAAAGCCAAATAGCCGTGCATCATGGCCGAAAAGCCCATGGACCCCACGCGAGTGAGCTTCTCGCCATACGCAGTCTCGACGTCGTGTGCCATCTCGGCGTAGGCCGCCTGCACACCCGACCAGACCTCTTCCAGCGGGTATGTCCACACACCGTTATCCAGGTGGTTCTCCCACTCGTGATCACCGGCCGCGATCGTCTGGTAATGCTCGTCGATCAGCACTGCCTTGATGCGAGTGGAACCGAACTCGATTCCCAAAGCGGTCTTACCGCCACGGATGCTCTGAGCGATTGAAGCGATGTCATCGTTGCTGACTGCCATCCCGCGTCTCCTTTGACTCTTGACTACAGCGTGGCCTGAGGCCGTTTGTCATTTATTATTGGGCTCCATCGCCGCAAGCACACGACGTATGTGAGCGTTCACATCTCACTTAAGGATACAACCCTCGCGCCCGATACGCAAAGCGTCTGCTCTGCGCACCACGGGCGAAAAAATCCGCTCGGTGCACGGTGCTCCAGCAGGTGCGGGTGCGCATGCCTCAGCGGGTGCGCGGGGCGGCACTCGACTCCCTGACGATGAGCGAGGCTGACACCAGACCATCCGACGCGGCCTCACCATCCGAAGCGGCCTCACGCTCCAGCCCAGCACCTTCACCCCCGAGCACACCTGCACGCACAGAATCGCCGCCGGAGACAGAATCTCCGTCACGCTCAGAATCGTCGATCCCCAGCATGCCCAGCAGCTCCTGCATGGCCGTGCGACCCAACGCATCGAAGTCTGGCCGCACCGTCGTCAGCGACGGCGTGTGAAAATCCGATCCCGGCACATCGTCAAACCCCACAACGCTGACCTGCTCTGGCACGCGCACCCCCGCCTCGTGCAGCGCCTTGCACACACCGAAAGCCTGGAGATCGTTTGAGGTGACGACGGCAGTTGGCAAGTCGTCGGACTTCATGTTCCCGAGCATCGCAACCGCCTTTTCGTAGGCCTCGGAAGCATCCCAGCTCTTCATGTGCACCGTTTTCGACGTCCAGCCAAGCTGTCGCGAGCGCTCCTGCCACGCCTCCAAACGCCGAGCGGCATCGCCCCAATCCTGAGGTCCCGAGAAAAACAGGCACTCCCTGTGCCCCAGATCAGAAAGATAATCGATCACGTTGCGAGCGGCCGAAACCTGATCGATGCCAATGAGGCGAATCTGCCGGTCGGGCTCGAGTGCTGGGTGAGCCGCCGATGTCAGGATAACGCGAGGCTGGGCGATATTCGCACTGAGTGCAGCCTCCACCATCGGCAGGGTGGGCGCCAAGAATACAAAGGCCTCCACGCCCTGGTCGAGGAAGCTGTCCGCAACCTCTTCAAAGGCCTGCCGCGTGTATTCCCGCTCGTCGAGAATGGCGACGGAGAGATAGAATCCGTGGTCGCGCGCCACCGACTCAATGGCACCCATCGTCGAGATGGGACCGTAATAGTTGACTCCGCCGGCTATGAAGCCGATCGTTTTGGTATGCCGCGTCACGAGGGCGCGCGCCGAATTTGACGGTCTGTAGTTGAGTTCGCGGATGATGGTCTCCACCCGCTCACGAGTAGCAGCGGAGACGTTGGGAGAATTATTGATGACACGCGACACCGTCTGGTGTGAGACACCGGCCCGATGCGCCACCTCGTTCATCGAGGCGCGATGGGGGCGTTGCTGCTCAGAATTCATAGTCCCTCCAAATCTGAAAATCGTCTTTGATTAAGCCTAACAATAGCAACGTTGTGAACGTGAACGCTGCCACGTTCACTCGGGCTCGTCGCGAATTTATCGCCCGGCTCATATCAGACCAGGTGCCAACTCACGCGATGCATATCGCTGGGGCCACGTGCTGCAATGGCAGCCCGATGCGCGACCGAGCCGTATCCCTTATTTTTCACCCAACCGTAGGGAGCGTATTCACGACGTGTTCCGAGTTCTTCCATGAGACGGTCGCGCGTCACCTTCGCTAACACGGAGGCTGCAGCCACGCTCGCACATGTCTGATCGGCTTTAATCTGGGTCGTCATCGTTGGAATAATGCGCAGAGCGGGCGAGTCAAACGTGGAGACGTTTTTGGAGATGTAATCGTTGGGGCCGTCGAGAATTCCGCTGATCGCCGGAGCTGAGTCCTCGACGAATATCCCGCCCTCTGCCGCTTGACGTAGCTTCTCTTCCACCTGTGCCAAGGCCCGCAACGCCGCAACTCCGAGTGCGTGGGAAATCCCCCACTGGTCAATCTCGTGATTCGTCGCAGCCCCTACTCCCCACGCGGCCACCCATTGTTGCAGTGGAGTGAAGAGCGCCTCGCGCCGCTTTTCCGTCAACATTTTGGAATCCGCTAAGCCGTGCGGAACTAGATCCATCACGGACAAGGTGCGAGTACTCGCCTGGGAACGCCTCAGTGCAGCGGCACCCACCATCACCGGTCCCGCGAGCGCTCCCCTGCCAACCTCGTCGAAACCCACCACCACATCCGCACCGGCGTCAAAAAGACTGCGCTCCAGGTTCAGCGTTGGAACGATGTGCGCGACGACACTCATTTCGTGCTCGAAGAGCTGGAGGTGGCGGCTCGATCTGGGACGTTGGCGAAGACCGCATCGGGGCGCGAAAGGTGCTTGAAGTGATTCAGGGGCCAGTAAACGAACTTAGCGACGCCAGCAACGTCGCTGATCGGCACGAGCCCGTTCGCTCCATCGTCGCTGTGATAGCGGGAATCTGCGGAATTGGAACGGTTGTCACCGAGAACGAAGAGGTGGTCTTTGGTGACCGTCACGTCGAAAGTCATGGAGCTGGGCGCCACACCCGGACGGATGTAACTCGTCTCGTCGATGGCGACGCCGTTAATCGTGATCTTCCCGCTGGCGTTGCAGCATTGGACCCGATCCCCCGGCATGCCAATGAGACGCTTGACTAAGTACTCGGAGGAGAAGATGCTCGAACCCTCAGACTCCGAGCCGAGCCAGTTGGCAGGGTCCTTGAAGACGATGACGTCGCCGCGTTTGAGCGAAAAGGGCGTGGGCGAGAGCTTGGAGGTGATGATGCGGTCCCCAACCTGGAGCGTGTTCATCATGGAGCCGGAGGGAATGACGTAGAGGTCCGCCACGAAAACGCGCGCGAGCACCACGATGAGCGCGGGTATGAGAATGAGAAGGAGTATCTCCCTGACAGATGAGCTGCGTGAACGCCTTTTTGGAATGGCAGAGCCTTCCATTACTGGCCTCCTCTGATGTTGAGCGCGTGGCCCGGCGCCGTCTGAAGATACTGGGTGAAACTTACTTGTCGCGACTGTGAACCGGCGGGGATCGACTTCCGTAGAGTGGGCACCGCCTTTTTTGAGGTGACGCGGGCCTGTGGGACCCTTGCGGTCGCCGGAACCTGCGGCGCGATGAGTGCCGTCAGTGCCGTCTGAAGACAGCGATACCCGAGAAACCTGGTGGTCATCTCGGGTATCTGACATTGTGCTCCGCTATCGCTTACTGAATATCGTTGATTGAAGTTTCAGAGAAGTCTCAATAGCTGCATTCGAGTCGTGGACCCGAATTGCTTGCGGATTCGCTTCGGCTCACGCCTTGGCGGAATTGTCCCTGCGCTCGACGATACGAGCTGCCTTGCCGCGCAGATCGCGCAGGTAATACAGCTTGGCGCGACGGACGCGGCCGCGAGTGATGAGCTCGATGGAATCGATGGTCGGTGCGTGCACTGGGAAGCGACGCTCCACGCCAGTTCCGAAGCTGACCTTGCGAACCAGGAACGTCTCGCGCAGACCTGCACCCTGGCGTGCGATGACGACGCCCTGGAAGCTCTGGATACGAGAGCGAGTGCCCTCGACGATGTTGACGTTAACCTTGACGGTGTCGCCAGGACGGAAATCGGGAATCGACTCTGCCGGCTTGAGGCTCTTCGCCTCGAAATCTTGAACTGCACCCATTGGTAGTTCCTCCAAAGCTGCCACATATCAGCCAAAGTAAGGGGATGCGCTCACTCGTTTGCACTAGTGTTGCACTTCCCAAATTCCTCATTCCACGAGTTTGCTCGCGGAAAGCGCGTCGATCCGGTTGCGAAAACCTAGACAGATGGATCTATCTCCATGCGGCAAGATAGTCCCGACACAACATTTCAAAATTATACACAGAGGCGCGAACGTGCGCTAGCAGTTCCATCGTTCGATGACATTATCGCCCTTATATTGCGACAGAACCGAATAGTGGGCAGTGTCCAGCCGGAAGATACGAGCCTTCTGCGCGTCCAACCCCAGCCAGTTCGCACTGAGAATGCGCAGCACGTGAGCATGCGCTACAAGCAAGACGTTCTCCCCTGACTCGACGAGGGGCAGAGCGCGCTCGATCACACGCGAAGTGCGCCGATACACGTCGTCCAGAGTTTCACCCTTGCCGTTGTGAACCGCGTACTGCCTGCCATCCGGCAAGGTGGCCGTCCAGTCGGCGTCCAATGAGGACTCCAGCGCTTGAGTTCCGTCGTCCCACAACTTCCACGGACGCCCGTGCATCTGCGCAACTTGCTCGCGCGTGCGACCCTCGGCGCGACCATAGTCCCACTCCGCGAGTGAATCAATGACCTGATAATCGTGAAAACCCGCCAGCTCCGCCGTTGTGCGCGCCCTATGGAGGGGACTCACGAATGTGTGGCGTGCGTCAAAACTTGCTGGGAAGGTGCGCCGGAGCCGCTCTCCTGCATCTCGCGCCTGCTGTTCACCCACATTGGTGAGGGGGAGATCAGTGCGTCCCGTGTGCTGCCCGGAGACGCTCCACGCAGTCTGACCATGACGCAACAGAACGATAAAACCTGGGTGTCGTGCCGAATCGGCATTGTGCTCGCTGTTAGCCACCATATTTTAACCTTACCGTGCCGGGTGCACGGCGGTGTATCAAGGGGCCCGTATCGTGAGAAATTCGAATTCTTTTTTCCCCCATCCCGGTGGGACCATATATGCCATTTCCGAGTGAATACAAATCATGAAAAGTGAATACAAAATTCGCAATGTGAATACACGGGAAACGACATATATGGTCCCGCTGGAGGCGCCGGAGCAAGAAGCGAGAGCGTGGGTCAGTCTCCAAAAAGGCGAGTTAATACTCAAATGGGTCTTAAAACTGGGGTTTGGTTTACTGGGTGTAAGCGCGTGGGGGTGCGTTTAATGTTCCGGGGGTTCCGTACGTGGGGCGCGTAACTTTCGAGTGTGGCTTGTTGTATGGATCTCTGTGCTGGTATCGGTGTCCGTGAACCAGGATCCGGCACGATCCCCAGCACCCGGGCAGGGTCACGTTGCGAAGGGTATCCCCCATTTGCGGTGAATCTTGGCTGGTGGTGGTGAACTACGCTCGGTTGTGATGAACTACGGTCCTTGAATCCGCATGAAACCGAGGCGAACCGGTCCAGAATTCATCACAACCAGAAGAAACTCACCACAACCAGACAGGCACGAGCCAGAAAAAAGGAAAAAACACCCCACACCCACTCTCGAACCCAATCCAGCAACCCAAATAGGAATACAAGAGTCCACTCCCGGCATCAACACCTACGAATCAGGATTCAGCACCAGAAAAAGATAAGCAGGCCGAACACACCCGGATAAGACCCACGATTCGAGTATTAACCCCAAAAGAGAGGAGGAGACAGTAAAACAGTAAGTAGGAGATAAAGAGGTAAAAGAAGAGAAACCAGGGCTAGAAAGGTTGGCGAGAAGTCGGGAGACAGAGGGAGCGGGGCAGAAGAATACGCGAGGGGCGCGGTCGTCTTTCGACGATTCCGCGCCCCAGTACTTCAGCACTTCAGTGCTTCTTAGCTCCCGTCACTTCGACTCGTGATAGGACTTTTCGGTGTTGACTTCCCAGACGTTCTTCTTGGAGGTCTTGCCAGTCTTGATGTTCTCCACGGCCTCCATGGCGGTGGCCATCGAATGGTCCTGATTGTTGTAGTGGTGCTGTCCGTTGCGACCCACGCAGTACAGGTTGCCGAAGGAATCGATCCACTCGATGAGTTCGTCGATCTGGCTGTACGTATCGAAATACGCTGGGTAGGCCTTGGGGACGCGCTCACGATGCGAATCGACGACGTCTGCCGCCCCACGGATGACGCGCATGCGCGTCAACTCCTTGATCGCGAACTTCGTGGCCTGCTCATCGGAGAGCTCCCAGAAATCATCACCCTCCTGAGCGAAGTACTCGAGGCCAACCCAAACGGTGTCGTCCACATCCTTGACGAGGTAGGGGCTCCAGTTGTTGAAGATCTGGAGACGTCCGACCTTGTACCCCGGGTCCTGCACATAAATCCAGTTATCGGGGACAATGGGCGGGTGTCCCAATGTCGGAATGTCGGTGGTGTTCTTGATGGCGAGGCGCTTGACCAGCAAACCCACCGTGACAAAGTCGCGGTACGGCAGACCCACGGCGATCTTCGTGATGTCTTGCGGCGCAGGGGTCTTCGACTCGTTGAAAGCCTCCAACAGATCTTTCAGCGGCATGGACGAGATGAAGTCCTCCGCCTCCAGAACGGTGGTGTCCCCGTCGGAATTTTCATAGGTGATGGAACCGATCTTGCCGTCGCTCTGAGAAATCTTGGTGACGCGAGCATCGGTGAGAACCTTGCCACCCATCTCACGCACGCGCTCCTCGACGGTCTCCCACAATTGGCCGGGGCCAAGCTTTGGATACCAGAACTCCTCAATGAGGGAGGTCTCCACCTCGTCGGAGCTGCGCTTCTTCGGCATCATCTTCTGAACGGCGTTCTTCAAGACGGCCACAACACTCAGCCCCTTGACGCGCTGAGCACCCCAGTCGGCGCTGATCTGTGAGGGATGACGACCCCACAGCTTCTCCGTGTAACCCTCGAAGAACATCGAGTAGAGCTGGCGGCCGAAACGATTGATGTAGAAGTTCTCGAGGTTGGTCTCGGGAAGCTTATGGAACATGGACTTCAGGTAGCTAAAGCCAGCCTTGAAGGTGAGCTTGAGCCCCATCGCCTTGAAGGTTCCAAAGTTCAACGAAATCGGGTAATCCAAGAAGTGCTGGTTCCAGAAGATGCGAGAAATGCGATGACGCTTCAGCATCACCTGGTCGGTCGTCTCCGGATCGGGGCCGCCGGGCTCAAGGTCGTGGTGACGTCCCAGCTTCTTATCGTCGTATGAAGGTGCACCTTGCAGGGGAAGAATTTCCTTCCACCATTGCATCACGCGATCGTCCTTGGAGAAGAAACGATGCCCTCCGATGTCCATGCGATTGCCGTTGTACTTTACAGTGCGCGAGATTCCGCCGAATTCCTTCGTCGCCTCAAGCACGGTGACGTCGAACTTCTCGGAACCACCGTCACGCAACAATTCATATGCTGCAGTCAATCCAGCTGGTCCGCCGCCAATCACCACCACGCGATGCTTCGTCACCATATTTCCTTCCGCCAGCAATCAAAAATGTGAAACCACAAAACCTTCAGGTGATTCTAGCGGGGCACAACAGCCCGTGGTGTCAGTCACCGTATTCCACACTGATTTGCCATAAACCGGCCCGCAACCTTGCGGCCACACGGTCTTCATTGCTCCCACGCAGCGGCGGGGGCGAACTTACTCGAGGCGTTCGGGAATGTCGATATCCGTCTGCTGCACCTCTTCGACGTTGACGTCCTTAAACGTCACGATGCGCACATTCTTCACGAAGCGGGAGGGGCGGTACACGTCCCACACCCACGCATCGGTGAGACGCACGTCAAAATAGACGTCTTGCCCAGAAGAACAGGCCTTGAAATCGACCTTATTTGCAAGGTAAAAGCGCCGTTCCGTCTCGACCACATACTTGAACAGCTTGATGACGTCGCGGTATTCCCGGTACAGGGACAGCTCGGCGTTGGTCTCGTAATTATCCAGATCTTCAGCACTCACTGTATCGTCCTCACACTCTCGGAAATCCGCAGGAAATCTCTACTCAGCATCAGCTCTCCGCCTGCGTCGAACGATCCCGTCCACGCCCCAGCCGACGCCACCACGCGCGTTTCGAACTCGTCGCCGTCGTGTTATTGTCCTCACGCTCGGGATAGGGCCACTGCTCCTTGTCGGCATCGTCAGAATCCACATGATGATGCTTCTGCGCCTTCACTTCGTTGGCGACGGGCTCACTCGCGGTCTTCGCCGCAACGTCAGCGCTCTCATCCTCCAGCGACCGCACCTCCATGGTGCCATCCCCGTGGTCACGCACAATCTCAATCGAATGTTCGTGCGCAGCGAGCGCCTCTCTCACACCGGGATTCTCTGGATTCATCCGCATACCAAAGGCATCGAGCGCGCGAACCGGATCGTATTCGTCGGCCAAAGTTCCCATGATGACCTGGTCTTGATACTTTGCGTCGTCCTCATCCCACAGGGCGTGGCGCAGCGTGCCCTCAGGCGTGAAGCCGAGCGACTGATACACCGAGATCGCTCGGGTGTTCTTCTCGGGAACGGTGACCCAGATTCGATGGAGATTGAGCCCGACGGGAGCTGCTGCAAAACCGTAGGTCATCACGCGAGGCATGGCGTCCCTGGAATATCCGCGCCCTCGGAAGTCGCGCCCGAGAACAACTTGGATGCGGGCCGAATGCGACCACGGGTCCACCCGGGTGAGGAACACCATCCCAATGGGGCTCAGATCGTCAGGGCTCGTGGAGCCGGCGACCTTCTTGAGCATCGTCCACGAGATGGTGCGCGTGTGACCGTGCGCGTAGAGGGTCGCCTCAACGTCCACGTCACCCAGGCTCCACGCCACCGAGTCACGAACCCAGGAGTTCACAACGGAGCGCTCTGCGTCACCTGATCGACCGGTAATTGTTGCAGCCCCGTAAAAAGCGTCGATATCGTCGAGAACGTCGAGATCTTCGATGCGTGCCGGACGCAGCTGCAGCATCTCCCCCTTGATAACCGGAATCTGAATGGATGCCGGGAGCTCCTGCTCCTGTGCACTCATCACATCGCCTACCGTGTGGGGGGCCTCGTTACTCATTCATTTCTCCATCCGTTGCTTCAGCTTGACAAGCCTAGCGGAACAGGTACTTATCTGCCACTGCCCGGTTCCCGAATTCAAGAAGCCGGGAACCGGGCAAACCTCTAGCCTCTGACCTTTGCCATCACGAGCTTGCTGACGGCCTTGGCGTCTGCTTGGCCGCGCGTCGCCTTCATCACGGCACCGATGATGACGCCCATGGGCTTCATGTTGCCGGACTTGAGCTTGTCGACCACGTCGGGGTTTGCAGCGAACGCATCGTCCACCGCCTTCTCCAGCGCGCCATCGTCCTTCACGACTTTGTAGCCGTGCTTTTCGATGACCTCGCTTGGAGTTCCCTCGCCGGCGAGAACACCGGTGACGGTCTGCTTGGCGAGCTTGTCGGTCAATGTGCCGGCTGCGATGAGCTTCTCGATCTCGGCAACATCCGACGGGGTGATGGAGAGCTCTTCGAGGCTGTTCTGGCGTTCGTTCGCCTCGCGTGAGAGCTCACCGAGCCACCACTTGCGGGCACCGGCCGCAGTAGCTCCGGCCTTGACGGTCTCTTCGACCAGGTCGAGTGCATCGGCGTTGATGAGGTCGCGCATCTCGTGATCGGAGAGTCCCCACTCACCCTGCAGGCGGTTGCGTCGCTCACGCGGCATCTCCGGCATCTGCTTGGCCAGCTCGTCGATGTGTTCCTTGGTGACGTGCACCATCACGAGATCGGGGTCCGGGAAGTAACGGTAGTCGTCGGCGTCGGTCTTCAAGCGCCCGCCGGCCGTGGTCTGCGTCGCCTCGTCCCAGTGACGGGTCTCCTGCAACACTTCACCACCGTCCGTGAGCAGCGCCGCCTGGCGACGAATCTCGTAGTTGATGGTCTTCTCGATGCCGCGGAAGGAGTTCACGTTCTTGGTTTCAGAACGAGTGCCCAGAGGGGAATCGGGGGTGTCACGCAGAGAGACGTTGACGTCGGCGCGCATGTTGCCCTGCTCCATGCGAGCATGGGAAATATTGAGGGCGCGCACGATGTCGCGAATGGTGCGCACGTAGGCGCCGGCAATTTCTGCCGCGCGGCCACCGATGCCCGTGATGGGCTTGGTAACGATCTCAATGAGCGGGACTCCGGCACGGTTGTAGTCGACCAGAGAGTGGTCTGCGCCTTCGATGCGGCCATCGGCGCCACCCACGTGGGTGTTCTTGCCGGCGTCGTCCTCGACGTGCGCACGCTCGATCGGAACGCGGAAGATTTCACCGTCGTCGAGTTCAACATCGAGGTAACCCTCGCCGTTGAGCGGCTTGTCGTACTGCGAAATCTGATAGTCGCGCGGCATGTCGGGATAGAAGTAGTTCTTGCGAGCGAATTGGCTCCACTCTGCAATGTCGCAGTGCAGGGCGAGACCCAGCTTGATCGCATAGTCGATCGCGGACTTGTTGACCACGGGGAGGGACCCGGGCAAGCCCAGCGAAACGGGTGTGAGCTGAGTATTGGGTTCGCCGCCGAACTCGATGTGTGCGGGGCAGAACAACTTCGTGTTCGTGCTCAGCTCCACGTGCGTTTCAAGACCGAGAACCGGGTCGAACTTCTTGACAGCTTCGGAAAACTTCATCAATTTCTCTGCCATGTCACTCCTCCACCGTCTGGTTAGCGGAATCAAGCCACGGAGTCTTCAACTCGGACCAGATTGGCGCCTTCCACTTGTCGTTCAAAGCCGCCTCGAGGGCAGCAGCAGGCTTGTACATCACATCGTCGCGCTTCTGGGGCGCGAAGAACTGGAAGCCAACCGGCAATCCGTCGTCGCTCAATCCCGCAGGAATCGACATCGCAGGAACGCCGCCGAGGTTGGCGGGAATGGTCGCAACGTCGTTCAAATACATGGTGAGAGGATCGTTGATCTGCTCACCGAACTTGAAGGCCGTGGTGGGTGAGGTGGGAGACACGAGGACATCCACCTTCTCAAAGGCCGCCGCGAAATCGCGAATGATGAGCGTGCGCACCTTCTGTGCCGAGCCATACCAAGCGTCGTAATAACCAGCAGAGAGCGCGTACGTGCCGAGGATGATGCGGCGCTTAACCTCATCTCCGAAGCCCGCCTCACGGGTGTAGGCCATCATGTTGGCCGCAGTTTGGGCAACGCCTGCCGGAGGCATCACACGCAAGCCGTAGCGCATACCGTCATAGCGGGCGAGGTTGGAAGACACCTCGGAAGGCATGATGATGTAGTAAGCACCCAGGCTGTAGGGGAAGTGAGGAGCGCTCACGTCGACGATCTGCGCACCCATCTCCTCGAGGAGCTTGAGAGATTCGTCAAAGCGAGCCTGAACTCCGGGCTGGAAGCCCTCGCCGCTGATCTCCTTGACCACACCGATCTTCATGCCCTTGAGATCGCGTTTGGTACCCTCGCGGGCAGCCTTGACGATAGCGGGCAACTGCTCGGGAATCGACGTCGAGTCACGCTCATCGTAGCCACCGATGATCTCGTGCAACAGAGCAGAGTCGAGGACCGTGCGGGAAACGGGGCCAATCTGATCGAGCGAGCTCGCCATGGCGATGGCACCGAAACGGGAGACGCCGCCGTACGTGGGCTTCACGCCGACGGTGCCGGTGAGGGCGCCGGGCTGACGGATGGACCCGCCCGTGTCTGTTCCCAACGCGAGGGGGGCTTCGAAGCTGGCCACTGCCGCTGCAGAACCGCCACCGGAACCGCCGGGAACACGGTCCGTATCCCACGGGTTGTTCGTGGGATGGTACGCGGAATGCTCTGTGGAAGAGCCCTGCGCGAACTCGTCGAGGTTGGTCTTGCCCAAAATCGGCATTCCGGCCTTCTTGAGCTTGCTGACGACCGTTGCGTCGTAGGGAGGGACCCAGCCTTCGAGGATCTTCGAGGCCGCAGTGGTCTCAATGCCCTTGGTCACGATCATGTCCTTGACCGCGATCGGGACGCCCGCAAGCTCGGGGAGCTTCTCCCCCGCCGCGCGGCGCTTGTCGGAATCTTCCGCCTGTTCCAACGCGGTGTCGCCGGCGACCTTCAGGAACGCCTGAATGCTGGGTTCCGCAGAGTCGATGACGTTGAGATGCGCCTGGGTGAGTTCCTTGCTGGAGACTTCTCCCGCCTTCAGCTTCTCTGCCATGTCGGCAGCGGACAGCTTCACCAAATCATTTGTCGATGCTGATGCCATACCTCACTCGCCTCCAAGAATCTGGGGTGCCACGAACATGCCCGCTTCGGTTCGCGGACCTCCCGCGAGCGCTTCCTTCTGCGTCAGCGGAGTAGCGGCGACGTCCTCGCGCAGGTGCGCCTCGAGCGGCACGGGATTAGCGGTGGGGGGGACGTCTTCTCCGGCGACTTCCTGAACCTTTTGAATTGATTCAGCGATGACGTTGAGATCTTTCTGCAGACGCTCAGTCTCGTCGTCAGACAAGGCTATGCGCGCCAAATCGCCAAGATGGTCGATTTGCTCTTTTGTGAATGTAGGCATGGCTTCATGGTAATTGGCAAACGTGACATAGTCGGTCTCGTCTATTTTCGTCCTTGTGCGCTTCCTCACCAGGTAACTGGAACTCAAAACGACCACGAGCAGACGGGCTGGAACTACAAAAATACACGAATTTCTAAACTCTGTTAATTAAGAACAATTATCATCCTCGCGTTTCCTACAGGTCACATGTGGTTTGATCATGTGATCCTTCAATGCATCCTGAACGTTGTGTTACTACGGAGGCGCAAAGGTTCAGACAGAGCTTCTGTGATAGATATTCGAAGGAGAATCTCTCATGGCAGAACGAAAGAAAGGTTTGCTACTGATAAGCCTCTTGGTAATTTTAGGGTTCATAATCACTATTGGAGTTATGGCAATTCCGAGACTCAATACGGTCACCTCTCATGGACTAATGGCAGCAATGACAACAACGAGTGAGTCATCGGTTTCCGCTGTCTACTTAACAGACTCTGCTCAAGTACAGCAAATTAGGGTTTCCAGGAAAAAGAAAGTCATCAAGAAGAAGCCCGCTCGGAAGGCTCGGAAAAAGACAGCAAAAAGGAGTATAAAGAGGACTCCACGAAGGAAAGGTGTACCCTGTCTCGGCGGATGCAGGATCACCAGAGGGCAGGCGAAATATGGAATTGGTTGCGCCACCGCAATTGCCGCACTCATCATCGCACACTCACCATTCGGTCTGGGTGCATGCATCCTGTAGTGAAAGCAGCGAAATCATAACCATAAGGACGAATCATGAAAAAATATCAAAACTGGATTTTATTGATCGTATTCTTTCTCATCACAGTTGGCTCTGATTTAGTAGATGCCTACCGCGGACAGTTCAACCTTGCATCAGTGACCTTCGCTATCCACGTCATTGCTATCGTGGCATTCATTATCTATGCATGGGTCTGGCCGAGGGTAAAAAAGTCAAAGAACAGCAATAAAGCCTCGTGAAATACCCGTTCACGCGCTAGCTCAGCATTCAAATGTATTTCTTTTACACCTTTGCGTGCTGAGCCACCCAGGCGTGCATGGACACGGCTGCAGCCGCTCCCGCATTAATCGAGCGGACTGAGCCAAATTGAGAGATGTACACGACGTCATCCGCCAAGCTCAAGGCCTTTTTGCTGAGGCCTGGTCCCTCGGCGCCGAAAATCATCAGGCAGCGCTTTGGAAAATGATAGGTCTCGATAGGCACCGATCCCGGGACGTTATCGATGGCGATGATGCGCGTGGGTTCGGAGTCATCGTGATCGCCAGCTTGCATCGCACGCTCTGCATCTTGGTGGCGTATTGACTCGACGAGATCAACGATGCTGGGGTGGTGCTCCACGTGTTGGTAGAGCTCCGTCATGAGTGCACCTTTGCGGTTCCACTTGTGCGGGCCAACGATGTGAACGGTCGAAGCGGCGAAGGCGTTCGCCGTGCGCACCATAGACCCGATGTTGAAGTCGTGCGTCCAATTTTCGATTGCCACCTGGAACTCGTGCCGGCCCCTCCGATCAAGGTCCGCTCGAATCGCCTCGACGGTCCAGTAACGGTAGCGATCAAGGACGTTGCGCGTGTCTCCAACATCGAGCAGATCTGAGTCATAACGGTCAGCAGTCGGCCTTGCCTCACCGGGATGCTCTTCCTCCCAGGGGCCTACGCCGATCTTACGGAAAACGGGTTCCCCGGACTCCATTGCCGCCTTGGTGATGCTGTGTGGTTCAGTCATTCTGCGCAGCCGCCTCTGCTGAACCCGTCACACTTGCCTGATCGAAAACGTAGATAAAGGGAAGCTTTGCCCGTGTTCCATCCAGCGGATTGACAACCGTGATCTCTGAGCCTTCCGGTGAGGCAGCGTTCTCAGGCGAAGCAACGTGGGTTGACGTGCTGCCCACCACGGCTGCGATGGCCACCACGTCAGCACCCAGTTTCTGCAAAACTGCAAAGTCAAGGTTGAGTTCATTCCCATTCTTCAGCGTCACGAGAGATGACGTCTGAATGTAGGATTTTTCGCTGAGCCACGCATCGAGGAGCACAACCTTCTTGCCTGCGATGCTCGGCCCCTTGATACCCGGGAAGACGAAGTCGAGAACAAAACCGTCCAATTTCTGCCCGCGAGAGCCGGCGGCCTGAATCATCGCCGTGACAAACGGAACCGCCGCCGCAGTCAGCGCACCCACAGCGTCAAAGTCGTCGAGGGACAGCCCTGCCTCTTCCAACGTATCCAAAAGCACGTGGCCGGCAAGCAGAGACCCATCATGGTGGAAACTCACACTGCTGAGCTCCGAGAAGGGACGACCGTCGATGTCGGCTGCAACCATCTGGCGCAGTCTCTCCTTGGGCTCCTGATAATCAGGGTCAAGGAAGGGATTCCGCTCACTCGAAGATGCTGTAGTACTCATGATTCAAGCCTATCCGAATCATCGGAAGCGGGAGACGCAGGCTGTTTCGCTTCTTCCTCGTCGCTGTCTGATTCAAGCAATTCAGGGGATGAAAGCTCTCGCACGTCCGACTTGTCAGGGTCGAGCATCTCCACGGACTCGAGTTTTGTTCCGTCGATTTTTTCAAGTTTGCGCGCCTGCGAAAGAACTCGGCGCTCGAGCGTACCGACGAAGGAGTTGTACGACTGCACCGTGGTGGTCAAGCTCTTGCCCAGCTTCGAGGCCTTCTCTCCCAAGGTGTGGAAACGCGAATACAGTTCGCGACTGATGTCGAAGAGTTCCTTCGCATCGTCGGTCAGGCTCTGCTGTTGCCATGCATAAGCGACCGATTTCAACACCGCCCACAGGGTGACAGGAGAGGTGAGCGCCACCTTTTGTGAGAATGCGTAATCGAGAAGCGTATCGTCCGACTCCAAAGCCGACTGAAGGAGAGCCTCGTTGGGAATGAAGGCGATGACGAAGTCTGGCGTAATGTCGAAAAGCTTCCAGTATTGGCGCTCCCCCAGGGTTTTGACGTGGGCCCGCAGGGCCTTTGCGTGTGCCTCAAGATGGCGCTTTTTCGCCTCAAGTTCTTCCGGAGAGGCGGTGTCGGGAATCTCGGCGGCCTTCTGGTACTCCTGGTACGGGGCCTTGGCATCAACGGGAATCGTCTTACCGCCAGGCATATGAACAACCATGTCTGGCCTGCTGCTTCCGCCATCCGCATCAGACACACTCACCTGAACGTCGAAGTCGACGTGCTCAAGGAGGCCCGCGGATTCGATGATGTTGCGAAGTTGCGCCTCGCCCCACGCGCCTCTCACCTTGTTGTTGCGCAA
>JALCOX010000004.1 GCA_022649925.1 Bifidobacteriaceae bacterium | reverse complement strand
GGCGAGCAGTCCAACGACTTCGACCACGTCCACCTGATTCGGCGAACCCTGCCGGGAACGGTGGTCTCTGTTGACTCCGTGAAGACCGAGTTCTTTGGGAAACCCGTCGCTGCACCCTTCTTTATTAACGCCATGACGGGCGGGTCCGACAAGGCGATGGAAATCAACGCCGCGCTCGCTCGGGTCGCCGCTCACCGGCACATCGCTATGGCGCTGGGCTCCGCCAACATCGTGGGGCTCCAACCCCAGACGTTGGAGAGTTTCGTCGTTGCACGCGAACAGAATCCCGATGGGGCCCTCCTCGCCAACGTCAATCCGACCACGGCGCTCGACACGGTGAGACTCCTCGTCCGCGAGCTGCGGCCCACGGCCCTGCAGATCCATGTCAACGCCGTTCAGGAGTTGGTCATGCCGGAGGGCGACCGCGACTTCCGCTGGCTTCATCATCTCAGTGAGGTCGCCGCAAGCGTTGACATTCCCGTCATCGTCAAGGAAGTGGGCTTCGGCTTTGACGAACACTCACTGGAGCTGCTCGCCGCCTCGGGAATTCGCAGTGTCGACGTGGCCGGCAGCGGCGGCACGAACTTCTCAAAAATCGAGAACTCTCGCCGCCCTCACCGCGACTTCGACTACCTCGATGGTATCGGCCTGTCCACTGTGAAGTCGTTGTTCAATGCAGCGCGGGTCAACAGGCGGCATCGGAGCGAGGTAAACTCCGAGAAGTCCTCCTCGGCTCCGGCTCTGAATGTCATCGCCTCTGGTGGCGTTCGCAATCCTCTCGACGTCCTCAAGTCCCTGGTGCTGGGCGCTCGTTTTGTCGGCGTGAGTAACGGATTCCTTCAGGTACTCCGCACGCAGGGCGAAGACGTGCTCGATGATACCGTCGGGCGGTGGACGAGCCAGCTTGCGGGATTGCTCGCCCTCTATGGCAAGAGTGCGCTGCGTGAGGTTCACGACATTGGGTACTACCTCGATGCGGACCTCGTGTCGTACTTGGAGCAGACCGCGCAGTAAGGCACGGCCTGTGGCCGGCTCAGTTGGGTATCCTGGAGGTATGGGATTTTTTGCGAAACTCAAAGATGTGTTCGCCTCTTCGGCCAGCCCGAAGTTCCTCGGGGACGACGGCTCGTTGATCGTCATCCATGACGACTCTATCGAGCGGATTTGGGGGCGGAAGGGCAGCCAGGATTTGTCTTTGAGCGAGCAACGTTGCGAAATTTGGGCACTTGAGGGGATTACTGCGGCGCTTTCGGCAGATGCCGCCGTGCTGACAATCTCTTCGGAAAAGTTCTCGTGGGAGATTCCAGTCGGCCCGGAATCCGTGTGTGCCAACGCGGCGGCCCTCTTTGCGAACCGAGTCAACGACGCCGTGCACGGCCCGGAATTCAGCCTCGGCACTTTCGTTCATTCGCGCTAAATTTCCCGCGCTTACCGGCGATGCGGGGGCACCGGAATCGCCGGGAGGGGATTGTCCCCAGCTCTCTCTATCTTGATGTGTGGGGAAGTAAGAAATACTGATGTGAGAAGAAGACGCTATTTTCTAGCGCCTGCTTTGCGCTATCAGGATGACTTGCAGTGAAGATTCTTGAGAGAGAGAAATTTTCATGTCCCTAGTAGAAGTGCATCGTAAGTTCGGGCTCAAGCGTATCTTGCCCCTTCTTTTCATGATCGCTGTCGCCGTTGTTGCCGGCTTTATTGCGCATCCCTCTTTTGCCCAAGAAAACGGTGCCTATCTCGACGTCTCGCTGCAGAAGACGTACGACGGTACGGGGCAGGGAACCAACTCAGCGTCTTATGTGAACTCAGCAAACGGATTTGCACCAGGTGACGACACTCCTACCGACGGTGTGGTGTCAAGTTACGATTCTGTTGGGTACTCTCTCACCCTTGGTTTCCGCGCAGCACAGGCGCGCACGGTTACATTGAGTGTGGCCAGCGCCGATTACCTTTCGCCAGTGATGGGATCGCTCTGCATCTCAGGAACCCACGTCAAAGCGAGCGTTTCCAGCGATGGAAAGTCATGTAGCTTCAAGGTGGATGAGGGCGTTGCAGAGACGCTGAATACCACTCTGATCATGACAGCGAAGGATACTGGCGGAGTGACGAAGCCCAATCAGGGATTCTCTCTGAAGGTTGCGATCAACGGCAAAGAGGTCGATAGCTACGACGCTGACCCTGTAACAGTTGTCAGTACGCCAAACACGGATTACCGGGCGATGTCTGGTGCAGCGGGCCAGGATGGTTCTGGCTGCAGGGCAAGCGAAAGCGTCCCTGTGACCTGCACTTTAAGCATTCGGACGGATCAGCTTTCGGTCCCCCACTATTCGTTGGTCAAGGGCATCTCTGTAGCGACTCCTTACACCATCGACATGATCGTGACGCAGTTCCCGGAGGGAACCACGTGGAAAGATAACTCGGGCAGTTCACTCGACGTCAAAACTGGGACGATTCCCGGTTTCTCTGGGGAACAGAAATACATCGTGGTCAAGGGGCCGCAAGTGGTGAAGGAGTCGGAAGGATACTCCTACACGAACGTGCTGCCAACCATTCCGGCCGTTGCGATTGGCAACACCAACCAGACGTACGATTTCGCGATTTACGATGAAGATACGAACAGGAAGGTTCCTCAGCCGGGCAATGGGGAAGGCCGTGACACCTCCACCGCAGATAAGAACTCCGGAGCCGTGGACGGTCTGATATATCCAAATAACGATTGGAGCAGGGCCGACATCACCTTCGAGGAGGTAAACGGTTCTTTATTCCGCAAGGAGCTTCAGCTTCCTTACACCTCCGGGAAAACAATCTTTGACCCTGAGATGATGCGTTTTGACAAGGCCTCCAAGACGACCACCACGCCGTTTTCTCTTCGCGGTACCACCCTCTCTGAGGGTTCGCAGTTCCGCACGCTGTTGCGTTTCTACGCAAAGAACATCAAAGAAGGGGCTTCGACGACCCCGATACTCGGTGATAGTTGGGACCGTTCAGGGCAGAGAATCGACACGACCCAGGGACCAGTGAAAGTCACTGATTCTGAGGGCAACCCGTACGACTCGAGCTCGTACGTGGTGGAGTGGTCCACCAGCGAGAAAACCGACGCGCAGATTAGCGACGCGAACGATACCGGGTGGTTTGAGGGTCAGCCGGATGAGTCTGCACAGTCGGTGCGCGTGCGCTTCCTTCATTCCTTTAGCGCGGGCGGAGGTGTTGGATTCTACGAAGTTGTGCTTCCGATGAGTACCCCCACCAACATTGCGGATATGCCAAGCACGGGTAAGAGCTCCACCGACTCGGGCGTCATCGGTCTGGATGGGAATCCACCTCAGGGCGACCCATTTACTCAAACCATCAACATTGTGCGCCCCAGGCCCCATACGTGGACCGCAGAGCAGTATGTGACTGTCTATGACGATGACGGCACAGAGGTGGGCAACGACAAAGACGGAACTTCGCCCACCGCGCTCGCAGGGCAGACGGCGACTTTTGCCTATACGCCCATTGTTCACGACGTTGAGAAGTCTTCCACAAAGCTCAACCCGGTCATCACCGTGAACTTGGATAAGTGCCTCTCAAATCCCGTTCTGAGTCCAGGCTCGGCAAAAGTGTGGGCCATGACTGTGAAGACTCCCGCAGTTGCCGGTCCCACTGGAAGAGTGTGCGGTGATTCAGCGTCGACTCCGGCGGTTCTTGAGTTCAGATTCAAAAACGGAGCGACCGCTGCCACCTCGTACAGCGTCAACTCCGAAAACGGGAATTCGGACGCGCGGCTTGCCACCATCACGTATTCAGGGACCATTTCATTGGTTGCCAATGGGAGTGTCACCTCAGGTGGACCAACCACCGAGGTGGTGGATGGCACGACGCTGTCGTCTAACAGCCCGACGGATACGGTGTTTGTTTCCAACGCGACGAATCCTGTGGTGACGGTCAAGTCTGACCCTAAGCAGGTCGAGACCAACGAAGACGTCTCCTGGACGTACAAATTCGTCTACAGGGGTGCGATTGCCGACCAGAAATATGCCAAGTTTGTTCTGAAGCTTCCCAGTGGTACCGACGCTTCGCTCATTGCAAACGATTGGGGAGGCTATACGCGCAAGGCCACCGATGCGGATGGCACGTTTAGCTTCTCGTCGTTAACCCAGGATGAGAGCAATACCCAATACGGCACTACTCTGTGCTATTCGAGCACAGTGACCGACAGTTTTGAACCGAGCGATTACACGAGTTGCTCGGCCACGCCTCCCGCAAGTGGCGACATGACGGCGATTGTTTTCACGGTGCCGATCGATGAGAATGGCACCTCGGCCGCGGCGGGGCGCATCACACTGCACACCAGCGGCAACAAGGCCGGGAACCAGTACAACCTGTGGCCTGGCATGGGCAGCGTGTGGTCTCCGAGCGGCAAGTTGCTCTTCGAAGTGGCGAATCGTTCGTGGTCGGATCTCGTTCAAGTTAAGGCCCAGACGATTGCTGGAACGGTGTGGTGGGACGACGATCAGGGTACCACGATCAACAACTCCGAAAAGGGCATTTCTGGTGTGCCAGTGTCTCTGTACAAGGCCAGTCAGGTGAGTGTCGACTCCTCAGGAAAGGCGACCTTCTCGGGCTCTGCCGTGGCGACGATGAAGACGGGGGAGCAGCCGAGTAATGCGTCGCAGTGCCTGACCAATACTGGGGGTTCCAAGGATCCTGCGGCGAGCGGAAGCGCGAAGGCGGGTTATTACATCTTCTGCAACGTTCATTCGGGTTCCTACGTGGTGGCCATGTCGAAGTCGGATGGTTCGACGGTGCTCATTCCCCAGACTGTGAAGACTTATTACGGTCAAGACAAGGCAGTGACGCAGACGCGCTCGTACAAGGATCGGCTGAAGGACTACTCCAAGCTGAACACGGATGCGTTCAACTTGAATCTCGGCAAGGATCAACTCAACGTTGACTTCGGTTTCTACAAGCCTGAGCCAAAAGTCAGCGTGGAGAAGAAGGCCGGGGATCGGGCCTGGATTGCCCGGCGGATACGACTCAACCGTGCACGGTGACGTGGCACGTGGACGTGAAGAACGAGGGGAACACTGCCATTCCTGCGGGCACGGATGCCCATATCACCGATCGGACGAGCGACAACGTCACCATCAACGATGTTCAGACGGTGAAGGAGACCAACAAGCCGGTCAAGTTCGTTCAACTTGCCTCACAGGCCAGTTCTGGAGGCACGGCGCTTCTGCTCGACTCAAACGGTTCCCTCTGGACGTATGGGCAGATGGGAGTTGAGTCTCCGGATTACTCAACGATGGATCTCAAGAAGGTGACGTCCACTGGATCGACGAGGTTCGTCGCCGTGAGCTATGGATTTCCTGGTTATGTACCTTCCGCATACGCCCTTGATGAGAACGGAAATATCTGGGTTTGGGGAGGCAACGATGTAGGTCAGTTGGGAACCGGGACGACTGATTTCGTACCTGAACCCACGAAGCTCACCGTTACGGAAGATGGAGTTCCTGTCGTCTTTAAAACAATTTCCACTCAGGGGAATATAGGTCCGTGCTACCTTCTGGCTATTGATGCGAAAGGACACCTCTGGAAATTGACGTCGCCCACTTCCGGCTCCACGACCGTCCCTGCTTTTGAAAGAGTGACGGATACATCCGATGTAGATCTTGATCAGACCTTCGCCTCCGTGGTTTCCAACGGCTATCTGATAGGAGCAATCGATACTGAGGGAAGTCTCTGGACGAATGTTGCGAGTGGTTGGGACGGAACTTCGGTGGTTAGCACTGACGCCTACGACCAACAATTCCGTTTAACCAAGGCCGCGGGCTTTGCAAATATGAAGGTTGATCAGGTCACGGTAGATGCACAAAGGCCTGGATTGATGTTCGTCAAAGACGTGAATGGGAATGTGTATTTTGTCGGTTCCAATGGTCCGGTTTGGCCCAGTTTTCCTGGGGCTCTTATTAGCAAGGCTCCCTATCTTCTGTGGGACGCTTCTGCCGGCAACGGGAAGGCTACTTCGCTCAACTTCCCAACCCTCCAGGGCGTCACTATGACCCTCGATAATGACACGTTGGCAGGGGTGGGGAGTCAGTTTGGTCCATCACCACTTTTTAATAATCCTGCGTCCGGAATGAATTTGTCCTACGATCCAGTGGTTCTCAACACAGGGACACTAGTGAAGCTCAGTGACGTGATGATGGGCAACGCTGCCGGGCAGAGAGTGGACTCGACAAGCGTGCCGATGGCAGGTGCCACGCCGCAGCTGGTCGTGGGTGGAAATAATGAGGGCTTCCTCTACCTCGACAAGGATGGCGGATTGCAGTGGTCGGGATACCCATTCAACAAGACTACGTACCGAGGTGCTGGTGGGTTTGAGTCCACCCCTCAGGGTGTGCCCGCCCAGGACATCACTCGCTACACGGGCTCGGTTCGCCAGATTGCTCAGGCGAACACAGTGGCCGGATACACGGACAGGACGTATGCGCTCGGGACCACATTGCAGCCCGGTGAATCGACGACTTACGAGATCACCGGCACTCTGTACAGGCCTTCTCAAGCCCAGGCGGATGCCGATGCGCGCACGTTGTTCGCGATTAATCAATCGTGGTTCGACTCTCCGGATACTCCGTATCAGGGGATTGGAACGCCGAGTGATTCAAAGCTCTCCGGGCCACTGACACGCTCCACGATGCCCGCCGCTCCAACGACCGACGCAGATAAGACGCTGACGACGATTGAGAAGCGCATCACGACCCCTGGAGGCGATCCCAACGGTTCCGATGTGACGGGTGTCCTCTCCTGCCAGGTGGAGGCTGATTACACGGATGCCACTTACGAACACAGTTTCCCGGCGCGCACTTCGGACGCGACGCAACCCGCCGCGGATGAAGATTCGTGCGGCCAGTACGCATTCCGGGTGGCGGTGACGCCGACCCCGGTGGTGCTGGGCTCGCTGTCGGGCATGGTGTGGGAGGACGAGACTTCGCACGACGGTCTTCGGCAGGTTAGCGAGACCGAGTGGAAGGACAAGTTCGCTCCCGTTTCGCCGACGAAGGTCGTTCTCCAGAAGGTGGAGGGCACGGGTACCGCGGCTACGTACACGGATGTGGCACAGGCGATGACGGATGCCACGGGCAATTACAAGTTCGAGAATTTGCCGTTGACGAGGTACCGTGTGGTCTTTGCCGTACCGCAGGCATGCGTGGACTCAGCGAACTCTTCCGTCGCTGTCTCGTGCTCCGATTCAGATGCGCAGAGGTTGACCACCACCTTTACCAAGATGTTGCAGGGTACGGATAAAGACATCGATTCTGATGCGGGCAACACTGCGGCCGTCGGCATGGGAGTGACGGGTGCGGTTGAGTTGACCGCTGCGGCGCCCGATGCCACGCACGTTGACGCAGGCGTCTTCATCACCAACCCCACGTTGAGCATTCGCAAGTACGTGGTGGTTCCCAAGGACGTGGTCGCGGGTTACAACGGCGTCGAGGGAGCAACTGACGCGGCTTCTGTGGCGGCGAACCTGACGGACAGCGATGCGGTGTTTGGAGGTAAGGACTCCGAGATTGATGCCGACCACGTGGGCTCTTCCAATGTGTGGATTCCGCTGGATAAAGCGGCACGCTACCTGAAGTCGCAAAAGGTGACGGTCAAGGTTCTCATCCATTCGGGTCCCGATGAGGGCTTCAAGAATTTCTCCGTCTCCGACGTCACCGATCACGGTGCCGAGGTTTCAGGCCTTGCCTCATCGTGCAAGAATCTGAACATCGAGAGCATGCCGATCTCCACGTTCCCAGCGGGCATGACGATTGCGTGCACCGGCAGCTTGACCCTCAACGCTGGCACGAGTCACCAAGACACGGTGACAGCGTCGGGCACGGCGGTTCAATCGAATAATGTCGTGACGGTGTCGGACACCCTGAAGGCGGTGACGGATTCTCCGTTGACGCTGGCGAAGGGGCAGTCCCTCGTCGATGGCAATGAGGGTGTGAATCCTCAGATCGATCTGACGGGTTCAAACTACAGTGTCGTTCCGTGTGAGGGTGCAACTGGGACCGCGGTCCCCTCGTGCACGACGACCGGCGACACGGTGGACGTCGCCACGGATGGCCAGGGCTCGTTGGTCTTTGATGCGGTCGCGGGTCGTGATTCGGCCGCGGAGTGGTCCCTGAGCGACAGGTGGTTCAAGGTGGTGGAGGACCAGGCGCCTGACGGCTACATGGCTTCCACCGGCTATTGGCTCGTCCACGTCGGTCAGGATCCAACGGCTTCGAATGACGCCAATGCGGTGGCTACCTCCGTCGTGGCGAAGGACGGTGCCGACCTGTCGAAGGTCAGTGTCGTCACTTCGGACGAGGGCGTGAGGTCTGTCCTCTTCTCGACCACAGACCCGGTCAAGGTTAAATTCACCAAGGTCTCTGGGGCAGATGGCTCGCCGGTCGCCGGCGCAGAGTTCAAGCTGTGCGTTCAGGGGCACGAGGATGAGGCTGCGGCGTGCGTGAACACCACGTCGGCCAGTGACGGAACGCTGGACATCGAGCGATTCCCGGGGCTGGATGGAGATGGCCTGAAGGCCACCGCACGCACCTATACTCTTACGGAGACGCTCACGCCTTCCGGCTTCGTGGCGCCGAAGGCCACTTTCCTCGTGACGTATCCATCGAACGCCGTCGGCTGGCAGCTGAGCGCAAGCAACGCGGACGATGCCGACCTCTTGGCTCGGACCGCAGGCTCGTCGAAGAACGATTGGACCATCGCTAACCGCGTTATTGCGGGACTGACCACGATGCCAAAGACCGGCTCCCGGGATCTGTTGATCGCCGGAGTGGTTGCGCTGATCGTGGGGGCGGGCCTGATATGGATGATGCTTCCTTCCAAGAAGTCACACAAGAAGGATGGAGCCGCAGCATGAGGGGCTTCACGGGCAGGGCGGCTCCTGCATAAATATTCGCCGTGCCCTCATCGGGGGCATCCGCTCGTCTGCCTTTGGGGGAGGACAGAAGGGTGCAGCTGAAAACAATCAATGATGAATTCTGAAGTTAAATTGAGAAAGAGAGAGACTCACAATGAGTGGTACTCACTTCACAAAGAGGATTGCAGGCGGCGTCGTCGCTCTGGCAACCCTTCTGAGCATGGGAGTGGCGGGATTGTTCGCGTCCTCCGCCGTTGCGGCACCCCCAAGCCCAAGCGTCACAGTCACAGCTCCGGCCGATGGTTCGGTCGAGGGACACACGCTCAAGACACTCGAGATTGGTTATTACACCAACGTCGAGCTCAACACCGCCGGTGACGGTGTGACAAGCTTCGCGCTGGGAACCAACGTTCCCGCTGCAAGCCTCAACGCGGCAGTCACGACTGCGAACGGTGGCACCGCGCCAACGACCGACGGTTATGCCGCGGACAATGCCAGCGCAATCATCGAATGGGTTGCGAGGAACTGGTACGGCACCGACACCGACGACTTCGGCAACACGGACACGAACAGCACGCAGCTGCGCGCCTTCGCTCGCGCCCTTCAGTCGGACACCGCCGTTCAGGGCCTTCTGGATGCGGGCACTACGGGTGCCGATCCCAGCACCACGCTGAACCCTACCCTCAGCGAGGGAAAGACCGGGCAAACGCTGGCTGATGGAACCACCGCGATCAAGGGCGGTATCGTCCTGGTCGTCGACACCTCCGCTCCTGCTGGTCAGGAGCAGTCGCTGCCGATGATCGTCCCCACTGGTGTGGGTGTCGATGGCGCTGCCGATACCGTGACGAAGTTGGTTGCGGACAAGGACAGCTCTGACGCAAAGATGACCCTGGGCGAGATCAATCTCAAGGCCAAGGAAACCACCGTCACCAAGAAGCTGGTCGACCCCACGCCTACCTATACGGTCGGCGACGACGTCAACTACTCCATCTCCACCCAGGCGCCGAGCTTCGCTGCTTGGACTGCGGCCGACGATTGGACGAATGCCAAGTTCAAGGTCGCTGATATCATGCCCGACGCACTCGAGTTCAGCGAAGCGGCTGGGGATCTCCATGTCTACATGGGTGACACAGCTGCGGACGCCGAGGCAAAGACCACCGAGGTGCCGAGCTCCGACTACGCGCTCAACGTTCCTGGAACTGGCGACGAGGACTTCAATGTGGAGTTCTCCGGTGAAAAGGTCAAGACCATTGCGAGCAAGTACATCTATGTGACGTTCAAGGCTCAGGTCACCAAGGCCGCTGTTGCCGAGGCTGATTCCGCCAAGCTCGCGAACACCACGACCGTCAACGTTCCTCCGAACCCCTCCACCGATGAGTACCCGCCGAACCCGCCGTCCGACACGACTCCTCCGATCAACCTCGTTGGTTTCGAGCTCAAAAAGGTTGATTCCCAAGACGGAACCACCGTGCTTCCGGGCGCTGAGTTCCAGCTCACCGACACTGACGGTGCACTCATGAAGTTCGACGAGACCCCTGTCGCAGGCGTTGATGGCAAGGACTACTTCGTCTATGCCAAGGACCAGACCGCGACCACCGGCGTCATCGACACGCTCGTTGTGCCTGCTGACGGCATTCTGCGCGTGACCGGTCTTCCGGTTTCTGCTCCGACGACCGGCACCACCTCTGATGTCTCGTACACCGCGACAGAGACGAAGGCTCCGACCCAGAAGGCATATCGCAACACCAACGAAGTGGGTGCCAAGCTCAACTTCAAGGTGGACATGGGCCTGAAGTGGGACACCACCGACACCGTTCACGGTGCCAAGCTGTCCGATGTGACCAAGAACTTCGACGCTGGTGCGTGGAGCAACCTGGTCACGGCTTCACCGAGCGCAACCGGTGCCGCCACGCCTGCTTACGCGGGCCAGGCTCTGGTCAAGAACACCACCAGCCTCACCGAGATGCCTCGCACAGGTGGCGACATTCTCGTCGTGCTCGCTGTGCTGGTCGTGCTCGTTGGCCTGGGTGTCGGATCCAAGCTGATCCGCCAGCGCCACGAGTCCAAGTTGAACGAGCAGTAATCAGCTTCACGGCTCATAGCTAAACAACGAAGGGGAGACAGGGGCGCAACCCTTGCCTCCCCTTTGCGCAGTGCCTGTCAACAAGAGGGGTGCCGGGAGTAGGGGGGCAATCACGATGACGAAGAATGCAAAAGTCGGGCGACAGGCGCCAAAATCTGACGAGCCTGCTTCCCAGCGCGCGCCTCAGTCCGTTGACAAGGTCGTTCTCATCACCCTGATCACCCAGTGGCTCACGTTCTTCCTCGCCGTGGCAATCCTGCTTGGCACCATCGGCTACATGGTCTTCAACGGAATTCAGCAATCCCAGAAGGCTGATCAGCTCACCACGGAAGTTGCCGGCTGGCCCTACCCGAAGGCCAAAGTTGAGCTCGAGCAGGCAATTCGCTACAACAAGGAGCTCGCAGCCAAGCCGAAATCCGAACGCATCATCGGCGATGTGATGGACGGTGATGCCTCCTACGCCCGCAAGGACAAGGAATACATGGGCATGCTCAACGCGGATTCCATCGGATCCATGGGCTCTGTCGAAATTCCAAAGATCTCCGTGAAAATTCCCATTCATCACACGACGGATGCACGAGCACTGGCAGACGGCGCGGGCCACCTTTACGGTTCCAGTTTGCCGGCGGGGAACAAGGGATCGCATTCGGTGATCTCTGCACATTCGGGCGAAATCGACGCCCTCCTGTTCACAAGACTTCACGAATTGAAGAAGGGCGACTTCTTTTATCTGCGCATTATGGGTGGTGTGCAGGGGTACAAGGTCAACGATATCCGTGTTATTCAACCCGATGATTTCAGTTATTTCTACACGTCCGATCCGCACAAGGCTATCGTGACGCTCCTGACGTGCACGCCCATTGGCATCAATACCCAAAGGCTACTGGTGACAGGTGTGCGCGCAAAAATTCCCATGCCTATTCCGGATCCGGACACGCAGAGTGATCCCGTGTACTTCTGGGGCGCCATCGCTGCCGGGATTCTGCTGATTGCCGTCATCATCTGGTTCACTCATCGCCTCAGGGCGCAGCGCAGGTCCCGTTACGCGCATTCCTCCGCTCATCATCTGAGCAGCTACGCCGCTCACTCGAGTTTTGATCTCGAGGGGTACAAGCCACCCCGGCGCGAAAGGTGAACCTTCGCGACAGTGGGAGTGGGGTGACGTACCCTGGAGACATGGCACATGTGAGTGAATCACCTCTCCAGAATCGTAATCGCGGACCCGCAGACCTACCGGTCTCTATCTCTGCCCGGATGGGACGCTTGCAGTTCCACCGGTCGGGGAAATTCCGCGTGCTGCAGTTCA
Source organism: Bifidobacteriaceae bacterium (assembly GCA_022649925.1). Classification (GTDB taxonomy): domain Bacteria; phylum Actinomycetota; class Actinomycetes; order Actinomycetales; family Bifidobacteriaceae; genus JALCQC01. Next base: position 35,301 of record JALCOX010000004.1, on the reverse strand, counting down.
CCGATATTCAGGACGGTCCGAAGGTGTCCGCCGATACCATCCGTCTCATCGAGGCGACGTGCGACGCTGCACGTCCCGACCTCGTCGTCTTCACTGGGGACCAGATTGCAGGCTACGATCCCGCATTCTTGGCAACTTATCGCAAGCGCCGCTGGGCCACCGCGTGGGACGGCGTCTACGCGACGTCTCGGGCCGTCGGCAAGAGCGTCAACTCGTTCATGGACTCGGCCTCTGCATCAAAGGCCTCCTCCCGCAAGAAGCTCGCCGGAGACACGGGAACTCCGAGTGAGATTTCCGAGCAGCGCCAGCATGAGGAGGACCCCTACGCCCTCACTCGTGAGATGGTTCGCAAGCAGGCCGCACAATTCCTGGCCCCCCTCATCAAACGGGGGATTCCCTTCGCAGTGACTTACGGTAATCACGATTTTCAATGTGGTCTCGAGACCTCGGACCTCGATGCCATCTATCGTGAGTTCCCCGGATGTCTCAATCCGGAGGCGTCGGGAACCTCTCCGCTGCGTCCGCGCCGAGTGCCAAATTCTGGGCTGAAGGATCAGGTTGCTTACGCATGTGAGCCGGGGACCTTCGCGCTCCCGGTCTCCTCGCTTGAGCACGACAACTCCGTCATTGGCCTGGTGATCGCCGACTCGGGCGACTACGCCAAGGAGGGCGGTTATGGAACGCCGTCTCAGAGGGCTGTCGACTGGATTCGCAGCGTTCCGCAGGTGCTGAAAACCAAGTCAATCATCTTCCAGCACATACCGTTGCCGCAGTTTTACCGCCTGCTGCGGCCGGTTCCAGCGACGACGGCATACGCCATCCAGGGCTATCGCACTTACGACAAGCAGTGCTACGTCATCGATGAGTCCGTCGCACAACCCGGCGGCTATCTGGGAGAAGGGGTGAGTTGCCCCGACACGGACGCCGGTGAATTCGCCGCCATGAAGGAGTCCAACGGTTACTTCGGCCTCTTCGCCGGGCACGATCACCGCAACGCCTACGTCGGCAGAGTCGACGGCATGCTCCTGGGAGCCACACCCACGTGCGGATTCGGCTCGTACGGTCCGCCGGCTCCCCGCAGGGCCGCGAGATTGTTTGAGTTTGACATTCGCCACCCCTACAATCCACGCACTCAGCTGCTCGAATTCGGCGACATCGTGGGCAAGCCAAGCTCGCGCGCTGTGTACACCTTTGCGATGAGCCACCTTCCGAAGGGGCCCAGCGACGCCACGAATCTGCTGCGCAAGCCGGGCGTTCTCGCCACGGCCGCCGCGGCGCTGGCGGGCCTGGGGGCGGCCTTCCTGGGGTCGCGGGGCAACAAGAAGGAGTAGCGGATTACTTACAGGCGCGGGGTGGCCTGCGCCTTGGCGAGCGCCTCCGAGAGGTACTTGCCGGCAGCCATCACAATCGGCGCATAGAGACGCCCGGGCTGAGTGCCCATGCGTTCCTGTGGGCCGGAGATCGAAATTGCTGCAATGACCTGACCGGTCGCGTTGCGAATGGGGGCCGAAACAGAGGAGACGCCGGGTTCGCGTTCGCCCATGGACTGAGCCCAGCCGCGCTTGCGAATGGTGGCGAGCTGGGTGGCGGAGAACTTGGCGCGCCGTAGACCTTGATGCAACCGGTCGGTCTCCTCCCAGGCGAGGAGAATCTGGGCGGCCGAACCTGCCTCCATGGAGAGAACGGCGCCCACCGGGATGGAATCGCGCAGGCCCGAGGTGCGTTCCACTGCGGCGATGCAGATGCGCTGGTCGCCTTGGCGGCGGTAAATTTGTGCAGACTCTCCCGTGCGCTCCAACAGTGTGTTGAGGACGGGGCCCGAGGCGGTGAGGAGGCGGTCCTCGCCTGCGGCTGCGGCGAGTTCTGCGAAACGTGAGCCGAGGACGAAGCGACCGTGTTGATCTCGGGCGATGAAGCGGTGACGCTCGAGGGCAACCGCGAGGCGATGTGCCGTGGGCCGCGCGAGGCCCGTCTCCGCGACGAGACTTGCAAGGGTAGTGGGACCGCTTTCGAGAGCGTCGAGAATCCGCGCTGCCTTGTCTAAGACGCCAACGCCCGAGTGAATGACATTCTCTTCAGGCTGGGGATGCTGTTCGGTATCTGAGACGGTGTCCGAGACGGTAAAGTCGGCGTTTTGTGCGGGTTCGTGTGTTCGTGGGTCCATAAAAAGAGTATGCCATCTCACATATCGAAATGCAAGTGTCTGAAATGTGGCACAGGAGAATACTTGGGGGTTGATAAGAAGAAGTTACGCAATAAGGAGGATGTCGTGGGAACGACGTTAGCCGAAAAAGTCTGGGCGGACCACCTCGTTCGCAAGGGCGAAAATGGCGAGCCGGATCTGATTTTCATCGACCTTCAGCTCATGCATGAGGTCACCAGTCCGCAGGCATTCGAGGGATTGCGTAACGCTGGCCGCAAGCTGCGTCACGTCGAGATGACTCTGGCGACGGAGGATCACAATACCCCCACCGTCAACATCGACCTGCCGATTGCCGACAAGACCTCCGCTACGCAGATTTCGACCCTCGAGGCCAACTGCAAGGAGTTCGGGGTGCGACTGCACAAGCTGGGGGATGCGGATCAGGGCATCGTCCACGCCGTGGGACCACAGCTGGGGCTCACTCAGCCGGGCATGACGGTGGTGTGCGGAGACTCGCACACGTCGACGCATGGGGCGTTCGGTGCGCTCGCGTTTGGCATTGGAACCTCTGAGGTGGAGCACGTGATGGCCACTCAGACCCTCTCGCTCAAGCCTTTCAAGACCATGGCAGTCAACGTGGAAGGCGAGCTTCCGCCCGATGCCTCTGCCAAGGACATCATTCTGGCGATCATCGCCAAGATCGGCACTGGCGGTGGCCAGGGTCACGTGATCGAATACCGTGGAGAGGCCATTCGCAAGCTCTCCATGGAAGCGCGCATGACCATCTGCAACATGTCGATCGAGGGCGGAGCCCGCGCGGGAATGATCGCTCCTGACGAGACGACGTTCGAGTATCTCAAGGATCGGCCCCACGCACCACAAGGTGAGATGTGGGATCAGGCCGTTGAATACTGGAAGTCGCTGCGCACTGATGACGACGCCGTGTTCGACAAGGTCGTCACTATTGACGCCACCAAGCTCGGTCCCTTCGTCACGTGGGGAACCAATCCAGGCCAGGGTGTTTCGATTACGGGTTCGGTTCCTGACCCCGAATCGATTGCCGACGCCGAAGACCGCGTGGCGGCCGAGCGCGCCGTCGAATACATGGGCCTGAAGCCAGGAACGCGCATGAAGGACATTCCTGTGGACACAGTGTTTATTGGGTCCTGCACCAACGGTCGCATCGAGGATCTGCGCGATGCCGCCTCGGTCATCAAGGGCAAGCACGTGGCGAAGAACATTCACCGTGTGCTCGTGGTTCCCGCCTCCTCCCGCGTCAAGCTGGAGGCCGAGCGCGAGGGCCTCGATAAGATCTTCACCGACTTCGGTGCCGAGTGGCGTAACGCCGGTTGCTCGATGTGCCTGGGCATGAATCCGGATCAACTCGTTCCTCACGAGCGCTGCGTGTCGACGTCCAACCGAAACTTTGAGGGCAGGCAAGGCAAGGGTGGTCGCACGCATCTGGCGTCGCCGATCGTCGCTGCCGCGACCGCGGTCAAGGGCACCATCGCCAGCCCGGCCGATCTGTAAAGGGGATTGAGTCTATGGAAAAATTCACAGTTCATACTGGTGTCGGTGTCCCGCTGCGCAAGTCCAACGTCGACACAGATCAGATCATTCCTGCCGTGTTCCTCAAGCGCGTCAAGAGGACCGGCTTTGAGGATGCCCTGTTCTATGCGTGGCGTCGCAACAAGGACTTCATTCTCAACCAGGATGCGTATCGCAATGGCTCCGTGCTGGTGGCTGGGCCCGATTTCGGTATCGGTTCCAGCCGCGAACACGCGGTGTGGGCGCTGCACGACTATGGCTTTAAGTGCATCATCGCGCCGCGCTTCGCCGATATCTTCTATGGCAATACCGCGAAGAACGGTGTTCTGGCGGCAATCATGCCACAAGAATCCATCGAGCTGCTGTGGAAGCTGCTGGAGGAGGAGCCTGGTCGCGAAATCACCGTCGACCTCGAGAAGCGCGACGTCACCTGCGGCGACGTGACGCTGCCCTTCGAGGTGGACGACTATGTGCGGTGGCGCCTCATGAATGGTTATGACGACATCGATCTCACGCTTCAACACGAGGACGACATCGTGGCCTATGAGAAGATGCGGGCCGAGAAATTCCCGTTCAAGCCGAAGACGATTCCCGCGAAGCACCTGCCCAATGAGCCCGTTGCCTCAGAGCGTGAACCGCAAGTCCAATGGGCGGGGCCGCTGAGCGATCGGTAGGGTGCTGTTTTTGGAGTGGTGATGTGAAAGTGCTGATTTAAAAGTGCTGATGTGAAAGTGCTGGCTCGGGGTATCTCGGGTCGGCACTTTTGCGTTGGCACTTTTTAAGTCTGTTTAGGTCCGTCTTGATTCAGCGGTGGTGATTTTGGGTGGATCCCGGCGATGGTGACGGTGCCGAAAGTGCGTGTTCGGCCTCGAAAGTGAAATACGGAGGCCGAACGTGAAATGAATCCCTCGAAAGTTACCGGTGCCTTCTATACTTGCTTTCTCCTGACGAAAAATCAGCCGTTTCTGCCACTTTGAGAGTCCGTTGAGGTGGCTTTCTTCGCGGTCAGTGGCTTTCGAGACTTGGGACTCACTTTCGAGCTCCGTTTTTCACTTTCGACCCCCGCCAATACCCCCCTCGCCTTCAGTTTTTAGAGCGAGCCTCTACGCTGAGCCCCTGGAGAAGTGGCTGCTCGAGTTTCTTCGCCGTTGCCTCCGCGATGAGAACGTAGCCAAACGCGCTGGGGTGAAAGTGGTCGCTCGCCCAGAAGTCTCTTGCGTCGGCGTGAAGAGGCTCGTGCGTGAGATCGACGTAGAGTGCGCCAAACTGGTTACAAACCTCTGTGCTGATGGCGGTTTGATTGTCGATGCGACGCTCAACTTCCTTCCGCAGCGCATGCCCGAGGGAGGGGCTTTTGTACAGCTGCCCGGAACTGAGAACCACCACGTGATGTGCAAGGGCTGAGGCCTCTTTGACGACTGCGGTGAGATCGTCGCGCCATTCCTTCTTGCTGCGTCGCGCCATGATGTCATTGGAACCTGCGCAGATGACGAGAATGTCTGGTGCGTCACTCGTGCGCGCTTCTTCACTGAGCTGAGGGAGCATACGGAACCGGACCCTGCGCATGGTGGCACCGAGTTTGCCGTTGATGCTCCACTCGACCTCGCGATTGGTCATCGCCGAAATGGCGTTCGCGAGATCGGGAATGAGACTCTCTGAGGTGGTGTCGACGCCGCATCCTGCGACCATCGAATCTCCAAGTGCGACGATGCGCAGTGGGTCAAGTGGTGCGGCATCGGAGGAGCGCACCGTGCCTGCTTTCGGTCCCTCGGGTTCTGGTGCCAGCTCGACGCGATGTTGGGCGACGAAGGCCTCAGACAGAACAATTGCGCGCTCGACGATTCCCATGTGTCTCCAGACTCGTATGTTCGTATGTGCCGTATATCCGTATGTTCGCGGCTCAATCTACAGTCGAAATTCGACGGTTCAATGCGAAGAATCATCAGACTGTTTATTTCATAGCCTACTTTAGGTGTTTTAGCATGAGGTCGTGAGTCGGCACCGTGGGCTTGTGCCGCACGTCAGTGCCAAGAGCCCGCGTAAATTCATGCGTTGAGCGCGCTCGCCACGCCTCCTCGCGGGTGCTTCCGCCATCAGCATTGCTTCACGTCCTCACCACATGGATTGTGGGAAACTGATAAGCATGGTGAATGGAATTGACAGCTCGATGATGACAAGTGTCGTCAAGGCATCTCAACAAGGTGATGATGTGATTCGCGTCTTCGGCGGCAAGCCGCTTGAGGGTTCGATTCGCGTGCGTGGCGCGAAGAACTTCGTCAGCAAGGCGATGGTGGCAGCTCTGCTGGCACCGGGCACGTCCGTGCTGAAGAACGTTCCCGAAATTCGCGACGTCCAGGTGGTGTCCGATCTGCTGCGTCTGCACGGTGTGGGTGTCGAAGTCAACGGTGCTGAAGGCATCGTGACGATCGACGCATCCCACGTCGAACTCGCGGATGTGGCCGACGTCGACACTCTGTCTGGCTCTTCGCGTATTCCGATTCTCTTCTCGGGTCCTCTGCTGCATCGTCTGGGGGAGGCCTTCATCCCCGCACTCGGTGGTTGCCGCATCGGCGACCGCCCCATCGACTTCCACTTGGAGACTCTGCGCAAGTTGGGCGCCAACGTCAACAAGGAGCATGAGGACGGCATTCACATCACTGCTCCGAATGGGCTTCATGGAGCGAAAATTCACCTTCCGTATCCCTCAGTTGGAGCCACCGAGCAGACCTTGCTCGCCGCGGTGCAGGCCGACGGGAAGACCGAGCTCTCAGGCGCAGCGATCGAGCCCGAGATCATGGATTTGGTGGCAGTACTCCAGAAGATGGGCGCGCTCATCTCCGTGGATGTGGATCGTACCATTCGCATCGAGGGCGTCGAAAGCCTCAAGGGCTACACCCACACATCGCTGACGGACCGTATCGAAGCGGCATCGTGGGCATCTGCGGCTCTGGCGACGCACGGCGACATCTTTGTCAAGGGCGCTGATCAGGACGACATGATGACCTTCTTGAACGTCTTCCGTCGCATCGGAGGAGAATTCGATGTCACTGACGACGGCATCCGCTTCTGGCATCCAGGTGGAGATCTCAAGCCGGTTGCCATCGAGACGGACGTGCACCCCGGTTTCATGACGGACTGGCAGCAGCCCCTCGTCGTCGCACTGACGCAGGCGAAAGGTCTCAGCATCGTGCACGAGACCGTGTATGAGAACCGTTTCGGGTTCACCAAGCCGCTGGTACAGATGGGCGCAACGATCCAGCTGTACAAGGAATGCCTCGGGTCCCTGCCCTGCCGTTTCCAGCAGCGCAATTTCGAGCATTCGGCGGTAATTTTTGGACCGACGCCGCTCGAAGGTCAAGACATCGACGTTCCCGATTTGCGTGGTGGCTTCAGTCATCTCATCGCGGCGCTGACCGCTAAGGGCGAATCCACGATTCACGGAATCTCGCTCATCGACCGTGGCTATGCCGACTTCCGCGGCAAGCTGCGTGCACTTGGTGCGGAGATTATCTGAGACCGCTAACATCGGCTTGAATAAGCGATAGAATTTCCTCGTCGCTTGAGTATTTGAGTAAATCGCCCAGAGACAACGTGGAAACGTTCTCTGGGTGATTTGTTTTCTTACATGTTTCCTGACGTTTTTACCGACGTTGTGAAGCGCTTGTAGGATAAGCGACGGATCATTCTTTTTGGAAGGGTTTTGCGCATGCCAGCAGTACGACTTCAGGACGTCGCCGATCTCGCGGGCGTCTCGTTGAAGACGGTCTCCAACGTTGTACGCAACAAGCCTCACGTGAGTCCCGCCACGCGCAAGAAGGTGCAGAGAGCCGTCGACGAGCTCGGCTATGTGCCCAACATGACGGCGCGTCGTCTCGCGACCGGGCGCACCGGCATGCTCGAGCTCGCCTTTCCGGATATTCAGGCGCCGTATTACGCCGAAATCGCGTCGCGCATGTTCGATGAAGCGAAAAAGTACGACTACCGCCTGCTCATCGAGCAGACGCGAAATCTTGCCGAAAATGAGAGAGCTGTTCTCGCGGATCGAGAACAGGGACTGGTCGACGGCGTTATCTTCGAGCCTGTCAGTCTTGAGACGTCGCAGATCGCACTGTTGAAAGGTGATCTTTCCCTCGTCATGCTCGGAGAGGTTGAGCCTCCACTCACCGTAGACCACGTTGCCATTGACAACATCGCTGCTGCAAAAACCGCCACTCAACACTTGTTGGATCGCGGGCACAAGAGAATTGCCTTCCTTGCCAGTGAAGAAGTCAATTCGAGCACTGTCAAGAGGCGCTTAGCTGGGTATGAGTCCGCTTTGCGGGAGGCCGGTATCGAGCCCGATCCGGATCTTTACCTCGCCATGGAGAAGCCGACCACAGATGGTGCCGGCGAGGCGGTGGTGGCGGCGCTGGAGCGCGGTGCGGAATTCGATGGTCTGTTCTGCTACAACGATATGTTTGCGATCGGTGCGATGCGTGCGCTGCAGCAGGTGGGACTGCAGGTTCCAGGCGATATTGGCGTGGTGGGCTGGAACGACATTACAATGACGCGTTATTCCATGCCGTCGCTGACGACCATCGCTCCTGACGTGAATGCCATGTGCAGCACGGCTTTGACCATGATGATGGAGCGCATCAAGGGTTATGACGGCATCGGCCGGCACAAGCTCGTCGGCTATCATCTCGTGCAGCGCGAGAGCACGGGGATATAGAAGCGGTTCGAGTCATCAGGCTCGAACTCGTGTTTTTCGTTCTTTTTCTCACGTATTTCCTTCCTTCTACTGTGCCCTTTTCCCCTCATGGACCCCCTTTTACCCCTTTTCCCCGGGGTTTGTGCGGACACTCTTACGGTAGTGACGAAGATTTTATTATTAAATGAGTTGCACGTACGTAAAAACGTTGGAATTATAAGGGTGATTTTGGTGGAGGACGTTCATGTTCTAAGGAGTGTCCGCACAAACCCCGAGATGTCCGCACAAACCCACGTGAGAGGGTAGAGGGGAGGGTAGGGGGTGCGCTTTTCTTGGGCTTGGAGCACAATGGAGGCATGGTCTCACCCGGAAAGCCTTCACCTGGAAAATCGGTTCCCGCGCTCAGCAACGAAAGAGTGTCGCAACTGCGACGCGAGCACAATCTCGTCGATCCCACGCAATACCTCACAGGGGAATTGCACAGGCCAAACATGGAGGAGATCAACGAGCAGGATCCGGCGCAGACGAAGCGTCTCCTCGACGCGGCGACGCTGATGATCCGTTCGCGTGCCAAGGTGCATGCGTGGGGAGTGGAGCACATTCCGAGCAACGGCGTCTACATCTGCGCGGCGACGCACGTCACTCAGTTCGACGTCTTCATTCCCATGATGACGATGTTTCATCTTGGCCGCCGCCCCCGCTTCATGGCGAAGGAGGAGTTGTCGCACTGGCCATTCGTGGGATGGGCCCTCAAACACGTGGGCATGCAGTCCGTTCCGCGTCGCAAGGGCATGGCGCGCGCGATCGAGGAAGAGTCCATCAAGATTTTGACGCAGGGCCGTCCCCTCACGATCTGGCCCGAGGGAACAGTCAGCCGTGATCCGCAGAAGTGGCCGATGTCGCTCAAGCGGGGCATGGCGGAGATCGCACTCATCGCCTCGAGGAATCTCGGATACGCGATTCCCATATTCCCCTCGGTGACGTGGGGCGCGGCGAGCATCAATCACTTCTGGCCGTGGCCGCGCAAGAACGTCGTCCTCGCCTTCGACGACGCCGTCAACTACTCGGATTTGCTCGTAGATTCGGATTCGTGGAAAGAGGGTCAGCCCCCTGATGACGCCGTTGCCGAGCTCACTGAGCGCGTGCGCCGCCGGATGGAGAGTGTGATGGCGGACATTCGTGGCGAAGAACCGCCGGCGGCGGGTATGTGGGATTACCGCACCATGTCTCGCGTACCCAGACCTGAGATCCGGGGCTAGCTCGAATTATGGGATCCGCAGATCCCATAATTCGACGGCTCAGCCGATTGAATCCATCACGACGGTGACGAGTGTCAGAATTCCCACGAGACTCAGAGTGAGGGAGAGCATCAGCGCCCAGCCCCAGTGCAGGACGCTGACGGCCGGTGTGTAGTCGCGCACCACTTCTTGAATTTCGTCGCGCCTGACCTGCTTGCGTGTCTGAAGGACCGGCCCCTGTGATGATTCGTGCGATGCAGAAGCGGATGCCGAGGCGTAGCCCGTGTGATCTGCCCTGTCCCCGCGTCGCTCGAGTTCCCGCCGCATTTTCTTGCGGTTTTCGACGATCCTGTCGACCTTCTCAAAGCGTCGATAGACAGATTCGCGGTCACGTCCGGTAAAAACAAGCGCGACGATTGCGAAGAGGGCGAGAATGAGAATGACGACGTCCCACCCGATGGGCAAGTCGAGACTCGTTTTGAGAATGCCGGCCACGGCGACGCAGCCAGAGAGGAAGGTTCGCCGCCACGACAGCGTCGTGCGCTCAATCTGGAGGCCGACGTCGACGGGCGTGAGTGGGTGTTTGTAGGAGGCCTCGCCCTTCTGGGCCTCGGGTTCGAGTCCTGAATTAGCCAAGGGAAAGTCCGATTCCCAGGAGAATTCCGATCACGACGAGGAGGGCTCCCACGGCGTATTCCTCGAACATCGAGTTTGGTAGGGGCTTGTTCTTGCGCATGGCGCGCTCCGTGAGTCCGCGCTTGATCCAGGCGAAGGGCGGCATCACCACGCCTGCCACGAGCAGAAGCACGGAAACCGCTAGCTTGATGCCGTCGGGAATTTGCAGCGTGACCGCGTGGAATGCCACGCCCGCCGCGATGAAGGCCATCGACGTGCGAATCCAAGCGAGGAAGGTGCGCTCGTTCGCCAGGGAAAATCGGGGATCGGGCTCGTCGCCCTCCGAGAATACCCATCGTGGACGCCTCTGCTCGGTTGTGTCGCTATCGTTGCTACTCATAAATCCTCACTCCAAATGTGAAATGGCTGTGGCCCTCATCCGTAAGAATATACGGGATGGGCGCCACAGCCCTCTACAACACTGCTCAGCAGCTCACTGCCGCTGCTTACTTACTATTACTTACCTGCGTCGGCCTTCTTCTTCTGGTCCTTATAGGTGGACTCGTCGAGGCCGCTCATCGTGGGGTCGTAGTCGAGCGTTCCCACGTTGAACATTTCCGTCATCCAGTGGAAGAACTTGTCTCCACGAGCGCGCAGACGGTTGTAGAGCGTCTTCATGAGCTCGTCTTGAGGCCCCTTGAGGAGAACGTCGTCGTAGCGGTTGTTCAGCTCGTACGGATCTGCGTTGAGATCGTAGAACTCGTTGCGCGACTCCGGGTTGACGACCAGCTTGTAATCCTTAGTGCGGATCATGCGCTGGGCGAGCGGGAAGTGGTGCCCGTGGAATTCGCAGAGCACGTAGGGATCCCATGCCGGGTGCTCACCGCGAACGATCGGCAGCAGGGAACGGGAATCGACGGCGGGCGAGGTATCCAGGCCAGCGATGTCAAGGAAGGTCGCGGGCAGGTCGAGTAGCGTCACGAAGTCGTCGCGCACCTGGGGCTTGCATCCGGGAACCCGGATGAGGCCTGCGGTGTGATAGATGTCGTCGTACATGGCTGGTCCCTTGTCGTGGAGACGATGGGCGCCGGTGAACTCGCCGTGGTCGGAACTGAACACGACCGCCGTGTTGTCCTCGAGGCCCAGGCGCTTGACGGCGTCCATGATGCGGCCGAACTCCATGTCAACCATGGAGACGTAGCCGTAGTATGCGGCGATCAGCTTGCGATCCTGTTCCTCGGTCATCGTGTCGAAGGCCCAGTGCTTGGAGTAGTTCTTCTGTACTGGGGGCTTGTCGGCGAAGTCTTCGGCGACGCTCGGCGGCAGCTTGATATCGGCGGGATCGTACATGTCGAAGTACTCGTCCGGGATGATGTAGGGAAGGTGCGGTGCCGAGTAGGACGACAGCAGGAAGAACGGCTTGTTGGATTCCGACTGATCCTTGGCGTAGCGCTCGAGCATCTCGATGGTGCGAGTTGCGAGGTAGTGCTCGTAGGTCGCCTCGACGGGCTGCTGCAGGCGGGCGGCGATGAGGTTGCCCGGCTGACCGTTGGGGAAGGTGCCGCGGTAGCGATCGGTGATTGCGTAGGGCGGGAAGTTGTTGTCGGCCAGATACTTGAGGTAGTCAGGGTGGGTGATGTCGTTGTGCCATCCCTTGTAATCCTCGCCGTCGAAGCCGTAGTAGTTGGCGTTCTTGTGAGTGCCTGAATGCCACTTGCCGACCAGGCCGGTGTTCCAGCCGTGCTTCTTGAGTTCCTGCGGGAAGGTCCACTGACCGTCCTTGAGATCCTCCATGTAGCCCACGTTGCGCTCCTCGTTGGCGAGCAGCTTGTGGCGGAAGGGTGCGTAGCCCGTGTAGAGCGAGGCGCGCGCAGGGGTGCAGATTGCCGAGGGGGTGAACCAGTCGGTGAAGCGGGTGCCCGTGTTGGCGATTTCGTCGAGCGTCGGGGTCTTGCAGATCTCGTTGCCGTAGCAACCGAGGGTGTCTACGCGATGCTGATCGGTCATCAGCATCAGGATGTTCATTGGCTTTTGTGAGTCAGCCATTTTGATTCCTTTCTTCATTCCCAAAGGGAGACAGTGAAACAGTTAGTTTTGCTCGACGAGCTTGTCCATGTCCTCGAGCTCGACGTTCTTGGTCTCCGGCACCAGGAAGATGACGAAGAGCAAGCCGATGAGAGCCATGACTCCATAGATGATGTACGTCGTTCCGATCGACCATGCGGCCAGAACCGGGAAGGAGAGCGTCACAGCGAAGTTGGCTATCCACTCGGCGGCGCCGGCGATGGAAGTCGCTGCGCCACGAATCCTGTTCGGGAACATCTCGCCGACGAGGACCCACATGATGGGGCCCCACGTTCCTGCGTAGCTTCCGACGTAAAGGCACAGAGCGATGAGAGCGATGATTCCGAGTGCGGGGTTACCGGCGAGGTCGGGGGAACCGTCGGCTGCCTTCGGGGCGCTCAACATGATGGAGGAGACGGCGATGAGGGACACGACCATGGCGGCCGAGCCGAAGATCATGAGCGGACGGCGTCCGATGCGATCGATGAGGATCATACCCAGGATGATGGCGACCACCTTGACGCCGGTGAGAATCAGCGTCTGCTGAAGAGCCTGCTGCTCACCGAAGCCCACGGTAGCGAAGATCGTGGTGGAGTAATAGAAGATGGCGTTGATGCCGACGAACTGCTGCAGGGCGGCCAGAGCGACACCGACCCAGACGACCTTCTGGAGGTTGTGACCGGACTTGGTGAGAACCACCTTGAAACCGGAGCGCTTGGAGTCGGACTTCAGAGAATCCTGAATTCCTGCGATGCGTGCATCGAGTTCATCGGAGTCTTCACCTGTGGTCTTGCCCAGAGAGGCCTTTGCCTCTTCGAGCTTGCCTGCCAGAACGAGGTAGCGAGGAGATTCGGGGACCATTAGAGCGGTCACGAGGTAGACGATGCCGCCGATGGCGACGGAGAGGAAGGCCCACTGCCAGGCTTCCAGATTCAGGCCCAGCATGGAGAGGTTGCCGGCAGACTGTGGCATGTCGGAGCCCTTGGCGGGAGCGTCGGCCTTGCCGACGAGCCAGTCACCGAGCAGGCCGCAGACGAACAGGCCGATGATGATGAAGAACTGGCGCAGCGACACCAAAGTGCCGCGCAAGTCGGCGGGGGCCGTCTCGGAGATGTAGGCCGGGGCGATTGTCATTGCGGCGCCCATTGCCAGACCCGAGAAGAAACGCCAGAAGAGGAAGAGTCCAATCGAGTTACCGATGAAGACGATACCGATTGACGAAACGATGAAGAGGACGGCAGAGATGATCATGATCGGCTTGCGGCCGGTCTTGTCGGAGAGGCGTCCTGCGACGAAGGCTCCGAGAACTGCGGAGAGCACGCCGAAGGCGATGGCGAAGCCGATGAGGCCGTTGTTGGCCTTTGTGTGATACTGCAGAGCGTTCTTAACGACGTTGAGGGCCATTGAATCCCAGCCGAACATCAGGCCAGAGAGTGAGGCGACGATTGCGACCCAGACTGAATAGCGCCGTGCTTGGTGCTCTCTGGGTGTGTATGTAGGCTTAGCGTTTTCAACGCTTACACTCGACATTACAAACTCCTTTGTTTTCTGTTGCCACGTTGCACGTAAAAGAGTAGAACGCCAAGGCGTATTTTACCAAATCGTGACCCGCGTTTTGCTGTAATCTCAATGGTTTGCGCGAGTCTTACTTCACCGTTGTGCACGCTAACAACGCCGCATTTCCCGTGGTGGAAGTCGAGATATAAAAGAAATTCCAGCGCTGTAGAAAAGGACAATAAAAACGTGTAACGTGAATCCAGTGATGGAAATGAGGGATGTGTCGTGAGTTCTCCTTCCGCCTCCGCAGGTGTCGACGTTACTGCACCTTTAGGCAGTGTGTCGGAACTCATGGGTACGTTCTGAGTGAGAAATCAGCTAGAAAGTTGGAGTTGAAATGAATGACAAAGATGTCGTCACAGATAACGATCTCAGTGAGGACGCAGCCCGCCTGAGTCGTGCGAAAAAGGTGGATGACGTCGAGTGGCCCGGGCCGAAGGGGCCTCAGCAGGTCCTCTCCACCGATGAGGTGTCGGTGACGATCACGCCCCACGACGCCGGTCGCATCAGTTCGATCACGGCGTTCGGTCACGAGATCTTGCGCCAGTACCAGCCGGGCATGCGCGTCTTTCAATACGGGGCATTCCCTATGACTCCGTGGGTCGGCCGCATCGGCGGCGGTCTTCTGTATTCAAAAGGAATGACGTATCAACTCCCTCTGAATCAGCCGCCCTTCTCGATTCACGGTCTCGGCCGATTGGGGGAGTGGTCCACCGACGAAGTTGTCACCACGGCCGACGAGCAGAAGGCGAGCTTTAGCCTCGACCTGTCACCGTGGTGGCCCTGGTCCGCGACGACGTCGATGAGTGTGGAGGCGAGGCGTAACTCGGTGCGCATTACTGAAACCCTCGCGACGGACGGTGAGGACTTCCCAGGCCAGCTTGGTCTGCACCCCTGGTTCCGCCGTCATCTCAACGACGACGCCTCGGATCAAGAGGTGTCTTTGCAGTTCTATCCCGACTGGCAGGCCCAGCGCGGCGAAAACGGATTGCCAACGGGCCGACGCATTGCGCCCACCCCCGCTCCATGGGACGACACCTTCGGCTTCTTCCCGACACTCGCGGCCACTCTGGTCTGGGAGGATATGGAAATGCATATCTCCACCAGCCACTCGTACGCTACTGTTTTTTCGGTTCCCAAGGACGCGCTCTGCGTCGAGCCGCAAACCTCGGTCCCCAATGCGCTCAATGCGGCGCCGGGGATTGATAGGGTGAGTGCAGCTCGCCCGCTCACCCTGGTGACGGACCTTACTTTCTTCTCGACGAAATGAGGATGTGCAATGACTGAAGCGGCATGGCAGAAAACAGGTAATCGGGCGGCGCGCAGGAAGAACAAGAAGTCGTCGGGAGGTCGTCCTCAAGACAACCCACTGCGCCCTCTCTTCACGCGCAGCGCACCCCGAGTTCACTTCTCGGCACTCGCCAAGCCGGCGGGCGCGGCGTGCAATCTCGACTGCACGTATTGCTTCTTCCTCTCCAAAGAGCTCCTGACAGAGACTCAGCAGATGAGCGAAGAGGGTCTGCGCACCTATCTCACCAACTTCCTCGACTCCCAGCCCGACGGAGACGTCACCATCGAGTGGCAGGGTGGCGAACCCACGCTGCGCGGCGTCGATTTCTTCGAGCACGCCGTGGAGTTGGCGGAGCAACTCAAGCGCCCAGGGCAGCAGGTTCACCACGCAATTCAGACCAACGGAACGTTGCTTGACGACCGTTGGGGAAAATTCCTCGCGGACAACCATTTCCTCGTAGGTATCTCCATTGACGGTCCCGAAGAGCTTCACGATATTTATCGCGTCAATCGCGCGGGGCACGGCACGCAAAAGCAGGTCATTCGCGGCTGGAACATCCTCAAGAAGTACCACGTCGACACCAACATCCTGTGCACGGTTCACGCCGGCAATGAGGACCACGCCCTGGAGGTGTATCACTACTTCCGTGACACTCTGGGTGCGCAGTACATTCAGTTCATCCCGATCGTGGAACGCGTCACGCGCGCGGAGCTGCCGCTGGCCGAGGCCGGTTGGCACGACAAGCACACCAAGCGTCCGCTGTATCGCCAGGAGGGTTCCGACGTCACCTCTCGCTCCGTCGAGCCCATCAAGTGGGGCAAGTTCCTCTCCGATATCTACGACGAGTGGGTCACGCGCGATGTCGGCAAGGTCTTCGTGCAGCTGTTCGACGTGACTCTGGGCAATGCGCTGGGCGAATACACGCTGTGCACCCACGCCCCCGTCTGCGGCGGTGAAGTGGCGGTGCTGCACACCGGCGAGATTTACGCCTGCGACCATTGGGTGGAGCCCGGCTACGAACGCGGCAACGTCGCGACGCGCTCGCTGGCCGACGTCGTCGCCTCTCCCGAGCAGCGCGAGTTTGGCATGAACAAGTACACCGGACTTTCCGAGCAATGCATGAAGTGCCCCGTGCGGTGGGCGTGCAATGGGGGCTGCCCCAAGGATCGCTTCGTGCCGGCACAGGACGGCGTGCATCAGCAGAACTATCTCTGCCCCGGCTATTATCACTTCTTCAGCCATATTCAGCCCGACATCGAGATCATGGCGCGCATGGTGCAGTCCAACCAGAACGTGGCGAAAATCATGGACCTGAAGAAGGCCGCCTGAGAAGACTGCCTGAAACAGTTGTGCAAACATCATCCTGCCGCTGCGTGGTAGACGCTACGTAGCAGTAAGGTAATGAACCATGGCGCAAATTACTGTTCTCGGTGCCGGCGCGTGGGGAACCGCCTTCGGCCAGGTTCTTGCGGACGCAGGCAATAAGGTCACGATGTGGGCGAAAGAATCGCACATCGTCGACGACATCAACGACAATCACAGGAATTCCTCCAGGCTTCCGGTCGTCGATCGCCTGCCAGACTCCGTCAGCGCGACGGGGGATCGTAAGGCGGCCGTCGAAAACGCGGAGATCATCGTGGTGGCGATCGCTGCCCAGGCGGCCCGCGGTGCGCTCGCCGACTTCAAAGGTTTCATTCCTCCTCACGCCATCGTGGTCTCGCTCATGAAGGGGATCGAGCGGACCACGGAGAAGCGCATGGATCAGGTGGTGAGGGAGGCTCTGGGAGTGCCGGAAGAGCGCTTTGCTGCGGTCTCTGGGCCCAATCTCTCCAAGGAAGTCGCCATGCGTCAGCCCGGTGGCACGGTGGTCGCCTCCGTCGATCTCGCCGCCGCTCACACGGTGGCCCGCGCCTGCTCGACGTCGTATTTCAAACCCTTTGTCACCACCGACGTTATCGGCCTCGAGATGTGTGGCTCGCTCAAGAACGTCGTGGCGCTCGCGGTCGGAATGGCGCGCGGCGCAGGTAACGGCGAGAACACTGCCGCGATGATTGAGACGCGAGGACTCTCCGAGCTGACAGCTCTGGGGCTCGCCGCTGGGGCCAAGGCCGAGACCTTCCAGGGGCTCGCCGGATTCGGCGACCTCGTCGCGACGTGCGGTTCCCCGCTCAGCCGCAACTTCACCTTTGGATTTAATCTCGGTAAGGGAATGAGCGTCGAGGAGGCGACCGAGGCCAGCAATGGCGTTGCAGAGGGAGTCCCCACGACGGGCGCTGCGGTTGCCCTCGCCGAGAATCTCGGCGTAAAAATGCCCCTGGCGCGCGCCATGAGCCACGTCATCAACGACGGATATTCTTTTGACGAGATGATGAGCGATCTCTTCGGCACAGAGATCACCGGAGAGTAAGTTTCGGCAACACGGGCTGTACTGGCCGCACAGGCCACACGGGCCATCCGGTTACCTGGTTATCTGTACGACGCGAAAGGCGAGATAAAACATGTCCACACAGCGGGTTGCGGTTCTCTACGGAGGCCGTGCCGACGAGCATTCCATTTCGTGTATTTCGGCAGCGAGCTTGCTGCGCGCCATCGATCGTGAGCGCTTCGAGCCCGTTCCCATCGGCATCACGCGCGCGGGCGAGTGGGTCATCGACGATGTGGACCCGCGCTCGTGGAGTCTCGACAACGGCGACATGCCCACGGTCGAGATGAAGGATTCCTCCCGACGTGTGGTGCTCGACGTCTCGCGCGGTGGCGACGGCTTCTTTGTGGAGGGTGACGGCGGGCGGCTCGAGTCTTTGGGCCACATTGACGTGGTCTTCCCGGTTTTGCACGGCCCCTACGGAGAAGACGGCACCATTCAAGGTCTTCTCGAGATGATGAACGTCGCTTACGTGGGCTGTGGCGTCTTTGCCTCGTCAGCGTGCATGGACAAGCATTACACAAAGATTCTTCTGGCGGCCGCCGGCGTTCCAGTGGCACCCGGGATCACCGTTGACGCTCGCGACTTCGACGATGCCTCCCACTTCGCCGCGAATCAAGAGGATCTTGCCGCCCGGGTGAAGCAGGCGAATCTCGCGTATCCTCTGTTCGTCAAGCCCTCGCGCGCGGGCTCCAGTTTCGGCGTGAGCAAGGTGGAGCGGCCGGAGGATCTGGCGGAGGCCGTGTACGAGGCGGCACCTCACGACTGGCGTGTGCTCATCGAGCAGGGAATTGACGGTCGCGAAATCGAGTGCGCCGTCCTCGCCGCCACCCGCCACGGTAAGCCGCGAACGAGTTGGCCGGGCGAGGTGGTGCTCGACGCACGTAACTCTGACGACGATGCGTTCTACGACTTCGACAGCAAGTACACCGACTCCTCCGCTTCTCACGTGGAAGTCCCGGCCAGATTACCTCAGGAGACGCTGCAGCAGGTGCGTGAGGTAGCCGCCGAGGCCTTCACCGCCGTAGATGGCGAGGGGCTGGCGCGCGTTGACACCTTCGTGTTGCCCAGTGGCGAGGTGATGGTCAACGAGATCAACACTATGCCCGGATTCACGTCGATTTCCATGTACCCACGGGCATGGGAGGCTTCGGGAATGCCGTATCAGAAGGTCATTTCTGAGCTCATCGAGGGCGTGCTGGAGTAGAACTGCGGAGCCGGAACAGACATGGCTGAGTGACTTCACGCTCTCAGCTTGATAGAAAATCGATTTTGCTGTACTCTGGTGAAGTTGCGTGTTCAGGCTGGCTGTTCGCTGCCTTAACACCAGAAGACTTGAGTCAGCAATTGTATAGGAGAGCACATCATGGCAGCTCGTTGCGCAGTGTGCGGCAAGGGACCGCAGACCGGTTACAGCGTTTCACATTCACACATCCGCACGAAGCGTCGCTTCATGCCGAACCTCCAGACGGTTCGTACCGATGCCGGAGACGGCAGCACCATCCGTCTGCGCGTGTGCACCTCTTGCCTCAAGGCTGGAAAAATTCAGCGCGCAACCGCCTGATTGGTGGTACATACTTCTACCCGAGGGTTCAACCCCTCGGGTTTTTCATATCTGCTTGAGCCAGAGGAAGGTGGAATGCCGTGATTGGCCTCGATTCTTTGATGTCGTCGGTGATGAGCAATTCTCGCCGCGCCTCCAGTCTCAAGCGCTTTGGCATCCTCACTGTTGAAGATGCGCTCACGTACTATCCTTTCCGCGTCACCGATCCCGTGCCTCGGGGAGGGCTCCGCCAGGCAAAGGTCGGCGAATCGATCGCCTTCCGCGCACGCATCGCTCAATCTCGCGCCATACCGCTCCGGGCACGTTCCGGATCGCGCCTCGAAGTCACGGTCGAGGACTCCGAGTTCACTGAGTCCGGCCCCTCTGGGGTTGCTCAGCTCGTCTTCTTTTCGCACAAGAGAAACTACGTGACGTGGATGCTCTCCAAGCTGGGCGAGGGCGAAGAAGTGGTCGTGTGCGGCACGCCTACTATCTTCAACAACACCTTGCAGTTCACGCATCCCGACGTGTTGGTCATCGGGGCTGGACGTGACGCGGATACCGCGGAACAGGCGCTCGAGAAAGTGACCAAGCCCCTGCCCGTGTATCACGCAACCGCTCGTTTTTCCTCGGAACGTATCCACGAGTCCATCCTCGAGGTGCTCTCCGCTCTCGAAGAGCAGGGGGAAGGCAGCATCGCCGACATCGTTCCAGAATCTGTGAGAGAGTCTGTCACCGACGATGACGGGCATATTCTCATGACTCGGTTCGACGCCTTCCGCGCCATTCATCGCCCCGACTCGGTGGCACAGTTCCACCGTGGCATTCACACCATGCGTTACGAAGAGGCCTTCGTCTCCCAGATTTCCCTGCTGCAGACTCGTCGCAATGCCCAGAAGACCGAGGCCTTCCCCTGCCCCGACGTGTCAGCGCAGCCGTCCTCACTGCAATCCAGGATGCTCGCGTCGCTGCCCTTCGAACTCACGCAGGGGCAGGAATCTGTGGTTTCCCAGATCTCGCAGGATCTCGCTGAGGATCATCCTATGCAGCGGTTGCTGCAGGGTGAGGTCGGCTCCGGCAAAACGATCGTGGCGCTCCTCGCCATGCTGCAGGTGGTGGATGCCGGGTATCAGGCGGTTCTCGTTGCACCGACACAGGTGCTCGCCGAACAGCACTACCGCAAAATCAGTGAGCAGTGCGAGCAGCTCGGGGGAATCTTGGGCACTGACGGTGCCCCGCACGTGCTGTTGCTGACGGGCGCACTCAAGCTGGTCGAGCGGCGGCGCACTCTGGCGCTCGTCGCCAGCGGTGAGCCCTGCATTGTCATTGCCACGCATTCGGCCTTCTCGAAATCCTTCCAGGCACCCCGGCTGGCGCTGGCCATCATCGACGAGCAGCACCGCTTTGGTGTGGAACAGCGCGACGCACTGACTTCAAAATCGGAGCGCACTCCACACCTGCTGGTCATGACAGCGACTCCTATTCCGCGCACCGCCGCCATGACGTGGTTCGGTGACCTCGAGATCTCTGAACTCAAGGGGTTGCCGGGAGGGCGCAAGCCGATCTCCACTTTTGTGATCCCCGAGATGGATAGCAAGCTGATGGCGACCATGCTGTGGCATCTGCGCAAGCGGATCGATGCGGGGGAGCGCGCCTATGTCGTCTGCCCCGCCATCGACGAGGCGAGCGAGCTAGGTGCCGGCGGGTCAGGTGAGTTGAGTGCCGGTTCAAAGGCCTCTCCCAAGGCAGCAACCGCGGAGAGCGACGCTGATTACGTGGATCTCTTCGTGGACGACTCTCTCGACGATTCCGAGACCAGCGAGCCCAAGCCGCCGCTGCATTCCGTGCAGGAGATCTTCGGGCGCTTCTCGGGGCTGCCGCAATTCGAAGGAATTTCAATTGCCACTTTGACAGGGCGCGACGACGAGGCGACTAAAAACCGCGTCATGAAAGAATTTGCAGACGGTACGACGCCGCTGCTGGTCTCGACGACCGTCATCGAGGTAGGCGTGGATGTTTCCACCGCCAGTTGCATGGTGATCTTCGACGCCGATCGCTTCGGTCTGTCCCAGTTGCATCAGCTGCGCGGGCGTGTGGGCCGCGGTGGCACGCAAGGTTGGGCATTCCTCGTGTCGCGCGCGGACCCCGACTCCGTGGCGGCCGAGAGGCTTGAGGTCATTCGCACATCGACTGATGGTGCCACCATTGCCGAAGCTGATATTGAGCTGCGCGGCGTGGGTGACGTTCTCGGCGATGCACAGTCGGGTGGCAAGTCATCGCTCAAGCTGTTGCGCGTGGTCAAGGATGCGGGGTTGATCACGCGGGCGCGCAGCGATGCTGCGAAGGTGCTCGAGGCTGCCGATGGTGATCTGAGCGATCAACCACAACTGGGTGGCGCGATTCTGGACTTCATGCGCGGCAAGGAAAAGTTCTTAACGAGAACATAAAAACGGAACTGCGCTCATAAGGCGCAGTTCTCCTGTTCGCAGTGTGGTTGTGGTGTTTGTGTGGTTCGTGGTGTTGCGAGTCCCAATGGAGAAACTAGGGAACGCCGACGCTGATGAGGGCAAGCGAATGTTAAGAGAACGCCATGAGTAAGTTGTTCCTCGACACTAACTTCCTGCTCGACCTGTTCGAAGAGAGTCGGCCCAACATGAAGCGTCCGGAATTCTCACAGAGTAGATGAAGGATACGGGAGCGAGAGGGGCGATTAGCCCGCACTCGCTGATCGACTTCGATTACATCATCTCCAACGACAAGAAAGCATACAAAGGCAGTTTCATAGAACGTCTCTCTCCAAGTGAGTATTTACAGCGGTAGGTACAGGCTGCAGTAGTTTCAAGGCAGCATCATAAGCGATGAATTTATAGAGGTCGTTGAGAAAATCTTCCAAGTAGTGGCACCCGCCTCTGGTGACCTACGTATCATGGAACCATGCGCGTAATTTCCGGACGGTTCAAGGGCTTCTCACTCGACACTCCCAAAACTGGGACCCGTCCTACGACCGACCGCGTGAAAGAGGCGCTCTTCTCCCACCTCGACAACGGCGGATATCTCAGCGACGCGCGCGTCCTCGATCTCTTCGCAGGCACTGGCGCACTCGCCTTCGAGGCACTGTCTCGCGGCGCGCAGAGTGCGCTCGTCGTAGATTCGGCACCGGCCGCAGTCTCGTTGCTCAAGAATGCGGCATCGCGGATCACGCGCGTGGGCGCATGGGATCCAGACATTCACATTTCAGTGAGGCGTGGCAAGGCTGCAGCGATTGCAGAACGCTTGACTCCGGCCGACAATTTCTCGCTCGTTTTTCTTGACCCCCCGTATGAGTATTCGGAGCATGATTTCGACGCGCTTCTCGTGCAGCTCAGTGACTGCGGTGCTCTGGGCGAGGACGCCATCATCGTTGCGGAACGCTCGTCCCGCTCGGCGGACCCGGTGCCGCCGCAGGGCTGGGAGGTTGAACAGTCGAGGAACTACGGGGAGACGGCGGTGACGTATTTCGTACGTTCCGGTGCCCAGGGCCCTAAGTGAGATTTGCGCGGACTTATTCCCGGATGTGGCGGCCGTCACACCCGATACTCGCAGAGCGAAGTCTTTGAGAAAAATACGGTGCGTCCCCTAGTCTCTTACTTAGGCATTTCGCCTACCACCTTTTACAGAGAAAAGAGATACCTCCATGGCAGTTCAGGACTTTGAAGCCGCATTGCAGAAGCGCCGCACCATTTACGCACTGGCAGATTCCTCGCCCATCTCCGACAAGGAGATCGTGTCTCTCATTCAAGACACCGTGAAGCACGTTCCTTCCGCCTTCAACAACCAGTCAGCGCGCGCCGTGGTGCTCTTCGGTGAGGAGTCCAAGAAGCTGTGGAACATCGTTTTGGAGACGCTGCGCAAGATCGTTCCGGCCGATAACTTCTCCTCTACCGAAGAGAAGATCGCCGGTTTTGCGGCCGGTCACGGCACCGTGCTGTATTTTGACGACACTGCCGTCACCAACAGCCTCAAGGAAGATTTCAAGCTCTACGCCGACAACTTCGACCCGTGGGCCGAGCAGTCCAACGGTATGGTTCAGCACGCCGTGTGGGTCGCCCTTGCACAGGCGGGCCTCGGCGCCTCTCTGCAGCACTACAACCCGCTCATCGACGACGAGGTGAAGTCCACCTTCGGTTTGCCTGATGCGTGGAAGCTGCGCGCACAGATGCCGTTCGGTGCCATCGCGGCTCCTGCGGGTGACAAGGACTTCGCTCCCATCGAGGATCGCGTGAAGGTCTTCGGTCTGGGCGAGTAATTCGCTAGCAAGTTCTCGCTGAATAGCTGAGCTTTTTTCTGAACTCGAACGTCAGTAAACTGGCGGTCGGGTTCATTTTTTTTTACACAGTCGGATGATCTATTGAATATTTGATCGAATCGGGTGGGGGCGCGTTCATGGAGATTCGCAGAGCGGTTATCGGCGATATTGAGGGGATTGATCGGCTGCTCAGTGAGGTGCTTGAGGTGCATCACCAGGGGCGTCCGGACCTCTTCAAAACCGGTGCTCGCAAGTACACCGACGAGCAGCTAAAAACCCTTCTCTGTGATTCTGAGCGGCCGATCTTTGTGGCGGTGGACGACGCGAATGTGGTCCTCGGCTATGCCTTCTGCGCATTTCAGCGACACCCGAACGACAACATTCTCACCGACATCACCACGCTGTATATCGACGATCTGTGCGTAGATTCCACGGTACGCGGCATGCACGTTGGGGGAAGCTTATATCACTATGTGCTGGACTTTGCGAAGCAGTCTGGCTGCTACAACGTCACGCTCAACGTGTGGAGCTGCAATCCTGGTGCGGTGGCGTTCTATGAGCACATGGGTCTCGTGCCGCAGAAAATTGGTATGGAGCACATCCTTTAGGCGGAATGTGGGTGTGTGGATGTGAGCGTGCGGGCTCACATCCACACACGCATACATTCATTCTCTTGTTCGTGGAGATTTGACCACTGAGGGTGGCGATGGCGCCCCTCAGTGGTCAAATCTCCACGAACAAGGAAGAGAGAACGAGCGAAAAATTATTCTGCCTCAACGGTGACGCCAAGGTGGGCGGCGAAGACGTCTGCTAACTCAAGGACTTGGTCGTGCGTCATCGTCACTCCTGCAAGTCCTGTGGCATCGGTAATTCCGCGCAGTGCAGCGTGCCGTAGATCGACATCCTTGAGGCGTGCCGAGTGGGCGGAGAAATCATCGATGCGAGTTTGGGGGAAATTGACGCGGAGGAGGTCGGAGTCGAGTCCGTCAAACTCTCCGATGACGCACTCTCGGAATCTGACATCTCGGAATTTTGCCGTTCGGAGATTGAGGTAATCGATCTTGCATCCCACGAACTCAACCTCGTGAAAGATAGAATCGGTGATCTTCACCGCACCGAATCTGCAAGCGGTGAAAGTGGTTTTCTCAACTCCGACACGTGGCGCATCGAGAGTGGGCGCGGTGAAGTTATGCAAGGAGCATGAGCTGAGATGAGCGTCGGATAAGGACGCCGTGCGAGCCGCGATGTTGCGCACCACCGTGTCAAGGAAAGACGTATGCGACCAGTCGATGTCGCTTTCCGCTGTCGACGTGGTGCCCGCTGTAACAAGCACTGAATCGACTGTGGATTCGGAAATGATGGAATCGGGAGTGACAGATCTCAGGTGAGCCAGATCAAGCGTGCGACGTTGCGCAATGTGGGGAGCTGTCACCATGCGTGACCGCCGGTCCTGCTCTCGCATCGAGGCCTGTTCGTGGAGATTTGACCTCTGAGGAGCGCAGTCACCACTCTCAGTGGTCGGAATTCCACGAACAAAGTGGTGCGGGTGCGGGTGCGGGTGCTAGCGTACGCACCGATGCTCATGCACATCAGGCGCGGACGAGACGGATCTTCTCGACGTCGTCGCGCGACGTCTCACGGTAGAGAACGCAACGATTCCCAATCACCTGTACGAGTTCAGCGTTCAGCCGCTCTGCGAGCTCGGTCCCGGCCTCCTTCGCATCGAGGCTGGACCCATCCTGGACCGCCACTTTGAGCAGCTCGCGCTGGTCGAGCGTCTCGCTGGCCTGCTGCACGAGGGTGTCGGTGATGTCGTTCTTACCCACGGTCACCAGTGGCTTGATGTGAATCGCCAACGTCTTCAACTGCTTGATCTGCTTCTTGCTCAGTGCCATCGCGTGCCCGCTTTCAGAAAAGTTCAGTACTAAAAATCGTATTCTGCTATTGCTAAGCTACTAGGAGATGTACGACATCGGTTATTCCATCGCGGCGCGCATCATCTGCGCCGACCATATGTTGAGTTCAATCCTGCAACGAGGCAAGGTGTGAAATGGATTTCCCAGATTCGATGAAGACTGACGAAGAACAAGGCGACAGTGCGAGCAATCTTGAGGAGTGTGCGAGTGAACTTGCGCAGGAGCGTGTGCGTCGTCGGTCTTTTGCGCTTGTTGTCGCTCTCGTCTTGAGTGTGCCGGCTCTCGTCACCGCAATTTCAGAGGCAGATGTGTGGATGCTTGTGGCCTCTGCGGCCGAGTTCATTTTCCTGTATCTCGTCATGCGGTTCTTCCTGCCGCCGATGTATCCAGCACGCAGAGAGCATACAAGCCATTTTAGGGAGTGGATTGAGCGCCATTCGGGAGCTGTCACTCTCACTCTGTGTCTCGTTCCGGCCATCGTTATACAGGCAATTAAACACGCAAGTTGGCAGATTCTCGGTATAGGAATGGCGGTGACTGCGGTGGCGATCATCGTCGTGGAGATCATTCAGCGTACGACTCGCGCAAAAGTCGTGCGACTGTGGGGCGAAGATGCGTCCTCTAGCGATCGACCTTCTTCTCCACCCGCCGTGGATGCACCGACGAAACTTCCCAACCCAGGCCGATGAGCGTCTTACGGTCGGCTTTGTCGAGGCTTGCGCACTCGAGCGTCTCTATGAGGTCCGGACGCAACCGTGACGTGCGCTCTAGCGCCTCGTCACGACGATAGCGGTCCACTTTGCTGTGATCGCCCGAGGTGAGCACAGCTGGAACGCTGAGGCCCCTCCATGTGGCCGGCTTCGTATACTGACGGTGCTCCAGCAGAGGGTCTCCCGTGTAGGATTCCTCGACAATTGATTCGGGATTACCCATAAACCCCGGGATGAGGCGCGTGATGGCCTCAATCATGGCGTAGACGGCCACTTCGCCGCCGTTGAGCACGTAGTCTCCGATGGAGTATTCGGCTACGTCGATGCCCTGTTGTGCGTAATACTGCGGCACTCGTGCGTCGATTCCCTCGTAGCGTCCGCAGCCGAAGACGATGCGCTTGACGTGTGAGAGCTCGGTTGCAGCCGCCTGTGAAAACAGGGGAGCAGAGGGGTTAGGAAAGATGAGGACGGTGCCGGGTTCGGCTTGGGGCTCGGTTCCGGCCGCAGACCCCGACGTAGCCGGCACCTCAAGCAGTTCGTCGAGGCATTCCGCCCATACCTCGGGCTTCATGACCATCCCCGCGCCGCCGCCCACTGGAGTGTCGTCGACGGAGTGGTGCACGTCGTGGGTCCAGTCTCGGAGGTTGTGAGTAGCGATATCGAGAAGTCCGGACTCCTGAGCCTTGCCAAGCAGGCTCACGTGAAGGCTGTCGAAGAATTCAGGGAAGACGGAAACGATATCAATGCGCATGGTGTCAACAATAACGAAAGCTCAAGTCATCGCCCTGCCGAGGGCCTGAGGGCCGACAAGACAAGGGAGGATTCTGAGCTCCGGCGCAGGGTGTTATCTACGACAGCTCCTGAAGCAGGCCGCCCGGAGGGTCAAGCGTCACGGTTCCGGCCTCGAGATCGACGTCGGGCACGATTTGCTCAACGAATGGCACGAGACTGACAGAGCCCTGAGGCTCAGTGATCTCGAGCAGTGACTGCCCGGGACGATCGAAGGCTTCGGTGACCTCACCAACCACTGTGCCATCTCTGAGAATGGCCTTGAGTCCCACGAGATCTACGAAGTAGTAGCCGTCGTCCGCGTCGCCAGATTCGGATTCGGATCCGGACTCAGCGTCGAAGTCGTCGTCCTCGGTGTCGTCGTCTTCGGCAGGATCAATGTAGAGAACAGTTCCATTGAGCGCCTCGGAGGCGTTACGGTCATCGATGCCTGCAAATTTAATGATCCAGCGAGCTTTGAACTGGCGCGAACGTTCCACGACGAAGATGCGACCCTCCTCGGTCTGCAACTCCGCTTCGGGAGCAAAACGATATTTGGGGTCGTCGGTGTAGCTAAAGACGTTGACTTCGCCCTTGAGCCCCTGCGCGCGACCGATACGACAGACCCTCAACAACGTTGGTTGCTGAGGGTCTGTACGAGAGGATGAAGCCTCTTGAGTCATCGCCGCACGTCCATGATGTCGACCCGGACACGGTGATCAGACAGAGCCTGAGCGACCGTGCGGATGGCGTTGGCCGTGCGCCCGGAGCGACCGATCACTCGGCCGATATCTTCCGGATTCACGCGCACGCGCAGAAGTTCACCGCGGTTGTTCTCGTACGATTTGACGGAAACATCCTCGGGAAAATCAACGATGTTGCTAATGAGATGTTCAAGTGCCTCAGCGAGCATGATTACTCAGCCTTCTCCTCGGCAGCAGGAGCTTCAGCGGCAGCCTCTTCGGCTGGAGCTGCTTCTTCTGCCTTCTTTGCGGCTTCTTCTTCAGCGGCCTTGGCGGCAGCCTCTTCAGCTTCCTTCTTGGCCTTTTCAGCAGCCTCAGCCTTTGCGGCCTTCAGCTTCTGAGCCTGGTTAGCAGCCTCTTCAATGCGCTCTTCTGCAGTTGCTGCAGCAGCGGGCACCTTGAGAGTTCCTTCAGCACCGGGAAGGCCCTTGTACTTCTGCCAATCACCGGTGATCTTGAGCAGCGCGAGAAGCGGTTCGGACGGCTGTGCGCCGACGCCGAGCCAATACTGAGCGCGCTCAGAGTTGATCTTGATGGTTGAAGGCTGGGTGTTCGGATCGTACGTGCCGATCTCCTCGATCACCTTGCCGTCGCGCTTCTTGCGCTGATCGACAATGACGACGCGGTAGAACGCATAACGCATCTTACCCATACGCTTCAAACGAATCCTGGTTGCCAAAATGGCTCTCCTTGCATTGCATAGGTGCTCTCCTCGGCTGGGTGTGGGGCACCGAAGCTTTGGATCGCGTTTGTCCCCGTGTCGAACGGCATGAGAGGGTCCGTCAGCACAGATAACAACTCATAATTTAATCACAACTGGGCGACTCTGCGCAAAAGTGACGGAACAGGTGGAATTATCTAGAAGATCTCTTTTTTGATGATGTTGCGCAGGAAGACGGACCGCGTCTGCCCCTTACTCTTGGCGGCCTTGTCTATGCGACGCTTCCAGGAGTGTGGGATGCGGACTTGAACCTGTTCGGTCTTCTCGCGGGTTGCCTGCTTTTCGAGGGTGGGGCGGCCAAAGAGAATGGTGTGTGCCTCCTCGAGGGTATCGACTCCTCCGGCTGCGTCTTTGATGAGCTGGGAGCCAAAGCGGCGAGCTTCGTCGCCTTCAAGAGCAGTGACATTCTCTCGATGAGAGAAGTCGAAAGCTTCGTGCATATCAGTGTTTCTCATTTTCTTTCTCAACATGATTCTCCTTATTAATCCCAGAAGTTGTCGGTGAGGGCCGAGACATGGAAGATAACTAGCCCATGGCGCTGTGACTGCCTCATCAAGACTTCTATATACGGAACTAAAGGGTCTCGGTGGAGACCGACAAGCTTCACGAGGAGCGTGCCGTCTGACTGTGACTCGTACTCGATACGAACGGGATGCTCTGAGGCGTACGAGACATCTTCCTCTGTAAATCCATGTTTTCCTGCCGAGCGAGCGAAGATGACACCTCTGCTCGCTCTGTGACGATTAAAACCTATCATAAAGTGTACCCCACTTTCTGAGAGCGGACGATGATCTCAGTGTGGGGGAGAGGCCGGTGAGGGGCAGAGAAAAAGCACCCCTGTGGTCGAATGTGACCTCAGGAGTGCTTTGTGACTAACTGGACTTGACGACTAACGATTGCCGACTAACGACTGACGGCAACTAACTACGCGTGCGCCTCCTGTGCGGTGACGCCAGAACAATCGCGCGGTCGCGAATCCGTGAGCGTCCGTATCACCTGTTGAACAGCGACGGTGGCAGGCTTGGCAGTCCGCCCGGGAAGCCGTTGGATTCATCCGGAAGGCCCGGTTTCGGCTTCGGCTTCTCGAAGGCCGATCCAGCTGAACCTGTGCCGGAGGAAGGCTTACCTGCCAGACGCTCGCGTAGCGCCTGCTCTTCCTGTGCGCGCTTCATCGGGTTGCCGGACTTGCCGCCCTTCTTCTTTTTGCCGCCCTTGGCCTTCTTGCGCTTGCTGTTACCGCCGGGACTGCCCATTCCGGGGATTCCTCCCATGCCGGGCATCGAGCGCGAACCGTTCGACATGCGTTTCATCATCTTGGCAGCCTGCTCGAAGCGCTGCAGCAGCCCGTTGACAGCGGAAACTGTCACGCCGGAGCCGTACGCGATGCGAGCGCGACGTGAGCCGTCGATGATCTTTGGATCTTTGCGCTCGCTCGGAGTCATCGACCGAATGATAGCTTCGGTTCGGTCAATCTCCTTCTCGTCAAACTGATCCAGCGCCTCACGATGCTGAGCCATTCCGGGAATCATACCGAGCAGATTCTTCATGGGGCCGAGCTTGCGCACCTGCTGGAGCTGGTCCATGAAGTCGTCGAGACCGAAGCTTCCTTCGGAAATCTTGGCGGCGGCCTTCTTGGCTTCTTCCTCGTCGAACTGTTTTTGCGCCTGCTCGATGAGGGTGAGAATGTCGCCCATGTCGAGAATGCGGGAGGCCATGCGGTCAGGGTGGAAGACCTCGAAGTCCTTGAGCCCCTCGCCCGTGGAGGCGAACAGAATTGGCTTGTGCGTCACGGAGGCGACGGAGAGTGCCGCGCCGCCGCGGGCGTCACCGTCGAGCTTGGAGAGCACAACGCCTGTGAAATCGACGCCTTGGTCGAACGCTTCGGCGGTGCGCACGGCATCCTGACCGATCATGGCGTCAATGACGAACAGTACTTCGTCAGGGTTGACGGCATTGCGGATGTTGCGAGCCTGAGTCATCAGCTCTTCGTCGACGCCCAAGCGGCCTGCGGTATCGATGATGACAGTGTCATAGAGCTTCTGCTTGGCCACTTCGATGGAATCGCGCGCCACCTTGACGGGGTCACCGGTGGAAGCCCCGGGAGTCACCACATCGCTGACCTCGGAGGAGACGCCGGGCTCTGGCGCGTACACGGGAACGCCGGCGCGCTCGCCGACTACCTGAAGCTGGGTCACAGCGTTCGGACGTTGCAAATCCGCTGCGACGAGGAGCGGTGTGTGACCGGAATCCTTGAGCCAATAGCCGAGTTTGCCCGCGAGAGTAGTTTTGCCCGCGCCCTGTAGGCCCGCGAGCATGATGATGGTCGGCGGATTCTTTGCGAAGTTGAGAGGGCGGTCAACGCCAGCGCCCAGGATTCCCGTCAGCTCCTCGTTGACAATCTGGACGACTTGCTGGGCGGGGTTCAGCGCCTCGGAGACCTCTGTCCCGAGTGCGCGCTCGCGGATGCGCGCAGTGAAGGAGCGCACCACGTCGAGAGCGACATCGGCGTCCAGCAGCGCGCGACGAATCTCGCGGATGGTTCCGTCGATATCGGCTTGACTGAGCTTGCCCTTCGACTTGAGGTGTTTGAAGGCATTCGACAGTCTGTCGGTAAGAGAACTGAAAGCTGTAGGCATAGTGCCTAGTCTAACGCCACGCGCGGATGGTGCTGGGATGATTCGACTCAGCCGATTGCTCGCTTCTTCAGCGAACGTGCCAGCTGGAGCCCTGCGCCGAATCTTCGATTTCGATGCCTGCGGCGTTCAGCTGGTCGCGGATGGCGTCGGCCTGTGCGAAGTTCTTATCCTTGCGGGCCTGCGTGCGCGCCTCGAGTTGCGCGGAGACGAGCGCGTCGAGCGCCTTGGTGATCGCGCCGTCCTCACCGTCCGACTGCGACGTAGACCACTGTGTGCTGAGTGGGTCCAGACCGAAGACATCCAACATGGAGCGCACTTGCTGGAGTTTGGTGGCGATTGCGGGCGCGGATACCGCCGTTGTGGCTGCGCTGGCGTCCGGCGCCTGCGCAATGAGGGAGTTTCCCTCGCGAATCGTCGAGAAAACGGCGGCCAGCGCGTTGGAAACGTTGATGTCGTCGTTCATGGCGGCAACGAATGCTTCGGGGAGGGGAACGGCTGGCTGATCCACCGCTGCGACGGTGGCCTTTTGGGCAGCTGCGACGAACCGTGAGATGCGCTCGTACGCGGATTCTGCCTCGTTGAGCGTCTGATCGCTCCACTCGAGCATGGAGCGGTAATGCACGGAGGCGAGGGCGTAGCGAATCACCCAGGCGCTGTGGTCCTTGAGAACTTCGCCCACAGAGAGGCCGTTACCCAGTGATTTGCTCATCTTTTCGCCGCTCTGGGTGACCCAGGCGGAATGCATCCAGCGGTGCGCGAAGCCCCAGCCAGCCGCGTGAGACTGCGCCATTTCGTTCTCGTGGTGGGGGAAGCGCAGGTCGAGGCCACCTCCGTGAATGTCGAAGTCGTCGCCGAGATAGCGGTGACTCATCGCAGAGCATTCGAGATGCCAACCGGGCCGACCCTTGCCAAAGGGTGCGTTCCATGATGCTGTTGCAGGCTCATTTGGCTTGGCGGCTTTCCATAAGGCGAAGTCGCGGGGATTGTGCTTGTCGGCACTTTCGTCGGCTGCGTCGACGGTGTTGTACTTGTCGGGTCCTTGCGCGTCGACGGAGGGACCGAGTTGATCGGCGACTGCGGCGTCGGGATCGAGGGTGGCCTCTGCGGCCAACGTGCCTGTTTCCTGATGTGTCAGTGCTCCGTACTCAGGCCATGAAGGTACGTCGAAATAGACGTTGCCGGACGGTGTGCCGTCGGCGTTGGGAATGACGTAGGCGTGACCGCGGTCGATGAGGCGTTGCACGAGATCGATCATGTCGGTCATGTGGCCGGTTGCGCGCGGTTCGTACGTCGGGGGTAGAACTCCGAGCAGATCGTAGGCTTGCGTGAATTCGCGCTCGTAATGATAGGCGCGTGCCCACCACTCCTGACCAGCAGCTGCGGCCTTTGCGAGGATTTTATCGTCGATGTCGGTGACGTTCCTCACGAAGACGACTTTGTAACCAAGTTTGAGAAACCAGCGGCGAACCACGTCGAAGGCCACAGCTGCACGCAGATGCCCCACGTGGGGCGAGCTCTGCACCGTGGCGCCGCACACATAGATGCTCACTTCACCAGGCGTGAGGGGTGCGAACGGTGTCACTGAATGCGTCGCTGTGTCGTACAGGCGCAGAGACGTGCTTTCGTTCGCTGCCGGGGAGGTGGAATTCGCATCGTTAGACATGCAACGAGCCTATAAAACCGTTGCGACAGGTGGTGTGAGAGTGGGGGACTTTCGTGCATGGGATGGAAACTTTATTACAAGAAAGTATTGAGACTCCAGATCGCTGGAATGGTGGGGCGACATGTTTAGGAAAAGGACCTATTCCTTCAATTCACGTCACGGATCGTGCAGAGGAGTGGTGAAAAAAGGAGTTCTCACACCCGTTTGTGCGGACAATTCGATGTTTGTGCGGAGAACTTCTGGGAGCCAAGATTTTGCGAAAACATGAATCCTATATATTTCAACGATTATTAATCATGCGGAATCTTCGAATATTGGAATTCGATGCAAATTGAGGGAGATAGAGGAAAAGTGTCCGCACAAACATCGAGTTGTCCGCACAAACATACGGGCGTCTGCACAAACGTACAAACATTCAAATATCGAAGGGGGGGGTCAGAAGGTGAGGGCCTCTGAGAGGAGCGCTCGCAGATGTTCCACCATGTCGAAGTGGCCGGGGTTGAGGAGCCATTGTATCTGGAGACCGTCCATCACGGCCACGATGCGCACGGCGAAGGCGTGAGGGTCGAGAGACTTGAGCAACTTCCCTTGGTCTGCGGCGGCCCGAAGGTTGGTCTCCATCATGGCAACAGTGTGTTCGTAGCGGTGAACGAAGTAGTCGTGCGCCGGATGTTCCGGCGCGCTCGCCTCCGCAGAGAGAATGGCGTAGAGGGCGATGAGACCCGGAATGGTGGCGTTATGGGCGGTGAGCCGCAGTAATCCTTGGAAGAAGCCCTGTGGGTCGCTGCCGTCGCGGGTCGAGATGAAGTTCTTGTGGTCTTCGGAGTCTCTCCATTTGAGAACCGCGGTGAGCAGCGACTCCTTCGTGGGGAAGTAGTGGGCGAGCCCGGCGCGCGTCAGTCCGGACTTTTGCGAAATCTCCAGCATGGAAGACTTGTTGTATCCGACGGCTGCGAAGACCTCCATGGCGATGCGAATGATCTCCTGTCGCCTCGCCTCGCCTTTGGCATAGCGACGCGACACGCCACCTGACGTCTGATGTGTCGTCTGCGTCATCGCATCTCCTTGCTGAGCGACCTTGAGCGGCCACGGTTGCCCGATACAACAACAGAATAGAACGTATCGATAAATCTAGAAACCTACACTACTGTAGGTTTCTGTGATATGCTACCTCGTACCGGCCGCTTCTTGAGGATGAGCGCTTCTCAGAGATGAGGAACCCCGCGTGGTGACCGCTGACGTCGAATAGACGTAAACGCACATATCGGAATAGACAAACGGACAAACGGACATTGGTGACCGTGTACCGAGCGAAAGCCCGATACGGCCGAAAGGAATTCAGCATGACCGAGAACACGAGCACGAGCACGAGCACGAACGACACCGCAGCACTGGGCGTCAAGGCAACGGATCTCACAGTAGATGAGCAGTCGAGTCTCACCTCCGGCGCAGATTTGTGGCACCTGCAAGGCCTTGAGAACAAAGGCGTCCCAGGCTACATGATCACCGATGGCCCCCACGGACTGCGCAAAGCGCGCGACAGCAAGTCGCTAGGTGCGCTGCAGGGTTCAGTCCCCGCAACGTGCTTCCCGCCGGCAGCGGGACTGGCGAGTTCATGGAACCCGGCGCTCACGGAGGAAGTCGGCAAGGCGATGGGCGAGGAGTGCATTCAGGAACAGGTCGCCGTTATCCTCGGCCCGGGAGTCAACATCAAGCGCAATCCCCTGGGAGGCCGCTGCTTCGAATACTGGTCGGAGGACCCGCTCGTCGCGGCCAAGCAGGCGACGGGGCTCATCGAGGGTGTGCAGTCGCAGGGAGTTGGCACCAGCCTCAAGCATTTCGCCGCCAACAATCAGGAGACGGACCGTCTGCGTGTCAGCGCTCAGGTCGGCGAGCGAGCTCTGCGCGAGATCTACCTTCGCGCCTTTGAATACATCGTCAAGCACGCCCACCCGTGGACCGTCATGTGCTCTTATAACCGCATCAACGGGACGTATTCGTCTCAGAATCATTGGCTTCTCACGGACGTTCTGCGCGGAGAGTGGGGCTTCGACGGTCTCGTCATGTCCGACTGGGGCGCGGTCCAGGATCGCGTGGCGGCGCTCAACGCAGGCCTCAACTTGGAAATGCCGCCGTCGGGAACGGACGACACCATCTCCCAGGCGGTCCGCATGGGTGATATCACAGAAGGCCAGCTTGAAAAAATGGCACAGGGAGTCCTCGACCTCATCGAGAAGGCGCGTCCCGCCATGGATCGTGGAGCGGCCGGCTACCGCTACGACGTCGATGCCCACAACGAGACCGCACGCCGCGCTGCGGACGAGGCGATCGTCCTGCTCAAAAATGAGGACGATATTCTCCCACTCGATCGTTCTTCCTCGATCGTTGTCATCGGCGAGTTTGCCCGCACCCCGCGCTATCAGGGCGGCGGCTCCTCGCACATTACGCCAAGCAAGCTCACGACTGTGCTCGACGGATTCAAGGCCGCGGGCGTCGCCGCAGATTTCGCGCCGGGCTTTACCTTCGACGACGCCGAGCAGGACGAGTCCCTCACCGCGGAAGCCGAAAAGCTCGCCGCGTCACACGACGTGGTCGTGATGTGCCTGGGTCTGCCCGAACAGGCGGAGTCCGAGGGCTTCGATCGCACCACGCTCGCCATTCCTTCCAAGCAGATCGACCTGCTGCGTCGCGTGGCCGCGCTCAACGCCAACGTGGTCGTCGTCCTCTCGAACGGAGCGGTTGTCTCCG
>JALCOX010000003.1 GCA_022649925.1 Bifidobacteriaceae bacterium | reverse complement strand
TCTGCCACTTCACTCATAATCGCAATAGTAGGGGAGACCGCCCTCTCAAAACCGCATGTCTATGCGTTTCCTGATGAAATCTCCACCGTTAGCGGCGAAGGGATGGCAGAAACAGCGCGCACGTGGCTTTCAACCGAGCGGCCGCCGCGTCCGCGCGCAGTCTTTCGTCTTCTCCAGCGTCGCTCGATGCGAGGAGTTGCTCCTCGTGCCAGGCGTCGAGTTGGGCGCTCGTCTCGTTCCACAGTGTGGTGATACGCCGGCGTGAGGCGTCGATTGCCCCGCTTCTGCCGAGGATATCGATGACTTGCCGCACGGTTGAGGCATCCCGTTCGGGAGCCGAATAGGCCGCGCGTAAGGTCGCTGCATCCTTGCGATCTGCGCTGAGCAGCGCATCTGCAAGGAGGACCGTGTGCTTGCCTTCGCGGATGTCGCCACCCAGGGGTTTGCCGCTGGGACGATTGTCGGCGTCCACGTCAATGAGATCGTCGGCGAGCTGGAAGGCAGTTCCCAAAGGGGTGCCGATGCGCTCAGCCCACCGCCGTGCGTTCGTCGCGTCGATGCCAGCGGCAAGGAAACCGAGTTCGAGCGGTGCGATAGTGGTGTAACTGGCCGTTTTCCAGCGGAATACAGCCAGGCAGTTGTCGATCATGGCGTGAGGATCGTCGAGGCGGACGACCGTATCGGCGAGATCCATGATTTGGCCGATCTCGACTTCTTTTTGCATCCTGAGGAAGGTCGACACGAGGGGCTCGTGCAGCCGATGACCGGCGGCCGCGTTTGAAATGACGAGGAGACTTTCCGTGGCGAGAAGATCGCCGAGCATGATACCCAGGCCGTTGCCAGTGGCTTGCGCGGTGGTGAGGACCGCCTCGAGGGCGTCGGAGGCGAGCTTTCGGGAGAACTTCGAGAATATGGTGGCGAGACCGCGGTGTGCGGCGGGGATCCCGCGTCTCAAGTCGGAGTCGTCGATGATATCGTCGTGGACCAGTGCGCCGGTCTGGAAAATCTCGATGGCACATGCGATGTCCAGCATGGCATCTTGGTCAAGCGTGGGATGGCTGGCGACATTGCCTGCCGCGATGGTGAGGAGCGCGCGCAGTCGCTTCCCTCCACGGCTCGATACGAGCGCCTGCGAGATCACTCCCTGCATCAGCTGAGAGCTCGGAACCTTTTCCAAGTGTGCTGAGCTCGAAGACTCGATGAGTTCGGGGATGCGGCGCTCGATGTTTTGCCTCGCCAGATCGACGTTCTCTGCAAACGTGGCAGCGCTTGCAGACGCGGGGGAATCATAAGTAGTCATCACTTCGATAGTATTCCCCTTCGATGGTTCTGCCCGACATTCCTGAGCCGTATTTGTGGCCCATTCGACCACAGCCCCCTGAATTTTCTGTCCTCCGGCCCGACGTCGGGCAAAGTGAAGACATGACAACAACAAAAATACATACGGCACAAGCCGCCGCACAGGTCCGCCTTCGTGAGCGCATCGATAACTTTCGCATTGATCGCGCCGCGAAGGGCATGGAAAAGGCAGATTTCGAGTTCTTTGGTCCGCTCGTCGAGGAGTGGGTCATACGGACTCGAAAATTGAAGGAGGGTGAGTTCACTGCGAAATCTCGCCTCCACCGTGACGAGTTCATCGAGCGACTCGCCGTCGCTTTGCATGAGTCGATGGGACTGCGCGACGCTCTCATTCTGTCTATAGTTTCTGCGCTTCCCACAGAGGAACTCATCGAGGTTGCGGTTCATCCCACACGGCCCTCCACTGCACACCTGGTCAGCTCCACGCTGTCCAGCGTCTTCCGCGACGCCTCGAAGGTGCCTCAGCAAGCGTGGTGTACGAGCTGTTTGGATCTGCTCATTGAGGTTCATTCGAAGGTGCCGCGGGATTATTGCGTGCAGCCGCTGGCCGTAATGGCCTATCTTCTCTGGTGGTCGGGCAGGCCTGACGAGGCCAGCGGGGCGGCGTTGAGAAGCCTGAGCATCGACGGTGAATGCACGCTGGCATCAATCGTTCTGAGCGCTGTGGAATATGGGATTGTGCCGGCGTGGAAGGAGCGCAGAGAAAAAAATGCGATAACTGGGAATAATCGTCCGCGCTGAATGGTTCACTCTTATAGGTGAAAACTTGCGCTTACCCGAATTATGCCTTAATCGGGTGTGCTCTTTCAGGAGGATACGTGGCAACTGCTAAGACGAAGTCAACTGGTACGAAGAAGAATTCTGCCGTCTCCGAGGACGAGACCTCGCAGAAGGCAGCGGCTGCTGCACAGGGTAGCGACGAGCAGAAGACGACGAAGAAAAAGACTGCGAAGAAGTCTTCTGCCAAGAAAGCGGCAACCAAGAAGTCAACGGCTGCGAAGACAGCTGCCAAGAAGAATGAGAAGAAGAGTGCCGCCAAGAAATCGAAGACAGAGGAGTCCGAGGAAGACCTCGAAGTCACTGATCTCGATGAGGACGACGCTGCGGACGATTCTGCTGACGCCGACGATAACGACGACGCTGATGATGCCAGCGACTCAGACGACGATTCCGACGAGGATTCAGAGGACTCGGACGAAGACGACGATGAAGAGGGCGGCTCTCAGAAAAAGAAGACCCCCGAGGTGCCAAAGGAGAAGGGCGCCTTTGTCGTCACCGACACGGATGACGACGAGAACGTCACCCCCTCTGGCAACCCCAAGCGTCGCGTGGTGGCACAGGGTGCAACTGCGGACCCAGTGAAGGATTATCTCAAGCAGATCGGTCGCGTGAGCCTGCTGAATGCGGAGCAAGAGGTCGACCTCTCGGAGCGTATTGAGGCGGGTCTCTATGCCCAGCATCTGCTTGACACTGAGGGCGAAGCGAACATGGAGTTCAAGCGCAAGCGTGCGCTGAAGTGGGCGTCTGCCGACGGTAAGAAGGCAAAGGACCATCTGCTTGAGGCGAACTTGCGACTGGTCGTCTCCTTGGCAAAGCGATACACCGGCAGGGGAATGCTGTTCCTCGACCTCATTCAGGAGGGCAACCTCGGTCTCATTCGCGCTGTTGAGAAGTTCGATTGGAAGAAGGGCTTCAAGTTCTCCACGTATGCAACGTGGTGGATTCGCCAGGCGATCACTCGCGCCATGGCAGACCAGGCACGTACCATTCGAGTTCCCGTTCACATGGTCGAGGTCATCAACAAGCTGTCTCGCGTACAGCGCCAGATGCTGCAGGATCTCGGTCGTGAGCCCACGCCGGACGAATTGGCGCGCGAGCTCGACATGCCTGTCGAAAAGGTTGAGGAAGTGCAGAAGTACGGGCGCGAACCCATTTCGTTGCACACGCCTCTGGGCGAGGATGGCGATTCAGAGTTCGGTGATCTCATCGAGGACACCGACGCGATTGCACCCTCCGATGCTGTTGCCTTCTCACTGCTTCAGGAGCAGTTCCGTCAGGTACTCGAAACTCTCAGTCCTCGTGAGGCGGGCGTCATCAAGATGCGCTACGGCCTTGAAGACGGTCAGCCTAAGACGCTCGACGACATCGGTCGCGTGTACGGCGTGACGCGCGAACGCATTCGTCAGATCGAGTCCAAGACGATGTCGAAACTTCGTCATCCTTCCCGTTCCCAGACGCTGCGCGACTTCCTCGATCAGTGAGAGTCGCGCCGATTCGGCGTGGCGGCGGAGACGAAGAGTAGTGAGCGAGAGGCGTAATGGCGGAAAAATCTGAAGATTACAGCGCAAAAAACCTGGCGGTTCTTGAGGGTCTGGACGCTGTGCGAAAGCGTCCTGGTATGTATATCGGGACTACGGACAGCCAAGGACTGATGCACTGTCTGTGGGAGATCATCGACAACTCTGTCGACGAGGCACTCGCGGGGGCATGTGATCACATCGTGGTTCGGCTGCACACCGACGGGTCCATCACCGTTGAAGACAACGGTCGCGGAATTCCAGTGGATGTCGAACCAAAGACGAAGCTCTCCGGCGTCGAGGTCGTGCTGACCAAGCTGCACGCCGGCGCCAAGTTCGGCGAGTCTTCCTACACTGCGGTCGGTGGTCTTCACGGCGTTGGCTCCTCGGTAGTGAACGCGCTCAGCGAGAGGCTGGACGTCGAGGTCGACCGCGGAGGTAAGACCTACCGGATGGAATTCCATCAGGGGCATCCCGGAGTCTACGACGATGCCGATCCGGAAAATCCTTCTCCGAAGTCGGCCTTTACACGCACCCGCAAGCGCAAGCCAACCGAGCTGCGTGTGGTGGGAACGGTCTCCAAGAAACATACGGGAACTCGCATCCGCTACTGGGTGGACCCCGAGATCTTCAACTCAACCGCGCGCTTTGACTACTCTCAGCTCATTGACCGCGTGCGTCAGACGTCCTTCCTGGTGCCCGGACTCAAAATTGAGGTCATCGATGAGTCCGTTGCCGAATCCGAGGAGCGGGATGTCTTTGAGACCGATACCTCGCTCGCGCAGAGTGGTCGGATCGAGACGGTCGAAGACGCCGGTGGTGCTGAGGATGCAACTGTCGTCGAAGATGCTACTGAGAACGACGATCCCGCCGATCGCGGCACTCTCGACGACGCAGAGGAAACCGCGGACCCCACAGAAGCCGAGGATTTCAGTCAGCTTGAGCCCGACGAAGCACCTGCGCAAGGTGCCCATCCTCGCCATCAGGAGTTCCTGCACAAGGGAGGCGTCGTTGACTTTGTTGACTTCCTCTCGCACGGTGCCCCTGTCTCCGACATCTGGCACATCACAGGGACGCGCGAATACGACGAGGAGACTCAGGAGGTCGGCGAGAACGGAGACCTGCACGCGAAGCTAGTTAAGCGTGAATGCGGCGTCGATATCGCGCTGCGCTGGACCAGCGACTACGAGCCGACGATCCGCAGCTTTGTCAATGTGGTGGAAACTCCTGGCGGCGGCATGCACGTCGACGGTTTCCTCAACTCACTGACCAAGCAGGTGAGGAAGGCGGTCGAAGCGAACGCCCGCAAGCTCAAGGTCAATCTCAAGGATTCCAAAACCAAGGTGGAGCGAGACGACGTCACCGCGGGCATTGTCGCCGTCGTCACCGTGCGCATCGCTGAGCCGCAGTTCCAGGGGCAGACCAAGGACGTGCTCGGAACTGCACAGGTCAAGCTTATTGTGACTAAATTATCCGACGAAGAACTCGGAGAAATGATCTCGGGGTCGCGCCGAGGGTTCAAGGCACAGTCGCAGCAGGTGCTCGAAAAGATCGTGGGGGAGATGCACGCCCGTATTCAGGCGCGCAAGACCAAGGAGGTCACGCGGCGGAAGAACGCGCTCGAGTCGGCCTCAATGCCCACCAAGCTCTCGGACTGCCTTCCTGGCAATGACGATGTGGCGGAACTGTTCATCGTCGAGGGCGATTCCGCACTCGGAACGGCGAAGGCTGCGCGAAATTCGATGTTCCAGGCGCTCCTGCCGATTCGTGGCAAGATCCTCAACGTGCAGAAGGCCTCCATCAACCAGATGCTCAACAACGCGGAATGTGGCGCCATTATTCAGGTTCTGGGCGCAGGTTCTGGGCGAGACTTCGACATTGAGCAGGCGCGGTATAACAAGGTCATCATGATGACGGATGCTGACGTCGACGGCGCTCACATTCGCATACTGTTGCTCACACTGTTCTACCGGTACATGCGTCCGCTCATCGAGAATGGGCGTGTGTATGCGGCTGTGCCGCCGCTGCATCGCATCGAGCTCATGGGTTCGCACAAAGGCGAGTACGTCTACACCTATTCCGAGGACGAGCTCGGTCGGCGTATGAAGCAGCTCGAGGCCGATGGAATCTCCTATAAGCCGGATGTGCAGCGGTACAAGGGTCTCGGAGAGATGGACGCCGATCAGTTGGCGGACACCACCATGGACCCGCGCACACGCATGTTGCGACGCATTCGCATGGAGGACGCTGCCGGTGCCTCCGACGTGTTTGAACTGCTGATGGGCGACGAAGTTCCTCCGCGCAAGGAGTTCATCGTGGAGAACGCCGAGGACTTCGACCGGTCCAATATTGACGCGTAGTTTTCTCCCTAGTTCGTGGAGTTTTGACCGCTGACGTGCCGCTTTTGCGGCGTCAGCGGTCAAAACCCCACGAACAACACGTGGGCCAGTGCTAACTCGCCCTCGGAATGTGGAATTTGTTCAGCAAAATCCGCAAGGACTCCGGATCTTTTAATTCTTTGTAGCCGAATCGCAGCAGTCCGATCCCGTAAATTGACAGGTGAGACTCCCGCGATTTTTCGTCGTCGAGAACTTGCTCGATCGAACGGCCATTTCTCAAGGCTTCGTCGACGTACTTCTGCCTGCCGTCGAACTCCCCGATGACGCTGAAACCGTTTGGCAACTTCCATAGGAAATCAACCCTGAATAATCGGTGAGTCACGGGATCCTCAAAATTGACCTGCAACTGTGGCGGCGCGAAGCCTAGGTCAATGATCACCGCTCGCGCCATTGATTCGCCACCCGATTCGGAGAGAGGACTCGCCAGACTGATAGCACGCATGGCGAGACGTGCGCGCCTGCAGCGAGAATGTCGAAGTGCGAAGGCGACAAGCTGCTCGTGCGTGCACAGCTCGTCGCGCAGCGCTTTGTCACAGAGAGGGAGGGAATCTGTGAGCGGCAGAGATCGAGCACAGTCGAAAATTGTCCTCTCGATGCCACAGACTCGAAAACCATTGATGGTGCGAATTGACGACGTTTCCTCCTCGGTGAGATACACCCGTCTGACGCCATGCTCGACATAAGGATTTCTCCCTGCGGTCGCTGCAACGCTGAATTTTCTAAGTAGCAAGAACGTAGAGGTGAGTCCGGATACCCATGCGGCTGCCGTTCCTGCGAGGATCCAATCCGGGTGGAGGCACGCCAGCGTGCGAAGCATGCACCAGCCCCTCTGCTCGTAAGTCAGACTTTCCCAATATTTTTTCCGAACGTAGCAGCCCTTGGCAAGCAGGCGAACTTCGCCTGCTTGAACACGTCGGTGTAGAGCGCGTTGCTGTGCGGGAGTGTAGGTGTAAACGCCTCGCCCCTCGGCCTCTTGCTCTGTGAAGAGCGCATCGAGTGTCGCATGTTTTTTCATTCCATCAATGTCGCAGAAAGTTGGCCGGTGGCACAGCGTGAGCGGGGCATGTGGTCGAATGTGGCCAGATACGAATTTGTTCGTGGAGTTTTGACCGCTGACGCCGCAAAAGCGGCACGTCAGCGGTCAAAACTCCACGAACAAGATTGGGCGCGAGCGCAGCAGCCCTCGCTACTCGACGGTATCGATGCGCGCCTCGAGCTCCTGACCTGAACCGTCACGGCGCATATCGATATCTGGCAGTCCAACAGGTCGGCCCGATTCTGACGATGCACGCAGCGGATAGGGGCCAACCGCCGCACAGATGAGCGTGTCCTGGCCCTTGAGGAAGCGCTGTGCACGGACGCCGCGCGTCGAGCGGCCCTTCGTGGGATAGAGCTCGAAGGGTGTGAGCTTGGCAAAGCCCTCCTCGGTGCCGGGCAACGCCTTGGAATCTCCG
Source organism: Bifidobacteriaceae bacterium (assembly GCA_022649925.1). GTDB lineage: Bacteria > Actinomycetota > Actinomycetes > Actinomycetales > Bifidobacteriaceae > JALCQC01. The sequence goes on along the minus strand of JALCOX010000003.1, from coordinate 41,936 downwards.
GCAACCGTGAGAACGACTGCGCCGGAGGGCTCACCCGTCACAGTGCCGTCTTCGTCGGGCTCTGGAGCACTCCACGCGATTTTGCCGGCAGGGATGACCGCGAAGGCGAGCACGCGCTGATCGTCGTTGAGCTTGATGCCCGTCATTCCGGCAGAGCTTCGGCCCTGCGGGCGAACGGACGAAGCTTCAAAGGTGAGGAGCGAGGCGTCGCTCGTGATGAAGACGATGCGGTCGGAGTCGTCGGCGGGAGCGGCCGTCAACACCTCGTCGACTGTTCCGTTATCGTCCTTGAGCGAGATCACGCTCCACGAGTCCATGGTCGTCGGCGAGTCCATATTCCACCGTTTAACGATGCCGCCGCGCGTTCCCAAGGCCAGCGGAGTCGTGGAATCAAGGGCAATGGCAGCGACGACACGCTCTCCCGGAACTGCCTGCGTACTTTCAGTGCCACGGAGAAGGTCGTCGGCGTGGACGCCGCCACTCACACTGAGCGATTCACTCGCCGCAATCAGTGGCAGGTCGGAAACGTTTGCCTTCACCAGGCGGCCCGCCGACGTGATAATCCCATACTCAGCGCGCGTTGTGGTCGCAAAGAGGGAGCGAATCTCGTCGTCCGTGGCCCGCTCGACGCTTGCGTCGCGTGCCTCGAAGAGGTCGAGGGCGCTCGGCGTCGAACGTGCAATGAGCCCGCGCGTGGTGAGCATGACCGTGCAGGGGCTGTCTTCGAGTTCGAGCGAGGCACCTGCCGCGCCTGTCCCAGTGACGCCGATGACCCCGGCGACACTTGAGCCGCCTGAGACACCGGTGGGCAGCGAGAGGCCCGGAGTTGCACCCGCGCTCGTCGCATCAATTCCCGTGCCGATTCCGGCTCCGACACCAATACTGGGACCTGCCCCGCCCCCAGCATTTGCCGGAGCGCTACTGTCGCTGACGGGAGCCGTTGGGTCGGGCTCGGCCTGGAGAACCGTGCCGTCGTGGTCGAGAAGCAGCGTGCGGCGCGGAGTGTTCCACTTTGCCACCACGTTGTCCATCTCCTCGACGACCACCGCATCCAGATGATCCTGAGACGAGAGAATCTCCTCGAGCTCCGCAATTTTCCTGCGCAGATCGTCCCTCTCGGACTCCAGCTCGACGCGGCTCATCTTGGTGAGGCGACGGAGGCGCAGATCGAGAATATAGGTGGCCTGGATCTCATCGAGGTCGAAGACGACCATGAGCCGATTCTTCGCGGTCTCAACGTCGTCCGAGCTGCGGATGACCTCGATGACCTCGTCGATGTCGATGAGGGCAAGCAACAGTCCCTCCACCAAATGCAGGCGCTCGAGAGCCTTCTTGCGTCTAAATTCGGAACGTGCCTTGATGACGGAGCGACGGTGGTCAATCCACACGCGCAGGAGCTCCTTGAGACCCATCGTGTGGGGCCGCCCATCGACGAGCGCCACGTTGTTGATCGTGTAAGCGTCTTGGAGCGGCGTGTGCTTGTACAGCTGTGCGAGAACCGCCTCCGGATTGAATCCGGACTTGATCTCGATAATGATTTTCATGCCGTTGTGGCGGTCGGAAAGGTCAACGGCCCCCGTGATTCCATCGAGCTTCTTGGATCGCACGGCATCGGAGATGCGCTCAAGCACCTTTTCGGGCCCAACCATGAAAGGCAGCTCGGTGACGACGATGCCCTTCTTGCGGGCGGTGATGTTCTCAAGATGGATCTTGGCGCGCGTCACAAAGCGACCGCGGCCGGTCTCGTACGCCTCGCGAATTCCCTCGCGACCCATGATGATGCCGCCGCCAGGCAGGTCAGGGCCGGGGACAAAGCGCATGAGGTCGTCGAGGCTGGCGTCAGGGTGGTGGAGCATGTATTTCGCGGCCGCGATGACTTCTCCCAGATTGTGGGTGATCATGTTGGTGGCCATGCCCACGGCGATGCCCGATGCGCCGTTGACCAGCAGGTTGGGGATTGCGGAGGGCAAGACGTCCGGCTCTTTGAGCTTGTTGTCGTAATTGGGGGAGAAGGAGACGGTGTCTTCGTCGATGTCGGCGTTCATTCCGAGGGCCGAGGACGCCATGCGTGCCTCGGTGTAGCGGGAGGCGGCAGGGCCGTCGTCGAGGGAGCCAAAGTTTCCGTGACCGTCCACGAGGGGCAGACGCATGGCAAAGGGCTGTGCGAGGCGCACCATCGCCTCGTAGATAGCGGAATCACCGTGTGGGTGCAGCTTTCCCATGACCTCGCCCACCACGCGAGCAGACTTCATGTACGGGCGCTCGGGCAGGAGGTTCATCTGACCCATTTGATAGACGATGCGCCGCTGCACAGGCTTGAGGCCGTCGCGTGCATCTGGCAGAGCACGCGCGTAGATCACGGAATAGGCATATTCAAGGAAGGACTTGCTCATCTCCTCATTGAGAGGGGTATCGACGATGTTTTCCTTGACCGTTCGGGGATCAAACGCAGCTTTTTTAGGGGCGCGATGTTTGAGCATAGGTGACTGACTCCTTTTGTTCCAGCACTCTATTATCGCCCACACCCTCGAATTCGCGTGTATTGGCGCGACACTCGGGGCCTCTCGGGGTTTCCGCCGCCTCTTCACCCCCCGGTGCTTGAATAAGAATCATGGTTGAAATCCCCGACACCGCCGAACTGTTATCCCTGCGCCCACCAAGTCGGGACGTGTCTCGCCATCTCTCAGCAGTCTTGCCGGCCCTCAGCGCCAGTGTCGGCGTTGCCGTGCCAACAGCAGTTCATGCCGATCCTGCGCAGAGCCAGGCTGACTTGGGCCTTCCCAATGTCGAATCCGCCATCGTCGTCCTCGTTGACGGCATGGGCTTTTGGAATCTTGCCGACCGCCTCGGCCACGCACCCTACTTGCGGTCGTTGATGAACGATTCAGCCAACCAGAGGCCTATCGAGACCTGCTACCCCTCCACGACAGTCGCCGCCATGGGAACCTTCGGAACGGGCACAGCCCCCGGGCTTACCGGCATGCTGGGTTACACACAACTCAACCCAGCGCGCGGCGTCATCACTCAGATGATCCAATGGGTCAACGCCCCCAGGCCTGAAGATTTGCAGCGCCAGCCCACGGTCTTCGAGGGCATCGTCAAGCAGGGCGGTCGTGCGACGTCAGTGGGCCTACCCAATTTTAAGAAATCGGCACTCACCGTGGCCGCGCTCAGGGGGGCCACGTATCTTGGCGACGTCAACCCCATGGCGCGCATCTCCAAAGCGGCGCGTTCGGCGAGGGAACCCGGCCTCACGTATCTGTATGCGCGCGACGCCGACAAGGCCGGACACCATTACGGGTGGGACTCAGACGAGTGGGTCGCCAAGCTCGAATCCATCGATCGGCGGCTCCGCACGCTTCACGATGAGGCCCCCAAGGGCACGCTTATCGCGATCACGGCTGATCACGGCATGGTCAGCATCGATCCCAATGACCAGGTGGACATCGGGAAGGAACCGGAGCTCGCCACGGGAATTCGCCTCGTGGGCGGAGAGCCGAGGGCGCTCATGCTGTATGCGGAGCCCGACGTTTCACCGGAGGAGATTCAGCAACGCTGGATCACGCGCCTGGGGTCGAGGGTGAGAGTTTTGCTCCGTGAGGAGGCCATCGAGCAAGGGCTGTTCGGCCCGGTGGAGGACCGCATTCTTCCCATGATCGGGGACCTCATTGTCACCTGTGCCGGGCGCCTGACCATCGTCGATTCGCGCACGCAGAGTGAGGGCGCTCGTATGATGCCGTCGGTTCACGGTTCCTCGACGATGATGGAGCAGCAGATTCCGTTCCTGCTCGATTTGGTGTAGTGGATCTGGTGGAGTGAGGACTTACTGAGCGGAGACTGCGGGACTGTGAAATTGTAGGACTGCGGAATTCCTCTTCAGTCGCCGAAGAGAATGTCGTCCCACGAGGGGACCGCAGCGCGGTGCTTCTTGGAGTGATCGCCGTTCGCGTCGGGTGCCCCTTCTGCAGGCTGTGCGGCAGCTGAATCGGGGACGACAGGTTTCGTTGGAGGAGTCGGCACCGGCGCCGCGTTTGATTCGGGCGTGTTTGATTCAGTCTCGCTTGATTCTTCAGCTGCGTTAGCCTCATTAGCCGGGACAGACGCCGTTCGCGGATCGGACTGCGGTGCGGGGGAAGTGGCTCCCGCCGCGTCCCCGTCGTCGTTGAGCCACGCCGGTGGAATGGGGCCGCGACCGTTGAGCGCCGCCTGAATTGCGCGGCTTGAAGTGTTGACCACTGGCTCCTCACCGAACAGCAACGTGCCGGCAGAGGCATTTTCTCCGAGGAGACGCTTTGCGACAGGGTCGATGGAGACCACCGAGTTGTCGCGCAGATTCCACATCCACGTGCCCTTGTATTCCTGGTCACGACGGTTGAAGTGGGCGACAATCTTCCAGGGGTTGCGCCCCTGCCGCGTCGCTTCCCACGACACGTCTTCGGGGTCGACGCCCGACTCACTGAGATTGTGCGAGATGACGTCCTCCAGCTTGCGCGTGGCGGCGCCAGTCTGAGTGTTGACGGCGAGGAACTGTGCGATCGCATAGCGTTTCTCGGTCTCGACGGGCTGTGCGAAACGGCGCACCAGAGAGGCGTCGATGGAATATTTGCGGGCGATTTCATCGTCCGTGTGGCCTTCGCGGACCAGCGTTTGGATGCTGGAGATCGGCAGGGCACTCGGCTCGACTGGCGCGGTGGCGGTGTCCTGTTCGGATTTGATCTGTTTTGATGAGAGGATTCCGCGCTCGAGAGCGTCGGTAACGTCGAGCGTCACCTTCTCAGTATCAACATCGAGAATGAGGTTGCCCTCGTCATCAACATGGTCAAATACCGCTTTTTTCATCGTGTCCTTCGTTCATGCGGGCCTGCGCGCAAAGCGCATTCAAAGTCTCACTACAAGAAGATTACCGTTCATTGTGCACCTACGCTGTGATTTTCGCGTTTTATCTCGTCCCACATGGTGGCAATGAGAAAATTCTGCGCTGCAGGCGCAGAAGCCGCAGCGAGAGAAAACTCGGGTACGAGAGCTCATCATCGCTGTATTTCCACCGTTTTGCACCATTGGTATGTTTACTCTGAGCAAAGTGGAATAGCGCCACGACCACCGGTGTTGACGTGACGTTCCACGTGTCGTAGTATTTGCACGTTTTCAAATCGTGTATCCTATGGCGCAGTGAACATACGTGCAGTGACGTACCGCGACATATGAGCAGCAGCGTCACCGCAGTGATGCAATGTGTTACGAAAGGTGAACAATGGCACAGGACTACGATTCCCCGAGGAACAAGGAAGACGACACCGAGTCCATCGAGGCACTCTCCGGCGCGGCTCGGAGCAACGATGCCGCAGAAATCGACGATGACGAGAATGCTATTGCCGAGGACTATGAATTGCCAGGTGCGGATCTGAGCAACGAGGATTCGTCTGTCACCGTCATCCCGACACAGAACGACGAGTTTATTTGCTCGGTGTGCTTCCTGGTGAAGCACCGCAGCCAGCTCGATCACGTGACCGCAGACGGTCAGCCGGTCTGCAAAGAGTGCGCTGCCTGACGCTGCCGATAGCCTATCGTTCGAGTTGAACGGTAGGCTATCGTTTTTATTGGCGGTAGATCGGCGGTAGTGAGGACGACGGAAGGAAGCAACGTGGCATACGACGAGGCCTACAACGAACCTGAGAACTGTGAAGTTCTCATCACGGGAGTTGAGGGGGCCGATCCCACGTTTGTCCCTGCATATGAACACGCCGGCGACGCGGGGGCCGATCTGTGCACCAGCATTGACTTCACTCTCGCGCCTTTCCACAGGCTCCTCGTTCCCACAGGCATTCGCATCGCCCTGCCCAATGGTTATGTCGCTCTGGTGCACCCACGTTCGGGTCTGGCTGTTAAAAAAGGCATCAGTCTGGTCAACGCCCCGGGGACCATCGATGCTGGCTATCGTGGCGAAATCAAGGTTCCGCTCATCAATCTCGATCCCGACAACTCGTGGGAGTTCCATGCTGGGGATCGCATCGCCCAGTTGGTGGTTCAGCGCTACGTCGAGGCGCGTTTTATTCCTGCCGAGCGACTCCCCGGGTCCGACAGGGCGGAGCGCGGATTTGGATCCACCGGTCTGAGCGGAAACTCCTCGGGAAAGTAGCCGCGGTCGCCTTTGAGACCGAGTGAAATGGGAGAACGTTAGGATGGGGTCAGCAGCGTGAGCGGAGACGAGGAGCAAACGATGGCAGATGCACAGACATACGACGAAACGGATATGTCCGCGCGGCTGCTGGGCGCTGAGATCACCGACGATCCTTTTGACCCCTTGCGACCCATCATTCAAGCGACGCGCACACATCACCCCGATGTCGATCTCTCGATTCTGCGCCGCGCTTACGATCGCGCGGTGCTTCAGCACAGTTCCCAACGGCGACGCTCAGGGGAGCCGTACATCATTCACCCGTTGGCGGTGGCGCAGATCCTCGCCGACTTGGGTATGACTCCTCGCGTGGTGGCGGCGGGTCTTTTGCACGACACTGTTGAGGACACGGACTACACGCTGGAGGAGTGCCGTGACGAGTTCGGCGACACTGTTGCCGGTCTGGTGGACGGTGTCACCAAGATTTCCAACGTTGAGTATGGTGATTCGGCACAGGCGGAGACGATTCGCAAGATGGTCGTCGCCATGAGCCGCGACGTGCGCGTTCTAGTTGTCAAGCTCGCCGACCGCGTCCACAACGCCCGTACCTGGCGGTACGTCAAGACGGCATCCGCAGAAAAGAAGGCACGTGAGACGCTCGATGTCTATGCGCCCCTGGCCAATAGACTCGGCATGAACGCCATCAAGACTGAGCTCGAAGAGCTCTCTTTCAAGCAGTTGTACCCGAAGATCTACGACGAAATCGTCGTGTTGGTGGCCCACCGCGCAGGTTCCCGCGACGTCTATCTCAAGCAGATTCTCGAAGACATTCGCGGCGAGATGCACGATCAGCACATTGACGCCTACGTCACGGGCCGACCCAAGGACTATTTCAGCATCTATCAAAAGATGATCATCCGAGGCCACGATTTCGAGGACATCTACGATCTCGTGGGCGTGCGCATCATCGTCGATTCCATCAGGGACTGCTATGCGGCCCTCGGAACCGTGCATGCGAAGTGGAACCCGGTTCCTGGACGCTTCAAAGACTACATTGCCATGCCCAAGCTCAACATGTACCAGTCCTTGCACACCACGGTCGTGGGTCCTGGTGGCAAGCCCGTCGAGATTCAGATTCGAACCTGGGATATGCACAGGCGTGCGGAGTTCGGCATTGCGGCGCACTGGAAGTACAAGGAAAATGGGGCCGCCGGCCGCCAACTGTCCGCACCTGACAAGAACGACAAGGTCCGCGAGCAGGCGGAGGCGGGCGACCTCTCTGAGGCCGACAATCTCAAGTGGATCCAGCAGCTGGCCGACTGGACCTCCGAAACTCCCGACTCTGATGAGTTTTTGGGGTCGCTCAAGCAGGATCTTGGATCCTCCGAAGTCTACGTTTTTACACCCAAGGGGAAGGTCATTTCACTCCCTGCGGGCGCGACGCCGGTCGACTTCGCCTACGCCGTCCACACCGAGGTGGGACATCGCACGATGGGGGCGCGCGTCAACGGTCGCCTCGTGCCGCTCGACACGGAACTCGACAACGGTGACACCGTTGAGATCCTCACGTCGAAGTCCGACACTGCCGGCCCGTCCCGCGATTGGCTGAGCTTCGTCAAGTCGCCGAAGTCTCGCAACAAGATCAAGCAGTGGTTCAGCAAGGAACGCCGCTCGGAGGCCATCGAGGAGGGCCGCGACGAACTGACGCGCGCGATGCGCAAGCGCAATCTGCCGGTGAGCTCCCTGCTCAATCAAGCCTCCATGGTTGGCGTGGCAGAGGAACTCAACTATCCCGACGCTGACTCCGTGTTCGCCGCCATCGGCGACGGGCAGGTCTCCACCGCCAACATCATCTCCCACCTGGTCAAGGACTTGGGCCCCCAGGAGGTCGACGACGAGGTGGAGGAGGAAGTCCTGCCGTTGCGCGACGTGTCCTCCCACTCGCGGTCCCACAAGGACGGTTCGCCTTCGATCGCCGTCAAGGGCGTGGAAGACATCTGGGTCAAGCTCGCCAAATGCTGCACCCCGGTTCCCGGTGATCCCATCGTGGGCTTCATCACGAGGGCGCAGGGCGTTTCGGTGCATCGGGCCGACTGCGAGAATCTGCTCGATCTCAAAAAACATCAACCCGACCGCATCGTCGAAGTCAGTTGGACCGATACCAAGGGCACCTTCCTCGTCAAGATTCAGGTCGAGGCGCTCGACAGGGCGCATTTACTCTCCGACATCACCCGAGTCCTGTCGGACTACGGCGTCAACATTCTCTCCGGTTCTCAGTCGACAGGGCAGGACCGGGTGGCCACCAGCCAGTTCCAGTTTGAAATGGCGGATTCGCAGCACCTCAACATGCTTCTCGCTGCAATTCGCAAGATCGACGGCGTGTTCGACGTGTACAGGCTCACCGGTTCACGTGAGTCTTCGGAACCGCGCCTGCGCAAGCTCAACAAGCACTGATCTACGTAGATCCGCGTACGTTTGTGCGGACAGACCTACTTGTTCGTGGAGTTTTGACCACTGACGCCGCAAAAGCGGCACGTCAGTGGTCAAAACTCCACGAACAAGCCATCAGCTCAGCAAACATTGACAACACCGGGGCACGGTGTTTTAATGAACTCGATAAATGAACAAGCATCTTCAGGGTGGGGTGAAATTCCCGACCGGTGGTAAAGCCCACGAGCCGCAAGGCATGATTCGGTGAAACTCCGAGGCCGACAGTACAGTCTGGATGAAAGAAGACACGCGATGCGTGTATCTCAAGGTAGCTAAGGCAGCTTGAGACGCACGAGAACGTAGCTCTGGAACCTTTGAGGTTTCGGAGCTTTTTTATTATGTGGAGGCACGGGGCACTTTCCCGGTGAACCTCCGCACACGCTCTGAAGTACAAGGAAGTCTAAGGGGCGTGATGATTCAGTGGGTGCTAAGCAACAGGCGATGCCGGTCTCCGCGTTGAGTGTGGACGATATCGCCTATCTGGGAGAGGCCCTCGAGCTGGCGCGTGGCGGATATGGATATGTGAATCCCAATCCGCTGGTGGGCGCCGTCATCGTGGATAAGGGGCACATTGTCGCCAGGGGTTTCCATGAGCGCTACGGTCAGGCGCATGCGGAGCGCAATGCGTTGGCGGACGCGGCGGCTCGCGGAGTGGACGTTCACGGAATGACGATGTACGTGACGCTCGAGCCGTGTGCCCATCAGGGTAAAACGCCGCCGTGCGCGCCAGCCGTCGCCGCGTCGGGAATCAAACGGGTGGTCGTGGGAACGACCGATCCCAACCCGAAGGTCAATGGCAAGGGTCTGGAAATCCTACGAGCCGCAGGTGTCCGCGTCGATGTCGCCGGGGGAGAGGTGCGTCGGGAATGTGATGAAATCAACGAGGCCTTCTTCCACTTCATCGAGACTGGCACGCCCTTCGTCACGCTGAAATACGCCATGAGCCTCGACGGCAAAATCGCGGCGGGGGATGGCTCACCCCTCGTGCTGAGTGGCACCGCATCGCGCCAAAGGGTGCATGAGGATAGAGCGCGAGTTGCGGCCGTTGTTACGGGCATCGGAACTGTGCTGAGTGACGATCCGCGGTTGAGCGCCCGACCCGCACGGCAGAGTGACGCTCGACCCGCGCACCAGCCTGTCCGCGTCGTGGTCGATTCCAGGCTGCACACTCCGTTGACCAGCAATCTTGTGAGGCAGTCCAGTGAGGATGGGCTCACGCTCATTGCCACCAGTTCTGAGGACTCAAGCAAGATTGCGGAGTATGAACGCGCCGGGTGCACGGTGGTGACGATGCCATCGCAAAATGGGCACGTGAGCATTCCGGCGCTGATGGAGATGCTGGGGCGCCGCAAGCTCGATGACGTTCTGCTGGAGACCGGTGGGACACTCGCGGCGGCATTCTTGAGCGCCGATTGTGTTCACAAAGTCGAGGCGTTTGTCACCCCGAAACTCGTCGGTGCCCGCACTGCGCCCTCGCCGGTGATGGCCGATGTGCAGTTGCCGGCCTCATTCCACATAAGAGATCCGCGCATCACGCGCTATGACGAAGACATTTTGATTGAGGGAAGGATTTAACCCATGTTTACAGGAATCATTGAAACGATCGGAACCGTTTACTCCATTGAAGAGGCCACTGATGAGGCTCACGGGGTGGCCATGAAGGAGTATCACGAGGAGACTCATGAAGGGTCCCGCGCACAGTCCCCGGTGGGCGCTGCGTCCGGCTCCTCGTCCGAGGGGCTGCGCCTGCGTCTGCACAGTCTCGATCTTGTGGCCAGCCTTGGCGAGGGTGACAGCCTCAGCGTGAACGGAGTTTGCCTCACTGTGGTGGGGTTGGATGAATCGCTGGGTCTCATCGACCTCGACGTGATGCCGCAGACGCTCGCCTTCACCGATCTCGGCGAGTTGAAGGCGGGAGACAAGGTCAACTTGGAACCGGCCATGAGCGCCACCGACCGCTTCGGCGGACACACGGTTCTCGGGCACATCGACGGCGTGGCCACGGTCACCGCCGTCGCGGAGGAAGGGATCGCGACGCGCTACACGTTGGTTCCTGACGTGTCGCTCATGCGCTACATCGCCGCACAGGGCTCCGTCGCCCTCGATGGCACCAGCCTCACCGTTGCGCGGGTGGAGCCCACAAGCTTCGACGTCGCCATCATCCCTCACACGGCCGAGGCGACCATCATCGCATCGAAGAACGTCGGCTCACACATGAATCTCGAGGTCGACGTGGCCGCGCGTTACCGCGAACAGCTGGAAAATGGCTCTTTCACCGCCCAGCAGCTCTCGGATCTCTTCAACGATACCGACTTGCGTACCGACTCGGTAGAGGACGCGGTGAAGGCGATCCGCGAGGGTGGCGTCGTGGTCGTGATGGACGACGAATCACGCGAAAACGAGGGCGACCTCATTGCCGCCGCGCGCGATCTGAGCCCTCAGATCCTCAACGACATGGCGACATACGCAAAGGGTCTCATCTGCATGCCGATGACCGCTCAGCGGGCTGCCGAACTTGAACTCGATCCCATGAGCGTGCGCAACACGGACAATCACCACACTGCGTTCACCGTTTCCATCGATCACGTGGACACCACCACTGGTATCAGTGCCTTCGACCGTGCGGCCACTGCGCGCGCTGCGGCCGCAGACGTCGTGGACCCGCACGCCTACCGCCGGCCCGGTCACATGTTCCCTCTCGTCGCACGCCCCGGTGGAGTTCTTGAGCGCAACGGGCACACGGAGGCGACGGTCGATCTCGTGCGCCTCGCAGACAGGGGGGAGGTCGGTCTGTGCTGCGAAATCATGGCGGATGACGGCACCATGATGCGACGTCACAGCCTCATGATTTTCGCTCGTCTTCACGGATGGCCCATTATCACCATCGCGCAGTTGCAGCAGTATCGCAGGGCGCACCTCGCGGTCTCTCGTGTGGCGTCCGCTGACTTGCCGACCGCGTTCGGCACCTTCACCATCGTTGGATTCCACTCGGAAGACACCGGTGAGGAGGCCGTGGCGCTGGTGCGTGGAGCGGTGTCGGGAAGCGGTGAAGGATCCGTTCTCACCCGAGTCCATTCGGAATGCCTGACCGGAGACGTGTTCGGCTCACTGAGGTGCGACTGCGGCGAGCAACTCCACGAGGCGCTGCGGCGCGTTGACGAAGCCGGGCGCGGCGTCGTCATTTACCTGCAGCAGGAGGGACGGGGAATCGGTCTGATCAACAAGGTGCGCGCCTATGCGCTCCAAGACCAGGGAGCCGACACCGTCGACGCGAACGTGCAACTGGGTCTCCCCGCGGATTCGCGCAGCTATGAGCTGGCGGCCGCGATACTGAAGGATCTGGGCGTGGACTCTGTCGATCTGCTGACCAACAACCCCGACAAGGTCACTCAGTTGCAGGAACTGGGTGTGAAGGTGGAGCGCCGCACTCCGCTCGAGATTCCGGCAAACGACGTCGACCGTCGATACCTGGAGACCAAACGTGAGCGCATGGGGCACCTGCTGACGCTGTGAAAACTGTAAACGCTGTGAACATCATCAATAAATATGAAATGAAAGGTCATGCATCATGACAACGATTCAAGGCAATCTCAACGGGACGGGTATGAAAGTCGGTATCGTCATCTCGCGGTTCAACGACTTCATCACCCAACGGCTCCTGGACGGCGCTCACAACGAGCTCCTGCGACTGGGCGTGGCGGAGAGCGATATTGACATTCTGTGGGTTCCGGGTGCTTTCGAGATTCCATTGGCGGCTCAGAAGATGGCCGCCACCGGGCGCTATGACGGACTCATCGCCCTTGGAGCAGTAATTCGCGGCTCGACCAGTCATTACGATTTCGTGTGCCAGCAGGTCACGTCGGGGATCGGTCGCGTCCAACTCGATACGTCCATGCCTGTGCTCTTCGGCGTGCTGACCACCGACACCGTGGACCAAGCCATCGACCGCGCCGGCACGAAGGCGGGGAACAAGGGTACCGAGTGCGCTCAGGACGTGGTGGATCAGGTTTCCGCATTCCGTGAGCTGGCAGCACTCAAGGCGTAACAGGGCACGATACGAAATCTGAAATGAGATAGAGATAAAAACATAAAAAAGAGGACCAGGTCCCATTGGGACTCTGGTCCTCTGTGCAATGTCGCGCGAATGAAGAGATTACTTCACAGCGTTCAACCACTGCTGCTTGGTGGCCTTCTCGGTCTCGAGAGCCTTCTTCTTGTCAGGATCGGACTCGGCCGCGATCTTGGCGTCAAGCTCGGCGAGTTGGGCCTCGAGCTGAGTCTCGAAGGAAGACTTGCGTGCGTCGGTCTCGGGATCCTTTTGGGTCCAGGCGGCCTCTTCGACGTTCTTGATCTGCTTTTCGACGGCGGAGAGTCGATCTTCGATGCGGCGCAGATCCTCGCGCGGAACACGCCCGATCTGATCCCACTCGTCCTGAATCGAACCCAGGGCGGCGCGCGCCTGGCGTGCCTCCTCTTCGGTGGAAACCGGGACGAGCGCCTCGGCCTTGACCAACAGCGCTTCTTTCTTGACCAGATTGTCTTTCTCCTCGACACCCATCTGGTCACGATCGGCCTGACGCGCGTTGAAGAAGACATCCGCGGCGGCGCGGAAGCGGGCCCACAGCGCGTCATCTTCCGAACGGCCAACGCGGCCGGCGGCCTTCCAACGGTCCATCAGCTGATTGAATTCGTGAGAGGTCTGGGCCCAATCGGTTGAATTTTCGAGTGCCTCGGCCTCGCCGATGATCGTTTCCTTGGTGGAGCGAGCGCCTTCGCGTTGTGCGTCGCGAGCCTGAGCCCACTTGCGCCGCGCCTGGTTGAAGGCGGAACGCGCGGAGGAGAAACGCTTCCACAGGGCGTCGGCCTGCGGCTTGTCGATGCGAGCGTCGTGGCGCTGGTGCGACTGCCATTCCTCGAACAGCTTCTTGAACTCTTCGGCGGTGTTGCGCCAATTGGTGCTGTCGCCGAGGGAATTCACGATCTCTTCGGACTTTTCAACAATCTTCGTGCGTTGAGCGAGCGCAGCCTCAACGGCCTTCTTGTGCTCCTCGGCGAGTTGCTGCTTCTTGGTCTGTGCCAAGCCCTTCAGCTCCTCGAGACGGGTGCGCACGGCGGCGAGATCACCGATGACTGCCGGTTCCTTCGTCTCCTCCGCAAGATTCTTGAGGGACTCGTCAATTTCGCGAGTCTTGATGCTCGAGGACTCGAGACGGGCGGCGAACAATTCCACCTTCGACTTGAGATCGAGATAGCGGCGTGCGAAGAGTTTCAGGGCATCGGCACCGTCGCCGTCGGGGAACTGACCGATCTCTCGCTCTGCTCCGTTGTCGGAAACGTAAACGGTTCCGTCATCTCCCAGGCGACCAAACTTTTCGGCGGCTGCGAGATCTGTTGATGAATAATCGACTTTCGGCGCCACCGGAGTGGAAGCCTTCTTCTTGGCGACAAGGGCCGGCGACGGAATCGGCGCTGACTTCGTAGTTGTGTCTTCTGGCACGCTCATGCCTTCTCCTTGGGTTTGGCGTTCGGTCGGATCGGTGGAGGAAACCCAACGTGCCCCACTTTTCCGCAACATTCCCTATTATAGGGAGACGTGGCGAAAGGTGCATCATTATCAGGATTCCCGGAATGGCTTCCGCAGGAACGAGTAGTAGAACAGAAAATCATCGATACCCTCAGGCAGGTGTTCGAGCTCCATGGCTTCCTTGGCATTGAAACACGTGCCATTGAGCAGGGCTCAAGCTTGCTCAAGAAGGGTGAGACCAGCAAGGAGATCTATCTTCTCTCCAGACTCCAGGAGGTCGGGCATGAGTCCGACACACCCATAGAGAACCGTCTGGGATTGCACTTCGACCTCACGGTGCCGCTGAGCAGGTACGTGGTCGAGAATTCGGGGAGCCTCGTCTTCCCGTTCAAGCGGTGGCAGATTCAGAAGGTGTGGCGTGGCGAGCGTCCCCAGGAGGGCCGCTTCCGCGAGTTCGTCCAGGCGGACATCGACGTCGTTGGCAACGGGGAACTGGCCGAACACTACGAGGTGGAACTTCCTCTGGTGATGGTCGAGGCCCTGGAGCGCTTGGGGGAGTATGGGCTTCCCAAGGCGACGGTGCACGTCAACAATCGCAAGCTGTCCGAAGGCTTTTACCGCGCGGTGGGACTCACCGACGTCGAGGGGGTCTTGCGCGAGGTCGACAAGCTCGACAAGATCGGTGCCGACGAGGTCGCAACACTGTTGAAGTCGGAGTGCGGCGCGAACGAGGAACAGGCGGCCGCCTGCCTCGATTTGGCACAGATCACGACGTCGGATGCGCACGAACTTGACGTAGCGTTCGCTCAGTTGTGTGAAAAGTACGGAGTCGACAGGAGCGGTGAAGCCTACGAGCTGGCGCAGCAGGGTCTCGATACCCTTTCGCACATCGTGGCCGATGCGGCGTCGATTCGCCCGGGTGCGGTCGTCGCAGATCTCAAGATTGCGCGCGGCCTCGATTACTACACCGGTTCCGTATACGAAACCTTCCTAGACGGTGCTCCCCAATTGGGTTCCATCTGCTCGGGTGGGCGGTACGACAACTTGGCGAGCCAGGGCAAGAAGAAATATCCCGGCGTAGGCCTGTCTATCGGACTGTCCCGCCTGTTGTCTTACCTGCTGCACACGGTGGGTGCTCAGGCGTCGCGTCAGTCGCCGGCGGCGGTCATGGTGGCGGTGTGGGATGAGGGTTCACGCGACGCTTCCAACGCGGTGGCACAGGCCCTGCGCGCCCGTGGTATCAACACGGACGTCTCGCCCAACTCGGCCAAGATCGGCAAGCAGATCAAGTACGCTTCCAAGCTTGGCATTCCTTACGTCTGGTTCCCGCCCACGGTGGACGAGGGAACGGACTCGGAGCAGTCGAGTCATCAGGTGAAGAACATCGTCACCGGCGAACAGGTTGAGGCAGACTCCATGTCATGGATTCCAGATACGGTGTATGCCCAGCAAACAATCATCGAAGTGCATGCGGAATAGAGGACGGATGACAAGCACAGCCTATAGAACACACTCGGTTGAAGAAATCGGGGAGTCGTTGATCGGCAAGAGCGTGACGCTCTCCGGTTGGGTGGATCGCCGACGCGACCACGGCGGCGTGGCCTTCATCGATCTGCGTGATTCCACGGGTCTTGTTCAGATCGTCATCTATGACGAGGAAGTGGCGCGCCCGCTGCGGTCCGAATTCGTCGTCCAGGTTACTGGCGACGTGCGTGAGCGCCCTGAAGGCAACGAAAATGAGCACCTGACCACCGGCAAGGTGGAAGTCGTGGCCAAGGATCTCACAATTCTCGCCAAGTCCGCGGCTCTGCCGTTCCAGGTCTCCACAGCCCTCGAGAACGAGTCCGACGCCAAGCTTCCCGGCGAAGACGTGCGTCTCAAGTACCGCTACCTCGACTTGCGTCGTCCGGCCATGCAGCGCACTCTGAAGCTTCGTGCCGACATGCTCAAGGCTGCGCGCAGAGCGCTCGACGAGCAGGACTTCACCGAGGTGGAGACGCCGACGCTCATCAAGTCCACGCCGGAAGGTGCCCGCGACTTCGTGGTGCCCGCACGTTTGGCTCCCGGTTCCTGGTATGCGCTCCCGCAGTCGCCTCAGTTGCTCAAGCAGCTGTTGATGGTCGGTGGCATTGAGCGTTACTACCAGCTCGCCCGTTGCTACCGCGACGAAGACTTCCGCGCCGATCGTCAGCCCGAGTTCACGCAGCTCGATATGGAGATGAGCTACGTGGGCCAGGAGGACGTCATCGCGATGGCCGAGAAGGTCATCAAGGAGGTGTGGGCCTCCGCCGGTTTCGAGGTGAAGACCCCGATTGCGCGTATCAGCTGGACCGACGCCATGAACAAGTACGGCTCCGATAAGCCGGATTTGCGTTTCGGCAATCAGCTCGTCGACCTCACTGAATACTTCAAGGGCACGCCGTTCCGCGTGTTCCAGGCGCCCTACGTGGGTGCGGTGCTCTTCAAGGGTGGCGCAGCAACTCCGCGCCGTCAGTTCGACGCTTGGCAGGAGTGGGCAAAGCAGCGCGGTGCGAAGGGGCTGGCCTACGTCGTCTTTGGCGAGGACGGAGACCTTCGCGGTCCGGTTGCCAAGAACCTCTCTGACGAGGAGCGCAACGGTCTCAAGGCTGCGGTGAACGCCGAAGACGGCGACGCCGTGTTCTTCGGTGCCGGGTCCAAGGAGTCAACTCAGTTGCTGCTTGGCGCTGTCCGTGTTGAGATCGCACGCCGTCAAGGCTTGCTGCATCCCGATGAATTTGCCTTCACCTGGGTGGTGGACTTCCCACTGTTCAAGCGCACTGACGACCCTGACGATGACGACGTTGCAGTTGGTCACTCCAAGTGGACCTCCATGCATCACCCGTTCACCATGCCCAGTGCCGACTGGATCGATACCTTTGACAAGGATCCCGAGCACGCGATGAGCGATTCGTACGACATCGTGTGCAACGGCAACGAAATGGGTGGCGGCTCCGTCCGTATTCATCGCGACGACATTCAGGATCGTGTGCTCACCGTCCTGGGCATCGGCAAGGAAGAGGCCGAGGATAAGTTCGGATTCCTCCTCGAGGCCTTCAAATACGGTGCACCGCCTCACGCAGGCATCGCCTTCGGTTGGGATCGCGCAGCGGCTCTGCTGGCCGGAGTGGATTCCATCCGCGACGTCATTGCCTTCCCGAAGTCGGGCGGCGGCCAAGATCCGCTCACGGGTGCCCCCGCTCCGATCTCCGACGCGCAGCGTGCCGAGACCGGTGTGGATTACGATCCGGACGAAGAAGAGGACGAGTAATCCTAGTGACTGATTCTCATGAAGAGTCCAATCAAGCCGACGGTGATAAGCCGTCGGCTTCTTTGATGGACTATGTTCCCACTGCCGGAGAGGCGCGCAACCTCACCGAGGACGACATCTACGATCGTTTCTTCGACTGGGTTGACGCCCGTGGTCTGAATCCCTGGCCACATCAGGAGGAGGCGATGCTCTCCCTGGTGGCGGGGGAACACGTGATCCTCTCCACTCCGACCGGATCTGGCAAGTCCCTGGTGGCGCTCGGTCTGCACTTCGCCGCCCTGTGCACCGGAAGACGGTCCTATTACACGGCCCCCATCAAGGCGTTGGTGAGTGAGAAGTTCTTCGATCTCGTGGCGATCTTCGGCCGCGAGCACGTCGGCATGATCACCGGCGACACCCACATCAACACGGAGGCACCCATCATCTGCTGCACGGCGGAGATTCTCGCGAATCAGGCACTGCGCGAGGGAGAGACCACCGATGTCGGCTGCGTGGCCATGGATGAGTTTCACTATTTCGGGGATTCACAGCGCGGCTGGGCGTGGCAAGTCCCCCTCTTGACGCTGCCACACACCCAGTTTCTGTTGATGTCGGCCACACTGGGGGACACGACTCAGATTGAGAAACTGCTCGAGGATCGCACCGGTGGCAGCGTCAGCGTCGTCGACGATGCCGAACGCCCGGTGCCGCTGAGCTATGAGTTCGTGGATACCCCGCTCGAAGCCAGCGTTGAAAAGCTGCTCAGCGGCGGGAAAACGCCAATCTACATCGTTCACTTTGCTCAGGAGGCGGCGCTCACCACGGCACAGGATCTGTCCAGCTTCGGGGTCGCCACCAAGGAGCAGAGACAGCAGATCAAGGAATCACTCGACGGTGTCGCTTTCACAACATCGTTCGGTAAGACCCTGCATCGCCTCCTCCTGACAGGGGTAGGAGTCCATCACGCGGGCATGTTGCCGAGATATCGCAGGCTGGTGGAACAGCTGGCACAGCAAGGTCTGCTCCCCGTCATCTGCGGGACGGATACGCTCGGCGTCGGCATCAACGTGCCGATTCACACGGTTGTCCTCACCGCACTGACGAAGTTTGATGGCACCAAGCAGCGTCGGCTGCGGGCCCGAGAATTCCATCAGATCGCAGGGCGAGCGGGGCGATCGGGGTTTGACTCCGAGGGTTTGGTCGTCGCCGAGGCCACGGAATACGACATCGAGAATGCCCGGGCAGTCGCGAAGGCTGGCGGGGATCCAAAGAAACTCAAGAAAATTCGGCGCAAGAAGCCGCCGGAGGGATTCGTGGGATGGACCGAAAAGACTTTCGATCATCTCATCGAGGCGGTTCCGGAAACCCTCAACCCCCACTTGACCATCACCCACTCGATGGTGCTCTCCGAAGTTGAGCAGGGTGGGGACGCCTGGCAACGAATCAGCGATCTCATTGACGATTCGGCGCAGACGGACAGGCAGAAGGAAGGCCTGCACACTCGGGCTTCCGAGATTTTCGACACCCTCATGAGCACGGGGGTCGTCGAAAAACATGAAGGCGAGGCGCCGGAAGGTGGAGACGACTACGTCACCACCGTTGACGTTCCCGAGGATTTTGCTCTCGATCAGCCGTTGTCGCCGTTCCTGCTGGCCGCACTGGAGCTGCTCGATCCAGACTCCGACTCCTTCGACATGGACTTGATCTCCATGGTGGAGGCGACGCTTGAGGACCCGATGCCGGTGCTCCGGGCGCAGCAGAGACAGGCGCGTGACACGGCCATGAGTCAGATGAAGGCCGATGGGCTCGACTACGACGAGCGCATGGAAAAACTCGCGGAGGTCACCTACCCACAGCCCCTGAAAGAACTCCTTGACGAGGCGTTCACCAAGTATCGCGCCGACGTGCCCTGGGCGAACGACTACTACCTGCACCCCAAATCGGTCTTGCGTGACATGGTGGAGACGGCCTCGGACTTCACCGAGTACATCTCCCGCTATTCCATCGCCCGCTCCGAGGGAACAGTCTTGCGCTACCTCTCCGACGTTTACCGCGTCTTGTCGCACACCGTGCCGGATGAGTTCTTCGACGACCAACTCGACGACATCGTCTCCTGGTTGCGTCTCATTGTGCGGACGGTGGATTCGAGCCTCGTCGACGAATGGGAGGCGGCCGGAGCGCCATCGCCGGCTTCGGGTACGGACGCGAGTACCGCGGGCACCACGGCTGCGCCGCCCCGTACCGGGCGCATCGTGGACGACCGTCGCGGCCTTCAGATGCTGGTTCGCAACGCCATGTTCAAGCGCGTGGAATTTATCGCGACGGAGAAATCCGGCGATCTCGGTCGTCTCGATGCCGACTTCGGCATGCCTGCCCGCGCGTGGGAAGACAAGCTGGACGACCTTTACGACGATCACGACGAATTCCTGACAGACGCCGACGCGCGGTCCTCCAAGTACTTCGTGCTCGACACCTCGAAGGAAAAGAGCGAGCATCGCTGGCACGTGCGTCAGATTCTCTCCGATGTGGAAGGAGACCACGACTGGGCGCTCGATGCGGACGTCGACCTCGATGCGACGCAATCGGGTGGGGAGGTCGTTTTGGAGAACTATCGGGTCGATACCATCGATCAGCTGGTGTGAAGCGCGTTCCGGTCGTTCGAAAATTTGTTCGAATTTAGTATCAGCCTCTGATTACGATGAGACTTATGAGTGACGACGATCTCTTTAGCACCGCGCAAATACCAGACGACACATTGACCCGCCCGCTGGCGGTTCGCATGAGGCCTCGGACCTTGGAAGAGGTCGTCGGTCAGCACAAGGCGCTCGTCGAGGGTTCGCCGTTGCGGCGTCTCGCGCGTCCCGTCGGCCAGACCTCGATGACGGCACCGAGCTCCGTGATTCTGTTCGGCCCTCCAGGCGTCGGTAAAACGACGTTGGCCAACATCGTCGCCTCCCAGTCGGGGCGCGTGTTTGAGGAGCTCTCGGCCGTGACGTCCGGCGTCAAGGACGTGCGCGAGGTGTTGCGTCGCGCCCACGACCGCCTCGTCACACAAGGCACAGAGACCGTCCTGTTTATCGACGAGGTCCACCGCTTTTCGAAGTCACAGCAGGATGCTCTGTTGCCCAGCGTTGAGAATCGGGACGTGACCTTCGTCGCAGCCACCACTGAAAACCCCAGCTTTTCGGTCATTTCACCTTTGTTGTCGCGCTCCGTGGTCGTCAAGCTCGAGTCTCTCGGTGAAGACGACATCGTAGAGCTCGTCCGGCGCGCTATCTCGGATGAGCGGGGCTTCGGCGGTGAAATCCGCATCGATGAGCCCGCAATCGACGAGATCGTGCGTTTTGCCGGCGGTGACGCCAGGAAAGCGCTCACCGTTCTCGAGTCCGCCGCAGGCGCTCTCGACAGCGGTCAACCGCGCAAGAAGGGTGCTCGCAAGCCGATCATCACAGCGGAGGTCGTCTCGCGCGTCATGGAGGCCGCACAAGTTCGCTACGACAAGAACGGCGACGAGCACTACGACGTCATATCCGCCTTCATCAAGTCCATGCGCGGCTCGGATGTGGACGCGGCGTTGCACTATCTCGCGCGCATGATTCGTGCGGGGGAGGATCCGCGATTCATTGCGCGACGCATCATGATCGCCTCAGCGGAGGAAGTGGGAATGGCGGCACCTCAGATTCTTCAGGTCACCGTCGCGGCGGCGCAAGCAGTTGCCATGATCGGCATGCCGGAGGCGCGCATCATCCTCTCCGAAGCCGTGGTCGCAGTCGCGACGGCTCCCAAGTCGAACGCCAGTTATCTGGCCATCGATCGTGCACTCGCCGACGTGGACGCCGGCAACATCGGCTCGGTTCCGTTGCACCTGCGCAACGCACCGACCAAGCTCATGAAGCAATGGGGGAATCACGAGGGATATAAGTACGCCCATGACGCCCCCGGTGCCGTAGCCGAGCAGGAGTACATGCCCGAGCCCCTGCGTGGACACGTTTATTACGAGCCCAACGATCGCGGCTATGAACGCGAGGTGGGGCCACGTCTCGAGCAGGTGCGCAAGATCTTGCACGGCAAGAGCAAAAGAGGAGAAGCCACTAACGGGAAAGTCGGTGACAAGAAGTAAATCAGGCTCCGGTCGCAACTCTCTGTAGAGAGTCAATCAGTGTGTCTGGGGAGATTACGGAGAATTGTGCCTCTGGGTACGCTTTCGTGAAATCCGCAGGGGCATGTGCTTTTCTGGCGTTAGCCTCACCATACTTGATTTCGTAGGCGTGGAGAATGCCTCCGCGGTCTTCGATAAGATCGATTTCCTTGCGGTCGTAGGTGCGCCAGAAATAGAATGTTCCGGTTTTGTGGGCGTAGGTGAGAGTCTTGATTCGCTCCATGACGACGAAATTTTCCCAGAGAGCACCTTTATCATCTCGCAATCTCATAGGATTGAAATTGTTGATAACGGCATTCCGCACACCGGTGTCATAGAAATAGTACTTTCGAGATTTAGATACTTCTTTCCGCAGGTTGCGACTGAAACCTTGCAGACTATAGATAATGTAACTCTTCTCGAAGAGATCAAGGTAGCGAGCGACGGTCTTAACGTCCACTCGGAGATTTGTCGCAAGTTCATTGAGACTCACTTCACTACCTGTCTGCAACGCGAGAAGCGTTAGGAGATCCCTCAAAGTACGAGAGCTTTTGACTCTGTCTAACTCGAGGATGTCCTTGAGCAGGTAAGAAGATACCAATTCTGTGAGTATTTCTTCTTTCTCCTCATCTGATTCAGCACAACGGACTTCTGGATACATGCCGAAGCGAAGATAATCGTCAAAATCTTTTTGCACCTCAAATGCATTATGCAGGGTGAGCATTTCTCCGACAGACACGGGGAACATGGCTAAAGGAGTTTGACGTCCTGTGAGCGGCTCGCCAAGTTGTCCGGCGAGGGAAAAGCTTGCCGAACCAGTGGCGATGATGATCAGCTGCGGGAAAGCGTCGATCAGCAGCTTGAGTCCCTCTCCCACATAGGGGATCTTTTGTGCCTCATCGAGGAAAAGCACTTGATAGCCCTGAACCCACTTCTTCAGTTGCAAGAGACTCCTGCTGGAGACGATGTGAACGATGTCGATGTCATCTCCAGTAGCTTGCAAAATTTTCTTGCCAGACAGCTGCACCGGCTCGGATTGACCATTCAGCCCCAGTGAGTGCACAACGAGATTTGTTTTCCCGACTCTACGAGGCCCGTAAATGACAAGTACCCGACCGTCTCGGTGCCGGGAGAGGAGATTATCAAGCTTTCGTGGAATGCGCTCTGTCATAGTGTTCATAGTAACTGATTCATGCTTCAACTCCATAAATTTACATAAATTTGTGGAGGTATTCTCCATAAATTTGCGTAAATTTGTGGAGTTAAAAATCTCGCATTGCTGGATCGTGCTCCGATAGCATGATCCGTTGATACGATAAGGTCACTGTTCAATAAGAAAAAGGAACCATCATGATCGTTACCACCACGCCAACTGTAGAGGGCTATAAAATTACGGGCTACTACGGAGTCGTGTTCGGCGAGGTCATCTCCGGCGTCGACTTTGTGCGCGACATCGGGGCGAGCCTGCGCAATGTTTTCGGTGGGCGCAGCCAGGGTTACGAGGAGGAGTTAGTGACTGCTCGCAATCAGGCAATCGCCGAGCTCGAGCAGCGCGCCGGCGAACTCAACGCACACGCGGTCGTCGGCGTCGACGTGGACTACGAGGTCCTCGGTCAAGGAAATATGCTCATGGTGACCGCTTCCGGGACTGCCGTTACCCTTGAGAAGGAGTAATTGGGAGTAATCGAAGGGAAGAGGAGAAATGACAGACGTTCAGCAAGTGAGCGCTTCCACGCAACGCAGTAAATCGCGTATCGAATTCTACGGTGCCGGATGGTGTGGTGACTGCCGTCGCGCCAAATTCGTTCTCGACCGGCTGCATATCGGATATTCGTACCACGACGTCGAACACGATATGGAGGCGGCACGTACCGCCCTGCATATTAGTGGGCAGAAGCATATTCCCGTCATTGCATTTGACGACGGGGACTTTCAGGTGGAGCCCAGCGCCACACAGCTCATCGCGAAGATCAACGCATTAGGTCTCGTGCCTGCGGAGGACTGGGAGTAAACCTCGGAAACCAAGTAAGATACAACAAACACAATAAATACGATAAAAGGCTCGGTGTGCACTGAACGCACGCCGAGCCTTTTATCGTATAAGTTCCGCAGAGCGGCAACTCGTTGACTACTTGATGATCTCCACGGTCTCGATCATGACCGGCTCAAGTGGGGCGTCGGAGCGATCTGTTGCCACTGCGTCGAGCTTGTCGATGACCTTGCGCGAATCGTCATCTGCGACTTCGCCGAAGATGGTGTGCTTGCCGGTCAACCACGGGGTGGCGACCGAGGTGATGAAGAATTGCGAACCGTTGGTCCCGTGAACCTGACCGGTGCGGGGGTCGCGACGCTTGCCTGCGTTTGCCATGGCGAGCAGGTAGGGCTTGTCGAAGGCGAGGCTGGAATCAATCTCGTCGTCGAATTCGTAGCCGGGTCCACCCATTCCGGTCCCGAGCGGGTCGCCGCCCTGAATCATAAAGTCCTTGATGATGCGGTGGAACGTGAGGCCGTTGTAGAACGGCTCGTGTGAGGCGTCACCTGTCATGGGATCGGTCCACTCCTGCGAGCCAGTCGCCAGACCGACAAAGTTAGCGACGGTGTGGGGTGCAGCGTCGTCGAAGAGGTTGATGCGAATGTCACCTTCGGAGGTGTGCATGATTGCTGTGGTCATGATGTCAGCTTTCTATTTTCTCTGGGAATCGGTTTGCATTGGGGCGGAAATTTCAGTTCCCAGTGTATTCGGATTGAGTGGAGCGCTTCCGGGGAGGAAGCGGAATGATGGCCGAAGTGGTGCGACGGTATTCGGCGTAGGCGGGGTACTTTTTCGCGGAGATGGACTCGGTCATCATCGTCGAGCCGATGAAGAGAACGGTGAGAACCACGGCACCGAGGACGGACCAGTTGACCACGCCTCCCAACAGGCCAATGCTTGCGCCACTGCTCACGAGTGCGCTGGCACCCAGTGCATAGATGACCCACCATTGCCCCAGTTCGCAGAAGAAATTGGGGTGGCGGCTGAAGTGGAACATTCCGGTTGTCACAAAGCCTGGCTCCAAGTGACCGCCGGCGTGCTTCTTCGCTTGCTGGAAGTTCCATTGTTCCTGGTCGGCTGTGGTTTCACCGACGAGAAGAAGAGCAAACAGGAGAATGAGGACGACGTCTCTGAATCCGAAATCAGTGGAGTATTGAGCGCTCAGCCATACCGGAAGAGTGATGAGCACGAGGAGCACATTCTGGAACACCGAGGTGAAAAGGAAGTTGAAGATCTGCCACTGCCAATTCTTCATCGAGGCGCGCACGATGGACCAGCGGTAGTCCTCCATGCCGGAGTAGCCGCCCTTGCGCGCGAAATTGAAGGTGAGGCGGATGCCCCACAGGGTGATAACAGTCGCCATGAGAAGGGTCCTCAGGCCCGCAGCTCCCGTGGCGAATGTGGGCCAGGCGAAAATCCAGGCATAGGCGATGGGGGAGAGCGACCAGGTGCGGTCGACCCAGGAATAATCCTTGGTGGTTACAGACAGAATCCAGCAGCTCGCCGTGATAACGGCGGCGAGGATGAGAACGATTGTGAGTTGATGCATTCCACTCAGTCTATGGGGGTGCGTGGTCAAGCCGGGCGTGAATCGCAATCCATGACTTAGGATTGTGTGCATGACAGACTCATCTAGAAAGCCGGTTCGTTTCGCTCTCGCTCAGATTGACACGTGCGTCGGCGACCTCGACGGAAATGCGGATAAAGTCCTCTCCTATGTGCGCCGTGCAGCAGATTCTGCGGACGTCGTGATCTTTCCGGAGATGACCCTGACGGGTTACCCCATCGAGGACCTCGCCTTCCGCGCCACCTTCCGAAAGGCCGCGTGGGAGGCTGCGGACGGACTTGCCAAGACCTTAGCTCAGGAAGGGCATGGGGATCTCTACGTCGTCGTGGGAACAGTGGGGACGGACCACGCTTCAGACAACCCTCGTAACCGCCTCGTCGCTCTTCACAACGGTGTCGTCTGGGCTGGTTACGACAAGCATTTCCTTCCCAACTATGGGGTCTTCGATGAGTTCCGTATTTTTTCACCGGGAGAGAAAACGCTGGTTCTCGAAATCGAAGGCGCGCGCATCGGCGTTGCCATTTGCGAGGATATTTGGCAAGACGGGGGTCCTGTCGCACAGCTCGCCTCCCAGCATATCGACGTTCTGTTGACCATTAATGGCAGCCCCTACGAGGAAGGAAAGACGAGTACCCGTCTTGATCTGTGCGTCAAGCGCGCCCGTGAAGTTGCGGCTCCCGTGATTTACCTCAACCAGGTTGGCGGCCAGGACGACCTCGTTTTCGACGGCGCTAGCTTCGTGGTGAATCAATCGGGGACAATTCTGGAGAGGAGTGCGCAGTTCCGCGAGGATCTCAGCTTCTGGACCCTGCCGGTCACGTCCGACCCGCAGACCACCGACGGGTCAGTGAGCACTCTCGCCCCCCTCATGGAGAGAACTGAGGAAGTCTACGAGGCGTGCGTGCTCGGGCTCAAGGACTACATCACCAAAAACGGCTTCACCGGCGTGGTGCTTGGGTTGTCCGGCGGAATCGATTCGGCGCTCGTCGCCGCGATGGCAGCCGACGCTGTCGGGGGCGGCAACGTCTGGGGAATCTCCATGCCGAGCAGATACTCGTCCGACGGATCAAAGGATGACGCGGCACAGCTCGCGGAAAACATCGGCGCCCACTACACCGTCGAGCCCATCGAAAACCTCTTCACCGCCTATCAAGATCAGCTTCACCTGCAGGCAGTGGCGGCAGAAAATCTTCAGGCGCGGTTGCGCGGTGTCATCGTCATGGCGTATTCAAATTCAAAGGGTCTCCTCGCGCTCGCAACGGGCAATAAATCCGAGCTCGCCTGCGGTTACTCCACCATCTACGGCGACGCGGTCGGCGGCTACGCCCCCATCAAAGACCTTCTCAAGACTCGGGTTTGGGATCTCGCCAAGTGGCGTAACGCGAAGGCCGCGAAGGAAGGCAATCCCGAAGTGATTCCGCTCAATTCCATCGTCAAGCCACCGTCCGCCGAGCTGCGCCCCGGGCAGAAGGACTCCGATTCACTGCCTGATTACGCGCTCCTGGATCAAGTCCTGGCGGCGTATATCGAGCACGCGCACGGGCGGGCGGACCTGCTGGCAGACGGATTTGATCCCCAGACCGTCGACACCGTCATGCGCTTGGTCGATAAGGCGGAGTGGAAGCGCAGACAGTATCCTCTGGGGCCGAAGGTGACGGCTCTCGCGTTTGGCCGTGATCGCCGGCTGCCGGTGACGTCGCGTTTCAGCGAGTGACAAATTAAGACGACGAAAAGTATGGAGGACGAGGCAAAGATGAGTGACACGAGCCGTGGCGAGTGGTATTTCAACACGGAGAAGCAAGTGCCGGAGCAGGGGAAGAGAACCCGCATCGAGAACCGGATGGGGCCCTACTCGAGCAGGGAAGAGGCGCTCAAGGCGTGGAAGATCGTCCAGGAGCGAAACAAGAAGTGGGAAGACGACGACCGCAAGTGGGAGAACGCGGGGGAGACCCCCACAAAAACCCAGTAAATTAAAGGTCTGGGGCAGTTCTGGCGTGAAGTCTCACACAAGTGTGACTAACCTCACGCCATTTCAGCTGGGAATAAAGTGTTCTCCCCGATAGAATCAAGGCATATGCAGCAGAGCAAAGATGCATGCTACACCACACAAAGGAGTTGAAATGACAGCAGTGGAAACCCAGGTAGCTTCCGCCGAAGAGCTTCAGGCAAAGGCATGGAATGGCTTTGTCGGTGGCAACTGGCAGGAAGACATCGACGTTCGTGATTTCATCCAGAAGAATTACACCCCGTACTACGGTGATGCCTCCTTCTTGGCAGATGGAACCGAGAAGACCAAGCACCTGTGGAAGTTCCTCGACGACAACTACCTCGCCGTGGAGCGCAAGCAGCGTGTGTATGACGTTGACACCCACACTCCCGCGGGCATTGATGCATTCCCGGCTGGCTACATTGACAGCAAGGATCAGGACGACGTCATCGTCGGCCTTCAGACAGACGTTCCTACCAAGCGTGCGATGATGCCCAATGGCGGCTGGCGCATGGTTGAGCAGGCGATCAAGGAAGCGGGCAAGGAGCCCGATCCCGAGATCAAGAAGATCTTCACCGTTTATCGCAAGACCCACAATGATGGCGTCTTCGGTGCTTACACCCCACGCATCAAGCGTGCACGTCACTCCAAGATCCTCACCGGTCTTCCCGACGCATACGGCCGTGGCCGCATCATCGGCGATTATCGTCGTGTCGCTCTCTACGGTGTGAACAAGCTCATCGAGTTCAAAAAGCGCGACAAGGATTCGATTCCTTACCGCAACGACTTCACTGAGCCTGAGATCGAGCACTGGATCCGCTTCCGCGAAGAGCACTCGGACCAGATCAAGGCCCTCAAGCAGCTTGTCAACCTCGGCAAGGAATACGGCTTCGACCTGACGCGTCCGGCGCTCAACGCCAAGGAAGCCGTCCAGTGGACGTACTTCGGCTATCTGGCCTCCGTGAAGTCTCAGGACGGCGCTGCAATGTCCATCGGTCGTCTGTCCGCCTTCTTCGACTCCTACTTCGAGCGCGACCTCAAGGCCGGCATCCTCGACGAGTCCGGTGCACAGGAGATCATTGACAACATCGTGATGAAGCTCCGCATCGTCCGCTTCCTGCGTACGAAGGATTACGACAACATCTTCTCCGGCGATCCCTACTGGGCAACCTGGTCAGATGCAGGCTTCGGCGACGACGGCCGCCCGCTCGTCACCAAGACCTCCTTCCGTCTGCTCGCAACGCTGACGCTGGATCACTTGGGACCTGGCCCCGAGCCCAACATCACCATCTTCTGGGATTCAAAGCTGCCTGAAGGTTACAAGCGCTTCTGCGCCCAGATCTCCATCGACACCTCCGCCATCCAGTACGAATCCGACAAGGATATTCGTTCTCACTGGGGTGACGACGCGGCAATCGCTTGCTGCGTTTCCCCGATGCGCGTCGGCAAGCAGATGCAGTTCTTCGCAGCTCGCGTCAACACCGCAAAGGCGTTCCTCTACGCGGTCAACGGTGGACGCGACGAGATGAACGGTCTGCAGGTCATCGACAAGGGCGTCATCGATCCGGTCACTCCGGAAGCCGATGGAACCCTGAGCTTCGAGAAGGTCAAGGCGAACTACGTCAAGGCCCTCGAGTGGCTGAGCGAGACCTACATTGAGGCCCTCAACATCATCCACTACATGCACGATAAGTATGCTTACGAGTCCATCGAGATGGCTCTGCATGACAAGGAAGTCTACCGCACGCTGGGTTGCGGCATGTCCGGTCTGTCGATCGCAGCCGATTCGCTGGCCGCTCTGAAGTATGCGAAGGTCTACCCGATCTACAACAAGGACGTTCCTGCAGACGATTACCGTCACGTTGACGGCGCCGACGACGACCTCATTGTCGATTACCGGACCGAGGGCGAGTTCCCGATCTACGGCAACGATGACGACCGCGCCGACGACTTGGCAAAGTGGGTTGTCTCCACCGTCATGGGCCAGGTCAAGCGCCTGCCTACGTACCGCGGAGCCGTTCCTACTCAGTCCATCCTGACCATCACCTCGAACGTGGAGTACGGCCACAACACGGGCTCCTTCCCGTCGGGACACAAGAAGGGTACCCCCTTCGCTCCTGGTGCAAACCCGGAGAATGGAATGGATTCCCACGGCATGCTGCCGTCCATGTTCTCGGTCGGCAAGATCGATTACGAAGATGCCCTCGACGGTATTTCGCTGACCAACACCATCACCCCTGATGGACTGGGACGCGACGAGGACGAGCGCATCACCAACCTGGTCGGCATCCTCGATTCCGGCAACGGCCACGGCCTCTATCACGCGAACATCAACGTTCTGCGCAAGGAGCAGCTGGAGGACGCAGTCGAGAACCCCGAGAAGTACCCGCACCTGACGGTTCGTGTTTCCGGCTACGCGGTGAACTTCGTCAAGCTCACCAAGGAGCAGCAGCTCGACGTCATCTCTCGTACCTTCCACCAAGGTGCAGTGACCGAGTGACCTGCACTGCCTCGTGATTCATCTTTCATGATTGGTCATTGAGGTGCTGCGAAAGGTTTGTGACGAGGGGCGGGGAATTTCCCCACCCCTCGTTTGTTTTAAGGATTGAAAGACTTGAGAAGTCGAAGCTCGTGGAAGGGAGCCGAGATGTCAGAGTTTAGGACCACTAAGGCGCACATGCTGAGAGAGTCAAAGGTCTACCAGAAGCAGACTCTCATGGGTGGCCTCTCGGGCTTTGAATCGCCCGTAGGCCTCGACCGACGCGACAGGCTCAAGGCCCTGAAGAGTGGCGACATTGGGTTCGTGCATTCGTGGGATATCAACACCTCCGTCGACGGACCGGGCACACGCATGACGGTCTTCATGAGCGGCTGCCCCCTGAGGTGCCAGTATTGCCAGAATCCTGACACGTGGAAAATGCGCGACGGCCAGCCCGTGTACTTGGACGCCATGGTCAACAAGATCGAACGCTATAAGGACCTCTTCCAGACCACGCACGGTGGCATCACCTTCTCCGGTGGTGAATCGATGATGCAGCCAGCCTTCGTCACCCGCGTCTTCCGTGCTGCAAAGGAAATGGGAGTTCACACCTGCCTTGACACCTCCGGCTTCCTCGGTGCCAACTATTCCGACGAGCAGATCGATGACATCGATCTGTGCCTCCTCGACGTAAAGTCGGGCGATGAGGAGACCTATCGCGAGGTCACCAGCGGAACGCTGCAACCCACCATCGATTTCGGCAGGCGCCTTGCGAAGGCTGGAACGAAGATCTGGGTGCGCTTCGTCTTGGTGCCGGGATTGACCTCCTCGGAAGAAAACGTCGAAAACGTCGCCAAGATCTGCGAGGAGTTCGGCGACTCCGTCGAGCACATCGACGTCTTGGGCTTCCATCAGCTGGGCCGCCCGAAGTGGCACGAGCGCCGCATTCCCTATCCCCTCGAGGATCAAAAGGGGCCGAGCGCCGCACTGAAAGACCGCGTGACGAAGCAGTTCGAGTCCCACGGGTTTGTGGTGTATTAGAGATTTCTGCTGTGTGGCAGAAAGGAGATGCCTCGAGTTACTGGGCGATTGAGCCAGGCGTGTTCGAACCGCTCGGCGTCACCGTGACGTTGTGCTTGAGGCGGAGCTGTGAATACACCATGGCAATGAAGACGAGGATGAAGCCGATGACCGTTGTCACGGTGAGTTTTTCGCCGTAGAAAAGCACGGAGAAGAGAACGGCGAAGGCGCCTTCCGTGCACATGATGATGGAGGCCTGGGCGGGTCTGACGACCTTGAGGCCGACATTTTGCATCACCTGAGCGAGCATCGTAGCCAGGAAGAAGAGATAGACCAGGCAGAAGAGAATGTCGGGCTGAAGCCACGCTGCAGTGGGGGAGGGCTCGGTGAAGAGCGCTCCTATGAGGAAGGCCGTCCCCGAGAAGGCGAACATGACGAAGGTGAGGGCGATGGGATCGAAGTCCTTCGCCCATTTCCCCAAGAACACGAGGTTGAAGGAGAAGATGATGGCGCAGGCGAGCGTGAGCATGTCGCCGAAGCTGAGGCTGAGCCCGCCGAGTCCCGAATTCATCGAGATAAAGCCGACGCCGAGAATGCAGATGAGCGCAGCGATGATGTTGCGCTGAGTGGGCTTCTGATGGAGCAAGAGCCACGAGGTAAAGGGAATGATGACGCAGTAGCTCGCGGTGAGGAAGGAGCTACGGCCGGGCTCGATGGTGGTCAGCCCCTTCATTTGGAAGAACATGGTGAAGTAATAGGTCGCGCCAACCGCCAGAGTGGGGACCACAATTTTGCGGTTGAGGTAGGGAATGATGTGCTTGCGGAAGAGGAGGAGCATCACCAGCGCAGCGGCGAGCTCTCTGCACGCCATCAGCCATTGGACCGAAATCGCACTCATGGCGACTTTGGCGGTGGGGTAGCTCCCGCCCCACAGCATGGCGCACGTCAACAGCATGAGGCGACCCACAGGCGGGGTGAGAGATAGATTTTTCGTATTTCCTCCGGACATCGAGCAGGGCGCAAATTTCATTTGTATAACCATCTGTGCAGCCTGCTTCATGATAGGCGTGCTCCTGCCCAGTGTGTCGCGGGACACGTTCGTGAAATCCGTGATTTCCCAGCAATCTCCCGTACCCTGAAAATATGGCACAGATTGTGAGATTTCCCGCTTCTCCTTCGACGACGATTTCCAGCGATTTCCTTCACCAGATTGAGGCCGTGAAGGCCATGAGTCTCTTAGAGGGCTTGACGTACAAGGAAATACCAACTCCTCGGTGTGTCGCAGACTACGGCTTCGGCGTCGAACTCGTCGTGGAGTCTGATGCAAAGCCCGACGCAGTGGGTGAGGCACAGGCAATGCCGGACGATTCCGTGAGTTCACTCACCGGCTGGATCTTGGTGAACTACTCGGTCTCTTACCGTCAGGATTGGGACTCTCACTGGAGGTGCACGGGGTATTTTCGCCAGCCGAGGGTGAGTGTCAACGAGAGTTCGCTCGTCACGCAGATGTATTGGGATTATGCTTATGAGTTGCTGACGCCTCTCGCCGTGGGATCGGTGAATGGTGCCGCCACCAAAGCTGAAAATGAATTTTTTGACTCCGTGTCGAGCAGAGACCTCAGTGCCCCTGTTGCGAGCTGTGAGATGCGGTCGTCGTGGAGCCCACTGCTCGTTGAGGGGGAGACGAATATGCCCTCTCACATCACCGCGTGGGGTGAGCTCATGCTGAAGGCGGCGGGCAAGCGAATTGAACTACGTGAAAGGAAGGCGTCCCTTTAGTGAACACCCCTGAGCCTGATGCACCTGTTTTGCTCAAAGAACCCACCGGGGGAGTACCTCCAGTAGTTGACGATATCCCAAGTTTTGAAGCCGCAGTGGAGCGCCTTGCGGCCGCGAGTGGTCCGGTCGCTGCGGATGCGGAACGTGCTTCCGGATTCCGCTACGGACACGAGGATTGGCTCATTCAGCTCAAGCGTGACGGCGCGGGTATTTTTCTCCTCGACCCCATCGCGTTGCAGAAACAAGGGGCGGATCTTTCGGTGCTCACGCAGACTCTGGGTAAAGAAGTGTGGATACTTCACGACGCGAGTCAGGACCTTCCCGGCTTTGCAGAGGTTGGAATTCGCCCGCAGGCCCTTTTCGACTCGGAATACAGCGCTCGTCTCCTCAATCTTCCCCACGTGGGCCTGTCCGCTGTCACTGAGTATTTTCTCGGCAAGTCTTTGGCAAAGGAACATTCGGCGGCCGACTGGTCATACCGCCCGCTGCCGCGTGACTGGCGCAACTACGCTGCGCTTGACGTGGAATTGCTCATCGGTCTGCGCGAAAAGATGCGCGTTGCGCTCCGCAATGCCGGAAAGGACGAGTGGGCGGATCAGGAATTCGCGGCGATTCTCGACAAGGGTCTCACGTTGAAGAAGCCCTCCAAGGAGCCCTGGCGACACACCTCCAAGATCACGGTTCTGAAATCCGATCGCCGGGCCCTCGCCGTTGTGCGCGAGCTGTGGACCGTGCGCGATACCTACGCCAGGAACCTCGATATCTCTCCGAGCCTGCTCCTCCACGATTCGACCATCATTCAGGCGGCCCAGAAGAAACCCCACAATGCGGTGCAATTTAGGAGTATCAGGGGTCTCAACCAACGAGTTCGCGTCTTTACTGGCTCCGAGCAAGACAAGATGTTCGAGAGGTACGCCCCGCTTCAGCGCGCGGTGAAGCCACGGGTTTGGCGCGCCGCCATCGACACTGCTCTGAACTTGCCGGAAGGCGAGCTTCCCCAACCCTCTCCCTCGAAGACACACGATGGAACTGCCGCTCCGCGATCGATGAAATATTGGCGCGAACACCAACCCGAACGCTACGAGCGCCTGAGTGCCGCAAAGAAGGTCATCAACCAGATCGCCGAGCTCA
Organism: Bifidobacteriaceae bacterium; assembly: GCA_022649925.1. Taxonomy (GTDB): domain Bacteria; phylum Actinomycetota; class Actinomycetes; order Actinomycetales; family Bifidobacteriaceae; genus JALCQC01. The sequence goes on along the minus strand of JALCOX010000003.1, from coordinate 8,406 downwards.
CCAACGTTCCCGCCGAGCTCGTCCTCAAGCCGAAGATTTTGAGGAACCTGTGCTGGCAGGCGAATTCCTCGACGGATGTCGAAGCCTTCCTTACGGAACAGGGGGCACGGCCGTGGCAGCGCCAACTGGTCACGGAGTCCGTGAGTCGCGTTATTCTGTAGAGGTTGCCTTTAGGGCAGAATACTTACCTCAATGAATTGGAGTGCAGGGTGAAAACAAGCGTCGAGAAGCTCGAGCCGACCAAGGTCAAGATGACCGTCACTGTCGACCAGGAAGAGCTTGATCCGTACTTGGACGAGACTCGCAAGGAGCTCGGCAAGCAGGTGGCAATTCCCGGTTTCCGCAAGGGACATGTTCCCGCCCGTATTATCGATCAGCGTCTGGGCTTCCCCTCAGTGGTGTCCGAGGCCCTGAATAACGCCGTTCCCGAGCTGTATTCCAAGGGCGCAGAGCAGGAGAAGCTGCGTCCCATGGATCAGCCAAAGCTCGACGTTCAGAAGATTCCGATGTCGGCCACCGACAAGACTCTCCTCGAGTTCACGGCCGAGGTGGAGGTCCGCCCGGAGTTTGAACTTCCCGACCCCAAGGACATGGAGATTGAAGTCGCCAAGCCCGAGGTCAAGGACGAGGACGTGGATCGTCGCCTCGACGCGCTGCGCCAGCGCTTCGGCACCCTGGTGGGCGTCGATCGCCCGGCTCAGAAGGGTGACTTCGTCTCCCTCGATCTCAATGCCGTCATTGATGGCAAATCCGTTGATTCCCAGTCCGGTGTGAGCTACGAAATCGGTTCCGGCACCATGCTGGAAGGCCTCGACGAAGCGCTTGACGGCCTCAGCAAGGGTGAGGAAACCACCTTTGAAGCCCCTCTCGCCAGCGGCGAGCACGAGGGTGAGAAGGCGGCCATCACGGTCACGGTCAACTCGGTCAAGGCCGAGGAATTGCCCGAGCTGGACGACGATTTTGCCCAGGAAGCCTCCGAATTCGACACGCTCGAAGAGCTGAAGGCGGACGTTCGCAAGCAGTCTGAGACCGATTCGGAAGGTCGTCAGGCCAACGACGCGCGCGACGCATTCATCGCACGTCTCGAAGACGGACTCGACATTCCGGTTCCGGCCGGCGTCAAGGAAGCCCTGGTTTCCGACCATCTCAAGGCCATCACCGCGGATCCCGAGAAGGCGACCGACGAGGACAAGAAGAAGGCAGAGGACGAGGCCGTCAAGGAGATCACCGATCAGATGGTTCTCGACGCGCTCTCCGAGAAGCTTGAGATCAACGTCACTCAGAACGACGTCACGAACTTCCTCGCCAGCATCGCACAGCAGTATGGCATGGATCCTTCGCAGTTCATCTCCTCCATCGTCAACAACGGTCAGCTCGGTTCGGCGGTCAAGGAAGTTGGCCGTTCCAAGGGCCTCCTCGCCGCAATGCGTTTGGTGACCTTCAAGGACACCGATGGCAAGGTTCTGGATCTCTCCCGTTTCCTCGGTGAGGAAGACGAGCCGGAGCAGAACGAGACTGAGGCTGCTGCAGCTGCTGCAGCACAGGTTGCCGACACGATTACCTCGAACGATTCGGACGAGAAGTAGTCTGGACTGAACCGCTCAGTACGACGTGAAAGAAAGGCGATGAATCCTGTTCGAGGGTTCATCGCCTTTCTCGTTCATTGCGCTGGCAGAGAATAGCCTACGCATTGAGCAAAAATGAACGGGACTCGGTCACTGAACAATGTAATCTCTTGAAAGTGAACGATTGTAAAGGAGACACCGTGGTAGACACTGTGAGTCCGCTGCCAGCAATGGCAGACGGCGACATGCCGGCGGGACCGAACGATCCCATCTTTAATCGACTTCTCAAAGAGCGCATCATCTGGCTCGGCAGCGAAGTCAAGGATGAGAACGCGAATGTCATTTGCGCCCAAATGCTGACCTTGGCAGCAGAAGATCCCTCCAAGGATATTTGGCTTTATATCAACTCACCAGGCGGCTCCATCACCGCAGGTATGGCCATCTACGACACCATGCAGCTCATCGAGCCCGACGTTGCGACCATCGCCGTCGGCATGGCGGCCTCCATGGGCCAGTTCCTGCTGTCGAGCGGTACGAAGGGCAAGCGTTTCTTGACTTCCCACGCCCGTGTCCTCATGCACCAGCCGTCCGGCGGCGTCGGTGGTACGGCGACGGACGTGCGCATTAACGCGGAGCTCATCATGGACATGAAGAAGACCCTCGCTGAGCTGACCGCCGAACAGACCGGTCACACCCTCGAGGAAATCTACCGCGACAATGAGTACGATCACTGGTTCACGGCTCAACAGGCGTTGGACTATGGATTCGTTGACCGCATCGTCACGACACCCAGTTCCATGACAAACGCGGCTAAGGAGTAACTCAATGGCATCAGAAGAAGCACAATTCGTAGCACGTGCCGCGCGTCTCGCCGGGGGAGCAGTCAACAGTCCCCAGGCGCGCTACATCCTGCCGCAATTTGAGGAGAAGACTCCCTACGGCCTGAAGCGCCAGGACCCGTACACCAAGTTGTTCGAAGATCGAATCATCTTCATGGGCGTTCAGGTCGACGACACGAGTGCCGACGACATCATGGCCCAGCTCCTGGTTCTCGAGAGCCAGGATCCCAACCGCGATGTGATGATTTACATCAACTCTCCGGGTGGATCCATGACGGCCATGACGGCGATTTATGACACCATGCAGTACGTCAAGCCCGACGTCCAAACCGTTTGCCTCGGCCAGGCCGCCTCTGCTGCGGCGGTTCTGCTTGCGGCCGGAACCGAGGGCAAGCGACTCATGCTCCCCAACGCCCGCGTTCTCATCCACCAGCCTGCCATGGGTCAAGACTTTGGCAAGGCCACGGAGATTGAGATTCAGGCCAAGGAGCTGCTGAGGATGCGCGAATGGCTGGAGGAGACTCTCGCCAAGCACACCGGCCAGGATGTCGAGAAGATCCGCAAGGACATCGAGGTCGACACCATTCTCACCGCTGACGCGGCGAAGGAATATGGAATTGTCGACGAGGTTCTGCCTCACCGCAAGTAGGTGAGACAGGCCAGTGGGGTGTGAATCCGTGATTGTGTGGATTCGCGCCTCACCGTCATTCGCAGGTTCAGTAAGTGATGTCGACGTGTTAACCCCACGACGGCATCACTTTTTATATAGTGGTACAAGTGAAACACGGCAAGCGCAGGGGAGAACATGGCACACATCGTCAATTACGGTGAAGACGTTCCTCATTGCAGTTTTTGTGGGAAGAGCGAGCATCAGGTTCGCCGCCTCGTCGCGGGCCCAGGTGTTTACATTTGCGACGAGTGCATCGCACTGTGCGTCGATGTTCTCAAGGAGCGCGACGAGAAGGATACTGCCGCGTCGGGGCTCGAGCTGCCCGCCCCCACACGCATCCGTGACTTCCTCGATTCCTATGTCATCGGTCAGGAGGGCGCAAAGCAAGCCCTCTCAGTGGCCGTTTATAACCACTACAAACTCGTCAATTTCGGCCAGTTCACTCCCAACCCGGATGTGACTGTCTCGGCTGAAGATGTTCACCCCAGCAACGGCTCCGCCGCAGTTGCCGCTCGGCTGGCGCCACATGCTGAGAAGAAACCATCCGAAGAAGTTCCCTTCGCCGACGTTGAATTGACGAAATCAAACGTGCTCCTTCTCGGTCCCACGGGAACCGGAAAGACGTACCTCGCACGGACCTTGGCGCGCATGATGAAGGTTCCCTTCACCATCGTCGACGCCACGACGCTGACCGAGGCAGGCTATGTGGGCGACGACGTGGAGACGATACTTCAACGCCTGCTGCAGGCCGCCGACGGTGACGTGGAGCGTGCCCAAAAGGGCATCATCTACGTCGACGAGATCGACAAGATCGCCCGCAAGAGTGGTGAGAATACTTCCATCACACGCGATGTTTCTGGTGAGGGAGTCCAACAGGCGCTCCTCAAAATTCTGGAGGGAACGATTGCCTCGGTTCCCCGGGAGGGCAGTCGAAAGCACCAGGATCAAGAAATGGTCCACATCGATACCAAGAACATTCTCTTCATCTGTGCAGGAGCCTTCGTGGGACTCAACGACATCATTGCCAAGCGCCTGGGAACCCATTCCACGGGCTTTGGTTCCTCACTCGAGACCCGTTCCGTCGAGGAGAAGACGGCGGATTACCTCGGCCACGTCATTCCCCAAGATCTCATCGATTTTGGATTCCTGCCCGAATTCGTCGGCAGGCTCCCCGTCGTCACGTCGCTGCAGCCTCTGAGCGTCGATGACCTCCAGCGCATTATCACAGAGCCCTCCAACGCGCTAGTGAAGCAGTACCAAAAACTCTTTGCGCTCGACGGAGTTGAGTTGCGCTTCACCGACGACGCCATCGCACGACTCGCCCAAATTGCCATTGACAAAGGAACGGGGGCGCGCGGGTTGCGCTCCATCTTTGAATCCGTGCTTCAGACCACCATGTTTGAACTGCCGGATCAGGAGGAGGTTGCCGTTGTCGTGGTGGACCGTGAGGCGGTCGACAGGACGCGGCCTCCGCAGTTGCTCGTCCACAACGACCGTCGCCTGAGCGCCTGAGCGCTTGACGCAAAAGGCAGTTTGAACACCTTATAAAATTCGAACACCTTAGAGCACCATATAAATGAAGGAGGGTGTGAACCTTGCGAAAAGGTTCACACCCTCCTTCATTTCACCTCAGAGGTACCTCAGAAGCATCTCTCGGGGTTAATTCTCCGTCTTCTTCTTGCGAGGAACGTAGATCTTCTCATCGATGAGCTTGGCGTACGCCTTGGTAATAACGGGGCGCTTGGCCTTGAGGGAGGGCGTCATCATGCCGTTCTCCTCAGTGAAGTCATCGTCGAGGATTTCAAACTTGCGGATCGACTCAGCGCGGGAAACAAGTGCGTTTGCCGTGTCCACTGCACGCTCCACCTCAGTGCGCACAATCGGATTGGTGCGGGCCTCGTCGAGGGTGGCTACAGGTGCGCCGCCCTGGGCACTCAGCCAGGAATTCGTATCGGCGAGGTCGAGGGTGATGAGCGCCGCGATGAAGGGGCGCCTGTCACCGATGACCAGGCACTGAGACACGACGGGAGAACTCATGACGGACGCCTCGAGGATGCCGGGGGAGACGTTCTTGCCGCCTGCCGTAATGATGAGGTCTTTCTTGCGGCCCGTGATGGAGATGAAGCCGTCCTCGTCGATGTCGCCGAGATCTCCAGTGTGGAGCCATCCGTCCGCGTCAATCTGTTCCTGCGTGATCTCGGGGTGGTTGTGATAACCGTGGCAGATGCTGGGTCCCTTGATAAGGAGTTCGCCGTCGTCGGCAATGCCGAAGCTCATGCCACCCAGCGGCGTGCCGACGGTGCCGATCTTGTACCCCTGCGTCGGGTTCACAGAAGCGGGAGCCGTGGTTTCGGTCATGCCGTAGCCCTCGAGGAGGGGAAGACCGACGCCGTTGAAGAAGTGGGCGATCTTTCCGTCCAGAGGCGCGCCACCTGAGACGGCATACTCGACGTGCCCACCGAGCGCGTCCAGAATCGTCTTGTAGACGAGTTTCTTATAGATGCTGTGCGCGATGCTTGTCTTCAAGGGGATGCGCTTGTCCGATTGCTGATCGTGTGACCACTTGCGTGCCGTCACCGCTGCACGGGTGAAGATCTTGCCGGTGAGTCCCTTGCCAGCCTTCTGCGAAGCCGCGTTGTACACCTTCTCGAAAATGCGGGGAACCGCGAGGATGAAGGTGGGCTTGAAGGCCTGGAAGTCCGGAAGGATCGTGGAGAGGTCGCTGCTCAGGCCGAGAGTGACCTGCCCTGCGAAGCAGAAGAACTGCATGTAGCGCGCGAAGACGTGGGCCAGGGGCAAGAAGAGCAGGAGACGACGCCCTGGCTTTTCACCGATGTCGGGCATCGACTTGTCGCCGTTGTACACGATGGAGACGAAGTTGTAGTGCGTCAGCTCAATTCCCTTGGGGGCGCCTGTGGAGCCGGAGGTATAGACGATGGTCGCGAGGTCGGAGCCTTTAACGGCGGTCTTCGCCGCCCCAAATTCCTCGTCCGTGACTGCCTTGCCGAATTCCTTGAGCGTGTCGACGGCGCCGAGATCGATGACGTAGATGTCTTTGAGATAGGCGCACTGATCGCGGACTGCCTCGATTTTGTCCCTCTGGTTGTCGTCTTCGGCGAAGGCCATGGTGACCTTGGAATCGTTGAAAATTGTTTTGACCTGCGCGCTCGAGTTCGTCTCGTACACGGGAACGGTGAGTGCACCGATGCTCAGAATTGCCATGTCGAGAGCGGTCCACTCCCAACGCGTATGAGCCAGGATCGAAACGGCGTCGCCCTTCTTCACACCACGAGCGAGGAGCCCCTTGGCAATCGCAGTGACCTCCGCGACGAACTGGACGGCCGTGAAGGCCTGCCATTCACCGTCCGCATCTTTGTATTCGATGACGTTATCTTCAGGGGCACGCTGGGCACGCCCCTCGAGAATTGAGAAGATGTTTTCGTCGTTGGTTGTCTCCACCAGTGCTGGCTTCGAGGTAACTTTGCGCATGTTTCTCCAAACTTTTGTGTCATCAGTCGAGAGTGACGGATTCACCCGTCCGGTGACTGAGAGTAAGTTTATCGCGAGGTGTGGTTTTCTCCACACGTTCGGCTGTTCTGTCGTCTCTGGGCACGCTTCGACCCTGGAAAGGGAGGAAGCGCGCACGTTCCTTGTGAGAGGATACTCAGTCCTCGTCACCTTTCGTGTCGGTCTCGGAATTCTCCGGGCCGTTCTCGTTTTCGGCCCCGTCCTCGTCCGACTTCTGTGCGGCGGTCCTCTGCTTCCACGCGCTCAACGAGTCGTTGACGTTGGTGCGAGCCTTGTCGACGAAGGGCTCGATGCGTTCCCTCGTGTTCTCGACGAACGGCGTCACCAGTTGGCTGACCTCCTCATTCATATCCTTGGCAGCCTTACCCGCCTTAGATAGCAGCTGACTCGTGTTGCTGGGGATCGGCTGGGTTCCAGGCTTGACCGTGTAGATCTGAGTGGAGATGACGTCGGCATAGTGACGGATCACACCGGGGCGAACAACCTTCTGGCTCGGCGTGAGCGTGCCCTCGTCCTGGGTGAAGTCATCGGTGAGAATCACAAACTTGCGAATCGACTCAGCGCGTGACACCGAAAGGTTTGCCTTGTCGATGTACTGCTGGATGAAGGAGCGCACCGCTTCGTTCGTTGCCGCCTGCTCAACGGTCATCTCGGGGTTGAGGTGCTTGGACTTGAGCCAGGTTCCCAAGGTGTCGGGCTCAAGGGTGACCAAGGCAGAGATGAAGGGCTTTGCGTCCCCGATGACGACGGCGTGAGAAACGATGGGGCAGGTGGTGATGGTCTGCTCCATGGGGGAGGGGACGACGTTCTTGCCGCCGGCGGTGATGATGATGTCCTTCTTGCGACCGGTGATGCTCACAAATCCATCGTCGTCAATCTGGGCGAGGTCACCGCTGTGGAGCCAACCATCGGAATCGATAGTCTCGGCGGTCTTCTCGGGGTTGTCTTTGTACCCCAGGAACACGCCAGGACCTGCGATGAGCAGTTCGTCGTCGTCGGCGAGTTTTACGGAGACTCCGGGTCCGGGTCGACCCACTGAACCGATCTTGTTGAAGGCTTCAAAGTTGACGCAGCATGGTGCAGCCGTTTCCGTCATGCCGTAGCCCTGAATGAAGGTGATGCCGTCGATGCCGTTGAAGAAGTGCGCAAGGTTGGGATCCATGGGCGCACCGCCGCATGCCAGCCACGACAGATTGGACCCGAGGGCGGAACGCACGGTTGCGCCGACGGCCTTCTCGTAGAAGGCGTGCTCGACGACCTGTGCGGGAGAGTGTGACACACCTTCCTGCTCATCCTTGGACCAGTTGATGTAGTGCACATAGGCCTTTGCGAAGACCTTGCCCTTGAATCCGGCGCCCGCCTTCTGTGAGGCGGCGTTGTAAACCTTCTCGAACACGCGGGGGACGCCGAGCAAGTAGGTGGGTTTGAAGGATCGCAGATCCGCCAGCAGGTGTGCCGCCGAGGGAACGTAACCGACGACTCCACGGGCGCCGATGGCCACGTATTGGATGTAGCGAGCGAAGCAGTGGGCGAGGGGCAGGAAGAGGAGCAAGCGGCTGGGCTTGGCGAGCATCGTCGGCAGGACCTCATACCCGGCCCGTGCCAGGTGGAGGAAGTTACGGTGAGACAGGCATGCGCCTTTCGGCTTGCCGGTTGAGCCCGATGTGTAGACGATCGTCGCCGGGTCGTCGGCGCGCACGGTGGCGATTCGCGCGTCGAGGGCCTCCTCGGTGACGGAGCTTCCCCAGTCGTTGAGGGCCTTGAGACCGTCAGATTCGAAGCTGAACACGTAAGAGAGTGTCTC
>JALCOX010000002.1 GCA_022649925.1 Bifidobacteriaceae bacterium | reverse complement strand
TGGCACCCAGCAGCAGCGGGATGGCGAAGAAGATATCGGTGATGCGGCTGAGAACTGCATCGATCCAACCGCCAAAGAAGCCTGCGATGGCACCGATGAGACCGCCGATGAGCGTGACCAGGAGCGTTGTGAGTACACCGACGCTCACGGAGGTGCGTGCACCGTAAATCACGCGGGAATACACGTCGCAGCCCTGCTGATCGAAGCCGAAGGGATGTGCTCCGCTCGCTCCTCCCAAGGAGTTGTCGAGGTTGCAATACATCGGATCGTTGCGCGTGAACAGCTGCGGGAAGATCGCGATCAACAGGATGAAGAGAATGAGAATCGCAGAGACGATGAACAGAGGGTTCTTGCGCAGTGTGATCCAGGCAGACGCCCACATGCTCGTTGCGGGCTCGGAATCGTTGACCGCGTCGACTGCCTGCAGCGGGGTTTCATGCTCAGGGGCGACGAAGCGCTCCTGTCCGGGAAGGGGTTCGGTCGTGGGCAGTGGATCGGCGAAGAACTCTTCCTTGTTCGAGGAATCGGTCATAGTAATATCAGACATTTTTTCTCCCTTCCTCACGCGTATCGAATTCTCGGGTCGAGCACAGCGTAGAGCATGTCGACAACCAGGTTGCAGATGACGAAGACGAGAACCAGAACCGTGACGATAGAGACGACCAGAGGACCTTCACCGCGCAGAATTCCCTGATACAGGGTGTTGCCAATTCCGTTGATGTTGAAGATGCGTTCGGTGACCATTGCGCCGCCCATGAGAGCACCGATGTCGGTTCCCAGGTAGGTGACGACCGGAATCATGGAGTTTCGCAGAATGTGACGCAGCGTCACGGAACTGTTCGACATTCCCTTGGCGCGCGCCGTGCGCACGTAATCCTCCGCCATGTTGGAGGAGACCTCAGAACGGGTCAGTCGGATGATGTAGGCCATCGACACGGAACCGAGCACCGAAGCCGGCATCAACAGGTCGATGAAGCCCGGATTCGAGCCCGCGGTGACGGGGAGCAAACCCCATTTCACACCCATGAGGAACTGGAGAACGAAGCCAAAGACGAAGGTTGGGACGGAGATGAGCAGGAGGGAGACGACGAGGATAACCGAGTCGTACCACTTGCCGCGCTTGAGGCCGGAGATTATGCCAAAGACAACGCCGAAGATGGCCTCGAAAACGAACGCCATGATTGCCAGCTTGATGGTGACTGGGAATGCCCGACCCATCACGTCAATGACCGCCTGCCCCGAGAACGTCTTGCCGAAGTTGAGCGTCAACGCATTCTTGAGGAAGATGAGGTATTGAACGATGAAAGGCTTGTCGAGGTTGTATTCCGAGCGGATCTGCTGGGCAACGGCTTGGTTGATTGGCTTGTCTCCGAACATTGCAGCAACCGGGTCACCCGGCAACGCAAAGACGAGAGCGTAAATCAACAGCGTTGTGCCGATCACCACTGGGATCATCTGCAGAATTCGCCGCAGAAGATATTTGCCCATTGGTCTTCTCCTTTGGAGTTATTCCTTATGCCTTCTGCGACCGTCCCATAGGCCTGTGCCAGAAGACACGCTTTGTAAGTTTAGCAGTCTGTTAGCGCTCACTACTCCCAACCCCGTCAGGTGGGGCGAATTGCACGCTCATTCCTCCGCTCAACTGAGGGGAGGCGGGGTCTCCCCCGCCTCCCTGTACTTCTCTTACTACTTACTGCTTACCTCATGCGATGAGGACATATCACTTCTTGGTGAGCTCCTGGTAAACTGGGAGGTTCTTCCAGTTCATCTTGAAGTTCTTCACACCCTTTGCGGCAACGCCGGAGGCGTTCTCGTAGTAGAGCGGGACGGAAGGAAGATCCTTGAAGAGGAGCTCCTCTGCCGCCTGATAGTCCTTGTTCGCTTCCGACTCATTGGTTGCGGAAGCTGCCTTGGTGAGCAGGTTGTCGAACTCGGTGCTCTTGTAGTCACCATCGTTGGAACCCTTACCGTCGGCTGCAGCGCTGGAATACAGCGGAGTGAGGTAATCCTCAGCAGCCGGGTAATCGGCCTGCCAACCGGTGCGGAACAGGGCGTCCATCTTGCGCTCGGTGATGTTCTGACGGAACTCAGCGAACGTAGGAATCGGCTTGGTCTCAGCCTTCACACCGAGAGTGTTCTTGATCTGGTTGACCAGAGCGTCGAAGACATCCTTCTGGCCGCCGTCGGTGTTGTAGGAGAACTCAACGGTCTCGGAGTCAGACCACGGGGAGATCTTGTTCGCCTCTGCCCACAGCTTCTTGGCCTCGGTCGGGTTGTACTTGAGGACTGATTTGCCCTTGAGTGAATCCGAGTATCCGGGAATGACCGGGGAGATGAAGTCGACAGCCGGGGAGCACGTACCGTTGAGGACCTTGTCGCAGATCTGCTCACGGTTGATGGACATCGAGATTGCCTGACGACGCAGGTTGCCTTCCTGTGAGCCCAGCGAGAAGTGCTTGAGGTTGGCGGGGAAGGTGAAGGCGCGCGTCACAGAGCCGGGCTTGTTGTACGCCTGGACAGTGGAGTCCTTCTGGAAGGTCTTCAGAGCCGACGGCGGAATCTGCTCGAGAACGTCGAGCTGACCACCCTGAACGTCTGCATACGCAGGCTGAGTGTCGGTGTACATCTTGAAGGTGATGCCGTCGTTCTGCGCAGGCGCAGTTCCCTTGTAGTCGGCGTTCTTCACGAGCTTGATGGAATCGTTGTGATCCCAGGAGACGAACTTGTACGGACCGTCACCGACGGGCTTCTGTCCGAAGGCCTTGGGGTTCTTGAAGAAGGATTCAGGCAGCGGAGCGAATGCCGTGTAGCCCACCATGGTGGGGAACACGGAGCTCGCGTCCTTGAGCTGAACGGTGAAGGTCTTATCGTCGATGACCTTGAGTCCGGAAAGCTGAGCGTTCTTGTCGGCGCCCTTCTTCTGGAGGGTATCGAAACCTTCGATGTTTTGGAAGAAGCTGGAACTCAGCTGCGCGTTGGTGACATTGGCACCGTAGCTCCAGGCCTTGGTGAAGGAAGCGGCGGTAACCGGAGTACCGTCGGTGAACTTCCAGCCGTCGTTCAAAGTGATGGTGTACTTCTTGTTGCCGTCAGAAGCCTTGATTTCCTTTGCAACTTCATTCTTGGCATTGCCCTTGTCGTCGAAGGCGACGAGCTTGGCAAAGAGCAAATCGATGGGGTTGCCACCGCACACCTCGTTGGTGTTGGTCGGCACTAGGGGATTCTGCGGTTCACAACCGTAGACGTTGATGGTGTTGTCGGCAGTGCTGCTCGCGTCGTTGTTGCTTGAGCCGCCACAGGCGCTCAGCGACATCACGGCAGCAGAGAGCGCGGCCACCACAACCGTGAGCTTGGAACTCTTCTGCATAGTTACTCCTCAATGGTTTCGCACCGACGGTTTCGCCGGTACTAAAAAAGCGATGAAGCTCGTTCCCTTGGGGAATTTAGCCTCGTCGCTTGTAGCTCTATTTTCCCCGAGGGGATGACAAACGCGCAAGTGCGCGCCGCCGGTTCTCTCACCCGAGCCACGTGTGAACGAATGACTATTACCTTAAGTTTCATTGATTTCACGCGGGTAAACGGCTGATATCACGAGCAAATTTCTCATTCAAAATAACGTTCACAATGTGACACAACGTGTGTCGGAAACAGATATTTCTCATGATTTCGGCCCTTTGCCGCACGATTTCGCTCGATTTCGACATTGAACGATTGAGCGGACGCACTATGCCCGCGGAAATGCCTGCCGATACCTGCTGCGCAGCTGCTCGATGGACACGTGGGTGTAGCGCTGCGTCGTCGCCAGAGAGGAATGCCCCAGCATCTCCTGAACCTCGCGGAGGTCCGCTCCCCCGTCCAACAGATGTGTTGCCGCCGAGTGACGCAAGGCGTGGGGTCCGATGTCGGGAACACCGGCGCGACGGGACTCGCGATGGACAACCTCGCGCACCTGGCGCTGATTGATACGCCCACCTCTGGCACCCAAGAAGAGCGCCGAGCCCGACGCCTCCGTCCTCAACACGTCACGGCCTTCCCGCTGCCATCGGGCGACCGCTTCCGCTGCAGGGCGTCCAAAGGGAACGACTCGATCCTTGCCACCTTTGCCATGAATGCGCACGGTGCGAGCGGCCGCGTCGAGGTCTTCACGATCAATGCCGGTGAGCTCCGCCACGCGCATTCCAGTGGCGTAGAGCAGTTCCGCCATCGCGGCATCCCTGAGAGTCTCGGCACGCCTGCGGTCCGAGACGTGCCGGGCGTCCTCGGCACGCGCGTCCGGTGTGTCATCATCGTCCTCCGCCTCGCGTTCGACCGTCTCCATCATGGTCTTCGCCTGTTCCTCGTTGAGGACACTGGGCAACGGTTTGCTCAGCTGCGGAGTCATCAAGGTCGCCGCCGGATTGGACGGAAGGATCCCCTTGTCAGTCAAAAATGTGAAGAAGGAACGGATGGAAACCGTTTTGCGCGCCAGACTCGAGGTGGCGAGGGTCCTGGCCTCATGCGCCAACCAGCTGCGCAGACTCCGAATATCGACGTCATCAAGGTCGCTGATCCCTCTCCGCGCCAAAACGTGGAGGCACTCCTCGACGTCGGAGAGATACGCGATCACCGTATGCTCACTCAGTCCCCTATTGACGCTCAGGTATTGCCGGAACTGCTCAATGGCAGAGCGCCAAGCCGCCGGCAGGCCCACGGCAGGGGAAACCGCAGCCTCTGCGTTCTGCTCGTCCGCCGTCATCTGTGCCCTTCTCCCATCGCTTGCCAAACCGATCTATTCTGATTCTATGAGCTCGAAGCCATTTTCACTCCCCGCCAGGATTCCCCAGGGCGCCCGCGTCGTCGTCCGTACGCGAGCCGGAATCGATCCCGCAGACGGAAGAATGAAATACTCGGACTACCTCGGCCACGTGGTGTCATGGGACGGTTCGACGCTCCACCTCACTCGAGACCCCTCGCGCGACGGCACGCGACCCGCCCAAGACGTCTGCCTCTCAGCCGAGCAGATCCTAGTCATCAAACCGGTCCCAGAACGCCGGGAATTCCCCCATCATGAGGATCCCCAGCGCTAAATCTCTACTGATCGTGCGAGTCGAGCGGATGGAGTTCCACGCGCAGCTCGTGCGTGGTGCGGAATTCGACGATGCGTTCCCCCGCCTTTGCGGAGGCGAGAAGTTCGCTCTTCCACCCCTCGTCAGTGAGGTGGCGCACCTGCTCATCGGTCGTGCGTTTGGCCTCGCGCGCCTTGTATGCACGGAAGGGGGCGCCGGCCTCGAAAAATCTGCGCGACTGCGCAAAATCCTGAGCATTACCCGACTCTTCGCCACGCAGATTCCTCGCCTCTTGGGCGAGACGCTCACTCATGGAATCGAGGAGCTGCGCCACGTTGTCCGCGTCGAGTTCGACCATGGCCCGAGTCTTTTCGGGGTCGGTGAGACTCACGCGGCTCATGTCACGCCAGGAGCCGGCGGAGAGAGCGAGCGCCACGGCGGGATCTGCGAATTGGCCCTCCACCAGCTCGTTTGCCAACGCGGTCGACACCACGTGAGGCATGTGGGAGATGAGAGCGGCCGCCCGGTCATGGGTCTCGTCGTCGATGACGATCGCGGTGTTTTCCAGACCCTTAGTCACCACGTCGGCGACCGTGAGGAAACGGGAGAAATCTGTGCCCCGGTCAAAGGTGATCGCCCACAGAGCCCCGTCGAGGAGGTCCGCAGAGGAGGCTTCAAAACCCGACAGCTCATTACCGGCCATCGGATGCGCACCCACGTAGTAATCGGACAATCCGGCTTCGGCCACCAGAGCGCGAACCGGACCCTTGACGCTTCCGACGTCCGTGAGGGTGGTGCCCCGGTGCAGATGCGGAGCAATCTGTTCCAACACCGATTTCATCGACTCGAGAGGAACGGCGAGAATCAGCACATCCGGTTTACCTTCCACCAACTGTTCCAAGGTGTCAACACAATGGATGCCGGCCTGTTCGGCGGCTTCATACACGCCCGGATGATGATTCCACGCCACCACGAAGCGCTGGTGCTCAACGAGGCGGCGCGCGATGGAGCCTCCGATGAGGCCCAGGCCCACAATCCCGATCTTGTGTGCACTCACCAGAACCGGGGAGGCGGGCCTGCTCGTATCGCTCATGCTCAGGGTTGACAAAGAGCTCATTGCTCAGCCTTCCTTCCATGCCACATCACTTCTCGGTCGGCCGCTGGATCGTCGACGCTTCTGACTCCTCCAGCTGGCAGCATCCACGTCTCAACGGGAGCAGAAACGTGCTCGGGACGCTCATAAACGGCCAGTGTTCGCACCCAGTCGCCGTTGTCCAACAGGGTTGAGGCCGCCTCTACGAAGCGCTTCTCCCAGGGGGCCGCGTCAACGGTTGCGATGAAGCTGTATGTTCCGTCGTGACCTTTGATCGGTCGGGAGATGAAACTCGTCATGTTCAAGCCGGCGTCACGCATCGTCTCGAGTGCATGTGCCAAGACTCCAGGCCCCGTGCTCAGCGGTATGAAAACGAACACGGTCTCGAACTGGTAGCCACCCTCATTGCGCGCCTCATCGAGGTATTTCTGCGCACTCGCGCGGGAGCACAGGAGCAGGAACTCGGTTCGAGCCCCCTTGTAATCCTGGACCTCCTGCTGGAGGGTATCCAAGCCGTACAACTCACCGCACATGCGAGGCCCCAGGCCCACCTGCTGCGCCGTGAGATCCTTGCACGCCGCCGCGTTGGAGGAGGCCGGAACCTGCTCGTAACCGCCCGCTTCGATGAAGCCGCGACACTGCGCGAGACCGTGAGGATGCGCCGACACCTGCCTGAGCTCAGCGTGGTGAGGAAGCACGAAGGCGTCGAAATCCACCGACAGGCCCACGCGGTCGATGCCGATGACGTCGTCGGCGTCAATCAGGGAGTCAAGGTTAGGCACGACGTAACCCTCGACATTGCTTTCAAAGGCGAGAATACCGAAGTCGTCGCTGCCTTTGACAGCGGCGAAGACGTCTGCGGCCGTACGTTCCGAGGCCAGAGAGAAAGACCTACCGAAGCGGTGCGAGAATCGCTCGGAGTTCTCCAGCCCCGCCGCGTGCGTGAAGGAGCCCTCCGGCCCCAAATAGTGCAGGGTGCTCATGCTGCAGATTCCTTCTTTCGCACAAAGAAACGCTGAGGAACGAAGATGATGACGAGCTGAACCACAATGGATCCGAAGAGCCATATGTAGCCCGCATGGCTGCTGAAGAACGTCGTGAAGGCCTGTGAGGCGATGGGAACGAGAACGTCTCCCCCGGGACCTGGTGTGATGGCGAGCCACCACACGATTGCGCTGGAGGCGATGAGGTGAAAACCGATTCCCAACGAGCCCATGCGGACGCGCGCATTCCACGTGCTCAATCCGACGAGGAGCAGCGCGAGCACCAAGCCCCACGCAACGTTGATATCTGCTCCCGAACGATGCAAACCCGTTCCGATGACACCGGTCACCACGGCGCTGAGAATCGTCACGAGCAGCGCCCTCACCGGGTGTTGTGCCGCACTACCGGTAACCAGGCTTCGCTGAGGCTTCGTCGTATCTTCGCTACTCATCCGTCCTCCGCATCATTCTTCATCGATCCTTTCCTCTAAAGGTAGCAAGACTGCACGAAGGAGGTTCCCGCCTCTTACAAAAATGACCCATGCCCGAAGGCATGAGTCATCGTGGATTACTGAGTGAATCCGCGCTTCAGCGGCACCGAAGTGCCGGCGGGGATCACTTGTTGCCCGAAGCCCTGCGGTTGCGAGAATTCCACTTGTACCAAGCGTCGCGATCGAGGATGATCTTGCGCACGCGAATCGACTCGGGCGTCACCTCGACGCACTCATCGTCATTGGCGAAGTCGAGGGACTCCTCCAGGCTCATCTGGATCGGAGGCGTCAGCGTCTCGAGCACGTCCGCCGTGGCGGAGCGCATGTTCGTCAAGTGCTTCTCGAGCGTGACATTGAGGTCGAGGTCACCGGGCTTGTTGGCGATGCCCACGATCTGGCCCTCATAAACCGGCGACTGCGGTTCCACGAAGAAGGAACCACGAGCCTGCAGGCGCTGCATGGCGTAGGGGCTGGCTTTGCCGGCGCGGTCCGAAACCATGGAACCGTTCTGGCGAATGGAGATCTCCCCCACCCACGGCGCGTATCCGGCCGAGATGGACGAGGAGATGCCGGTACCGCGCGTCGCGGAGAGCAACTGGGTACGGAAGCCAATGAGGCCACGGGAGGGAACGGTGAACTCGAGGCGAACCCAGCCGGAACCGTGGTTCGTCATGGAATCCATGCGGCCCTTGCGAGCGGCCATGAGCTGGGTGATTGCGCCCATGTACTCCTCAGGAGCGTCGATCGTCGTCGCTTCCATCGGCTCGTTGACCTTTCCGTCGATGGTCTGGGTGACCACCTGAGGACGGCCGACGGTGAGCTCGAATCCTTCGCGGCGCATCTGCTCGGCCAGCACTGCCAGCGCGAGTTCGCCGCGGCCCTGAACTTCCCATGCGTCCGGGCGCTCGGTGTCGACCACCTTGATGGACACGTTGCCGATGAGCTCGCGGTCGAGGCGATCCTTGAGCATGCGCGCGGTGAGCTTGTGGTCCTTGCCCTCGGTTCCCACCAGCGGAGAATCGTTGGTGCCGAAGGTCATGGAGATCGCCGGCGGATCCACATGGATCAACGGCATGGGGCGAGGATCGTTGGGGTCGACGATGGTTTCGCCGATCATGATGTCGTCGACGCCTGCAATTGCGACGATGTCGCCGGGGCCTGCGGATTCCGCGGGGACGCGGTCGAGGCCTTCGGTGCGCAGCAATTCGGTGACCTTGAAGTTTTCGATGGAGCCGTCAACGCGGGACAGGCCATAGTTGTGGCCCTTCTCCAGCGTTCCGTTGTAGATGCGGACGAGTCCGAGACGTCCGAGGAAGTCAGAGGCGTCGAGGTTGGTGACGTGTGCCTGAAGCGGTGCGCCCTCCTCGTACTCGGGGGCGGGGATGTTGTTCAGAATGCACTCGAACAGAGGCTCGAGGTCCTCGTTGTCGGGAACTGAACCATCGGCCGGCTTCACCGTGGAGGCACGACCGGCCTTGGCGGCGGCGTAAATCACGGGAAGATCGAGCAGGGAGTCGAGATCGAGATCAATTCCCTCCTCGCTCACGTCCTGTGCGAGACCGAGCAAAAGATCTGAGGTCTCAGAGACGACCTCGTCGATACGAGCGTCAGGGCGATCGGTCTTGTTGATGACGAGGATTACCGGAAGCTTGGCCTCGAGCGCCTTGCGCAGCACGAAGCGCGTCTGAGGCAGAGGGCCCTCGGAAGCGTCGACGAGAAGGACGACGCCGTCCACCATGGAGATACCGCGCTCGACCTCACCGCCGAAATCGGCGTGGCCGGGGGTGTCGACGACGTTGATAGTAATGCCGTCAGGCTCCCCCAGCTTTGCTGCCAGAGGTCCGCGATATTGCACGGCCGTGTTCTTGGCGAGAATGGTGATGCCCTTCTCGCGTTCGAGGTCGCCAGAATCCATGACGCGGTCAGGTACTTTCTCCCTCTCCGAGAACACATGCGACTGCTTGAGCATCGCATCAACAAGCGTCGTCTTGCCATGATCAACATGGGCGACGATTGCTACATTACGGATATCGGAGCGCACTGCCATAAGGCAACCTCTTTACATTTGGTGCATTTCTATTTCTGATCACACGAGTGCATGCATGAGAAACGCAAAACCTATAAAACAAACCCTCCAATAATACATAGCTTGCGAGACTTTGATGCACTCGAGCTGAATCATTAATTCATTTAGTCTTCCAGTGCCTCGCCACGCTTCTCAGGCAGAAGTGCAGAGAAGGCGCACGCCAGCACAAACGAGGCTGCAAAGACGATGAAGGTCAGCGTCTTCGAACCCCCTCCCCACTGGAGGAACAGTGGAACCATGAGAGGCGCCGCAATTGACGCCAGCCGGCCGAAGCCCGCCGCCGCTCCCGCTCCGGTTCCGCGCAATCTGGTCGGATAGATCTCTGGCGTCACCGCGTAGAGGACACCCCACGCACCGAGGTTGGAGGCAGACAACAGCATTCCCCATCCGAGAACAGCTGCACTCGAGGCGGTCTGAGAGAACATCAACGCACTGAGCGCAGAGACGGCGAGAAAACCGACGAGGCAGGCGCGCCTTCCAATCTTCTCTACCAGCCACGCCGCCAGGAAATACCCGGGAATCTGGGCGAGCGAGATGATGAGCGTGTATTCAAACGAGGTCGTGAGGGAACCGAACTGATCTGCCAGAAGCGATGGCATCCACGAGAAGGCCCCGTAGTACGAGAAATTGACGAAGAACCACGTGAGCCAGATGGCCACCGTTCGGCGGGAATACTGGCGTGAGAACAATTCGCGGGCCTTGATCTTCGGCAACGGTGTCGCCTTCTGTGAGGCGACAGGCTCGATTCCGCTCGCCTTCTCGAAGTACCGCACGGAGCGCTCTGCCTCGTCGTCACGGCCCTGTTCCTCAAGGAAACGCACCGATTCGGGCAGATGAATTCGCGACACGATGGCGTAGAGAGTCGGCAGTGCACCGATGAGCAGTGCCCAGCGCCAACCCGACGCGCCGGCGTTCGGGATGACGAAGTAGCCGATGAGGGCAGCCAAGATCCACCCCAGGGCCCAGAACGATTCGAGGAGCACTGTCATGCGACCCCGATGGGCGGCCGGTGAGAACTCACTGACAAGTGTGGAGGCGACTGGCAGTTCGGCGCCGAGGCCGAGCCCTACGACGAAGCGCAGCGCAAGCAGCATGACTAAGCTCACCGAGGCGGCCATCACACCGTTTGCGAGACCGTAGATGATGAGCGTCACCGTGAAGACGGTCTTGCGACCGAACTTGTCAGCGAGGAGACCTCCCAGCCACGCGCCGAGTGCCATGCCCACGAAGCCAATGGAGAGAACCCACGACTTTTGTGAGGGATTGAGCAGGAACTGAGGATCGCTGGCGATGGCGGCGACGATAAACGACACCAAACCGACATCCATCGCGTCAAGCGCCCAGCCGATCCCGGACGCCGTCAGAAGTTTGGCGTGTGCCGAGTTGAAACTGAGGCGATCGAGACGCTGATTGCGAGTGAGTCCACCTGATTTTGGATATACCTGTGTTGAGGTATTCATTTTTTGTGACCTTCCGTATTGAAGGCATTGCGATGCTGTGAGCTCGTATTGCCTTATAAACAGAATCTGTGAAAACGTTATGTTTTCAGGCCCAACTCTTACACGAGGTCCGGACGGTCTCCGTCGCCAGCGAGCTTGTCGATGAACTGGTTGAAGGGTCGTGGGCCTCTCGCCGAATTCACGACAGTGTCGTCTGCGACAGTGTCACTGGTGTCGTCGCCGCTGTCGTCGATGCCAGAATCTTCCATCGCCTCGTCCTGCCTGGGGAGGAAGGGGGCCAACGGAGGCAACTCGGTCAGAGCGGAAATCCCCAGCTTCTCCAAGAAGATATCAGTCGTGGCGAGAACCCGGGCGTGAGACTCCGCCTCCTCCCCCATCTCGGTCACGAATCCACGCAACATGAGGGACCGAATCACTCCGTCGGAATTCACACCGCGAATCGACGACACTTGCGCGCGAGTCATCGGCTGCTTGTAAGCGATGATCGCGAGTGCCTCCAGAGCCGCCTGTGACAAACGATTGTTCTGCTTATCTGTCACGAAGGCCGCCACTACCGGCTCGTATTCCGCACCGGACATGAAGCGCCAGCCACGAACCGAACTCACCAGTTCAAAGCCACGCCGCTCTTGTGCGTATTGCGCCTGCATACGCTCCAGACTCGCCGTCACGTCTGCCGGCTCAACGTCGAGCACGCGCGCCACCTCAGCCGCCGTGAGAGGGTCTTCGGCACTCATGAGGAGCGCCTCCAAGCAACCCTGTAAACCTCCGGGAAAATCATCCACCGAGAAATCCGCGTAGTCGGCGGAGTCGCTCGCACCGTCTGTACCAGGCGCACCCGCCGTATCGCCGCGCTCGTCGCTCATACTTTCGCCACTCCCCGTCTGCAAGATTTTTCCTTACTTTCTCTCATTCTCCTCATGTGCACCTGCCTCACGTAAAGTCCGCCGACGAGATGGAACTTGCGGCCTCATACTCCTCGTCCGTGGCAACCCAGCGCAGAGCCAACGGTGCGAAGGCCTCCTCCTGCTTGAACTGCACAAAACCCTGCTTGAAAAAGGCGAGAACACTGAGGAACCGCGCCACCAATTGGCCTTTGTTATCGATGTCAGCAACGAGGTCGTCGAACGTGAGCGCCTCACCTCGGGCGGCCATCAGTTTGCGATGGACCACCTGTGATTCGGTCGCCAAATCGGCCAACGGAACGTGCAGCTGGCGCAGCGAGACCTGCTGCGCCGGAGCATTGGCGAACACCTTCGCGGCCAGCAGGGCAAAGTCGTAGGGGCTGAGCGTCCACTCCACGTCGCTGAGACGCTCACGCAGGGCGTCACGGAGAGTGGGATGGTGCTCAAACCTTCCCGACGTGGCCGCCAGGAGCGTGCGAAAATCTTCACCGGCCTGCTTGAAAGCCTTGTATTGGAGGAGCCTAGCGAAGAGAAGATCACGCTCCCGCAGAGCTTCGAGGCTCTGTTCATCCTGCGGATCCGCGTCCTCACCGGGCAGCAGCGCCGCGCTTTTCGCCTCCACGAGGATCGAGGCGACCATGAGGAACTCAGAGGCCTCATCCGCCTGTGTCTCCATGTCCATGGAGCCCACGTACGAGATGAATTCGGAGGTAATTTCACTCAATGCAAGCTGCGTCACTTCGAGACGCCGCTGGGCGATCATGCTCAGCAAAATGTCGAAGGGACCTTGGTAGACGTCGAGTGAAACCGTGAATCCGTCCTCGGCCGTGCTTGCCGTGCCTTCCAAGCCCGACAGCGACGACTGCTGCGATTGCGCAGAAAGTGCCACGACCGCCGCTACGCCACGATTCCGCGTTCGATGAGCTCGCGAGACACCTCGCGATACTCCTTGGCTACCTTGTGTTCGGGAGCGAACATCGTGATCGGTGCGGCCGCCACCGTCGCGTCCGGAAGCTTGATCGAGCGCGAGATAACAGTGTGGAACACCTTGTCGCGGAAGGCCTCGTAGATGCGCTGTAACACTTCCTCGGAGTGAAGGGTTTTCGTGTACATGGTCGGCAGAACACCGAAGATCTCGAGACTAGGATTGATGCGGGTTTGCACCTTTTCGATGGATTGCATCAGCAACGCAACGCCGCGCAGGGCGAAGAATTCAGTCGCCACGGGAATCATGACTCCATTTGCTGCGGTCAACGCGTTGACCGTCAACAGGCCGAGCGAAGGCTGGCAATCGACGATGATGACGTCGTACTCCGAGACCAGCGGCTTGAGTGTCGAGGCGAGAATCTGTTCACGCCCCACTTCCGTGACGAGTTGAACCTCTGCCGCCGAGAGGTCAATGTTGGCGGGGATAATATCGAGGTTCGGGAAGCGCGTGTGCGCCACCATCTCATGGATGTCCGCCTTCGGCTGGAAGAGCGCCGTATAAATTGTTTTGTCAACCGCGTTGGCGTTGATTCCCAGGCCGACCGTCGCCGCCCCTTGGGGGTCGAAATCAACGATGAGAACTCTGCGCCCGTACTGGCTCAACGCACCCGCAATGTTGATGGAGCTGGTGGTTTTACCCACTCCGCCCTTCTGATTGCACATGGCAATGATGGTCGCCGGCCCGTGTTGGGTCAGCGGCTTGGGTGCACGAAACGTCTCATATGTACGTCCCAGGAGATCTGTTGGCATGGCTCCACTCTAACAAAGGTGCTGCCCGACGCCTTCATTGTGCCCTCGGGTGGGCGGAGACGTACGCCTCAATGAGACCGACCGGGCTGATGTGCGTATAAATCTGTGTCGTCGTGACGGAAGCGTGGCCCAGCAACTCCTGCACCGTGCGCACGTCTGCACCGCCCTGAATGAGATGCGTGGCGAAAGAATGCCGCAAACTGTGCGGATGAATCTTCTTGGTGATGCCCGCCCTCTTCGCACAAACTTGCAGGATTTCCCAGATGGACTGTCTGCTGAGTCGCTTGCCACGTTTGTTGAGAAAAATGGCAGCGAGCTCGGGGGCACCCTTGGAACGGCGCTGCAACGGACCCCTGCCAACATTGAGATAACGCTCCAAAGCCTCGACCGCATAGGATCCGATGGGGACCAGGCGTTGTTTGCTGCCCTTTCCGGTCAGGCGCGTCAGCTTGTTCTCGAGGTCGACGTCGTCAAGATTGGTGCCCACCGCCTCAGAGACGCGGGCGCCCGAGGCGTACATGAATTCGAGGAGCGCACGATCACGCAGCGAAACCGGGTCCGTTCCCTCCCCCAGACTCGCAGCTTTCAGGAGCGAGTCCACCTCCTCGACAGTTAGGACATCAGGAAAATCCTTGGTCGTCTTGGGCGGCTTGACGCGATCCGATACGTCCGCCTCCACCGCTCCCTGAGAAACCGCAAATTTATGAAACTCGTGAATGGCCGCGAGATATCGCGCCCTCGTCCTCGCGCTGAGATCTTCCTTGGACGCGATATAGCTCTCAACGTCGTCGCTGGTTACCTTCGAGAGTTCGGACTTGCCGTTGTCCCGTAACCACCCCAGATAATCGTTGAGGTCAGTGGTGTAAGCAGCGACAGTCGCCGCAGCGAGCCCGCGTTCAACGCCGATGTGAACGAGGAACTGCTCCATCACGTCTTCCATGTCGTTGCGTGCCATAGACTTACACCCCCTCTGTCCTGTATCCGCCCCGTAATTCGTCCAGTACCTATTCTGTACCCGTCCTATTTTGTCAGTTTCCCCATTTGTGCGGACTTCTGCATGTTTGTGCGGACATCTACGGGTTTGTGCGGACTGTTTGAGGTTTTACGACTTCAATCTAGGGAATTTTGGCCCTATAACCTCAAATTTCGACGTTTTTTAAAGAAATACTCCGCACAAACTCGTAGATGTCCGCACAAACACACGGATACAGGTCGAAACCAGGGGTGGTTGAGAAGAATCGCGAACGATAAAGGAAGAAATCACAATAAAAAAGTTCCCACCTCGAATCAACGGGGCGGGAACTCACACTAAAACAACTAAATACAACTTAAATACAGCAAACTACCGAATCAGGCAGCAACCGGAGCGTTCACGTCGTCAGGCAAAGCCTTCTTGGCGGCATCGACGATCGTCTTGAAGGTGTCGGGATCCGACACTGCGAGCTCTGCGAGTGCGCGGCGATCGAGTTCGATGCCAGCAAGGCGCAGGCCCTGGACGAAGCGGTTGTACGTGATTCCCTCGGCGCGGACTGCCGCGTTGATACGAGTGATCCACAGCTTACGGAAGTCTCCCTTGCGAGCCTTGCGGTCGCGGAAGTTGTAGTTAAAGGAGTGGAGCAGCTGCTCCTTAGCCCTGCGGTAGACCCTGGAACGCTGGCCGCGGTAACCCGAAGCCCTCTCGAGAACTACGCGACGCTTCTTCTTTGCATTGACTGAGCGCTTCACACGTGCCATCTTTAAATCCTCTTTCTGAAAATTCTAAAAGTTAACGTTCCCGGCTCACAGACCAAGAAGCTTCTTCATGCGCTTGTTCTGATCCGCTGAAATGTGCTGGTCACGGGACAGAGCACGACGCTTGCGAGCGGACTTGTGCTCAAGATTGTGACGCATGGCCGTGCCTGAAGCCATCAGCTTGCCAGTTCCGGTGACGCGGATACGCTTGGCCGCTGCTGTGTTCGTCTTATTCTTTGGCATCGCTGCCCTCCTTGATATTTGTTTCTTCCTTGGAAGTTTTATTCTTCGCGGCGTTTTCCCGCTGTTCAGCGGGTGCACCGTTCTTCGCTGCGAGACGCGCGGCCTGACGTGCCTGGCGCTCTGCGCGTGACTGGTCTCCGCGACGGCGCTGCTCAGATTGAGTGTGCACCTTCTTGCCCTTCGGCGTGAGCACCATAATGATGTTCCTGCCGTCCTGGCGAGGACGCGACTCGATGCTGCCCAAATCCGCAACCTCATCCGCGAGACGCTCCAGAAGCGGGACGCCGCCAATGGGGCGCGAGATCTCGCGGCCACGCAGCATAATGGTGACCTTTACCTTGTCGCCGCCCTTGAGGAAGCGCTCGACATGGCCCTTCTTCACATCGAAGTCGTGGTCGTCGATCTTCAGACGGAAACGAATTTCCTTGATCTCGGCAGTGCTCTGATTGCGGCGCGCCTCGCGCTGCTTGAGCTTCTCGTTGTACTTGTACTTGCCGTAATCAATGAGCTTGGCAACCGGTGGCTTGCTATTGGGAGCGACCTCGACCAGATCGAGGCTCGCTTCGCGCGCAAGGTTGAGTGCCACCGTGGTCGCAATGACGCCCACCTGCTCGCCATTCGGGCCGATGAGACGCACCTGCGAGGCACGAATGTCCTCGTTAATGTTCAGTTCGTCGCTAATGATGACTCCAATCAATCATGTCTGATGACGCGGAATCCCCATGCAAACAGCACCTACCAAAGACGCAACACCTGTACACCGTTCTTACTCTCGCTCATGCGATTCAGAACCGGCGCCAGACTCGCCTTTCGGTAAGCTTTTGCTTACAAACCCGAGACTGCAAAAAGCCTCCAGGTGGGAAATTCCACTTTCTTGATTTCTCAAGCCTTGTAGATACTACCACAAGCCCCGACAAAAGCCGGGGCAACCCAACCTTCTACTCCACTTGATCCAGGTACTTTCCGTACCCTTCCGCTTCCATCTCATCTCGCGGCACGAAGCGCAACGACGCAGAGTTCATGCAGTAACGCTGTCCACCCAATTCGGCGGGACCGTCGTCAAACACATGCCCCAGATGAATGCCCGACTCCTTAGTGCGCACCTCGATCCGAGGATGCCCCGGAACCCGGAGATCCTGCACGTACTGCAACTTCGCCGTATCGAGGGGCTTGCTGAACGACGGCCACCCGCAACCCGCGTCGTATTTGGTGGAAGAGACGAAGAGTGGCTCCCCGCTCACGATGTCGACATAGATGCCTGGCGCGTACTCGTCGTCGTACTTGTTGTGGAACGGGGCTTCAGTGCCCGCCTTCTGCGTGACGTCGTATTCCACGGGGTCGAGATTCCAAATCCGCTCGATGTACTTCTGCCGATGTGCGACGTCTCCGATCTTGCTGAAGGGGATGTGGCAGTAGCCGCCAGGATTTTTCTCCAGATAGTCCTGGTGATAGTCCTCCGCCTCGTAGAAGCTCGCGAGCGCAACGACCTCAACCGCAGCCGGCCGCCGCGTCTTCTCCCGGAACTCAGAGAGCACTGTTGCGTACACCTCGTGCTGCTGAGGATCGGTGAAGTACATTCCCGAGCGATACTGGCGCCCGATATCGTTGCCCTGCCGGTTGCGCGCATAGGGGTCGATGACGTCCATAAAGAGCAGTGCGAGAACGCGCAGGCTGACCACGTCGGGGTCAAAATCGACGCGCACCGTTTCTACCGCGTCCGTGTACCCGCTGCACACCTGCTCGTAAGAGGGATTCTCAACGCTGGATTGAGCGTAGCCCACCTGCGTCGAGGTCACGCCGGTGACACCTTGGAAATAGCGTTCAAGCCCCCAGAAGCATCCACCGGCAAAATAGGCCGTTCCCCCTATTTTCTTCGCATCCTTGTGAGGCTCACGCGCCCCTTGATCCTGCCCTGTCATGCACAACATTCAGCCTCGCGCACTTGACAATTAAGCTAGGGGGTGAGGCGATACATTCCAGAGGCCAAAGGAGCCGCAGTGAACACCACCGTGAAGAGAACAACCCACCCCCAGACGGAGGCTATCTGCGTCATCGTGGGCGCGGGCACCAACGACGTTGTTCCTCCCCCGGCGCATCCCTCCGACTATCTCATCGCAGCGGATGGGGGTCTCGACTTCCTTTCCCAACACCACCGTGTTCCCCGCGCTGTCATCGGAGATTTTGACTCCGCTCGCGCCGGATCACTTGCAAGTCTGAAAGGTGACACCTCGATCGAGACAGTGCAGCTCCCCACCGAGAAGGACGATACCGACATGACGTCGGCTGTTAAACTTGGGTGGAGCAAGGGGTACAGGCTGTTCTCCATTTACGGCGGCTTGGGGGGCCGACTCGACCACACGTTGGCGAACATACAGCTTCTCAACGGCATCGCGCTGCACGGCGGCGTGGGGTTTCTCCATTCTGCCCAGACGTGCGTCACTGCTCTGTCGCAGGCGCGTATTGATTTTGCGGCGGACCCCACCTCCGCCCTTGAGATGGTCTCTGTCTTTGCGGCCAGCGATGCGGCCGACGACGTCTCGATTGAGGGGCTCAAGTACGAAGTGAGTGGCGTCCGGTTGCACAATTCAGTGCCGCTCGGCGTGAGCAATGAATTCACGGGTTCCGCTGCCAGCATCTCGGTGGGAAGCGGAGTCCTCACCGTGACCTTCCCGGAGGCGATTGCGGCGGAGAGCGTTGCGCTGAGACTCCCTGCGGCGAGCAGTTTCGGGGAGATCACTACGAAGGTTTCGGATTTGCTCGCAACCAAGGATGAAAAAAATGATCGCTGATTTTATTTGCTACACGCCCTGTTCCACCTGCGCCAAGGCGCGTGCGTGGATGAAGGCTCGTGGAATCGAGTACGCGGAGCGCAATATCAAGCAGGAGAACCCAACGTACGACGAACTCAAGGCGTGGTATGAGCGCTCGGGGTTGCCGCTGAAGCGCTTCTTCAATACGTCGGGGATGAAGTACCGCGAGCTCGACGTGAAATCAAAGCTGCCAACCATGAGCAACGACGAAGCGTTGCACCTGCTCTCCACCGATGGGATGCTCGTCAAGCGTCCAATTCTGCTTGACGGCGATACCGTTCTCGTGGGTTTCAAGCAGGATCAGTGGGATGCTCATTTCGACGGAGAATAAGGTCGAGGACCTCAAGAAATCTTCGTGGTTTTCACCTTTTATTCCCCGATGCGCCCACAGGTAAAGTACAGAGAACGCAGTATTATGTGAAGCGTTCATAATAGATGGCATGCGAATGGAAAGTGTGTTCCAGAACTTATTTCTGTGATTTGCCTCACGTTCGCCGTGCCCCGTTCTTTCAGGAGAATGTTAAATGACAGTAAAGATTGGTATTAACGGCTTTGGCCGCATCGGTCGTCTCGCTTTCCGCCGCATCATCCAGCTGCAGAGCCGCGG
The DNA here is from genome assembly GCA_022649925.1 of Bifidobacteriaceae bacterium. GTDB lineage: Bacteria > Actinomycetota > Actinomycetes > Actinomycetales > Bifidobacteriaceae > JALCQC01. The sequence continues at coordinate 37,499 of JALCOX010000002.1, read as the reverse complement.
AGGCCAGGCAGGCGATATCGAGGTCGCTGCTATCAACGATTTGACCACCCCTTCGATGCTTGCCTACCTTCTGAAGTACGACAGCACGCACGGCGTTTTGCGCCACGACGATGGCACCCCGGTTGAGGTCACCTCCACCGAGAATTCCATCATCGTTGACGGCAAGGAATACACCGTGTACGCCGAGAAGGACGCACGCAACATTCCGTGGGTCAAGAACGACGGCGTGGACTACGTCCTCGAGTGCACCGGCTTCTACACCTCTGCCGAGAAGAGCCAGGCTCACATCGACGCAGGTGCCAAGAAGGTTCTCATCTCCGCTCCTGCCAAGGACGACACCACTCCGACCATCGTTTACGGTGTGAATCACGAAACCCTCAAGGCTTCCGACATCATCGTGTCCGCAGGTTCTTGCACCACGAACTCGCTGGCCGCCATGGTTCAGCTCCTCGACAACAAGTTCGGCGTCAAGGCTGGCCTTATGACCACGGTGCACGCTTACACCGGAACCCAGATGTTGCTCGACGGACCTCGTGGCAAGAACGGCCGCGCCAACCGCGCTGCCGCCATCAACACCATCGAGCACTCCACCGGTGCTGCAAAGGCAATCGGCAAGGTTGTTCCGTCCGTTGACGGCAAGCTCCAGGGCCACGCACAGCGCGTTTCCGTCCCCGATGGTTCCGTCACCGAGCTGACGTCCATCCTCGACAAGAAGGTCACCATCGACGAGATCAACTCCGCCTTCAAGGCTGAGTTCTCCGACAAGGAATACTTCGGTTACAACGCTGACGGCATCGTCACCTCTGACATCATCGGCGACACCCACGGTGGCGTCTTCGATCCCACTCAGACCGACGTTGTCACCTCCGGTGACGATCAGCTGGTTCGGACCGTCTCCTTCTACGACAACGAGAACGGATTCACCTGCAACATGATCCGTACCCTCCTCTACTTCGCAGAGATCTCCGAGAAGTAGTAGATTCCGGCCCACGCCGGAGCTGTAATACAAAAACCCGCGGTCCGGATTTCCGGTCTGCGGGTTTTCTGTATTCTGCATTTTCTGCCGTGTCTGCCCCCCCCCCAAAAAAAAGACCACAAAGACCACAAAGACCAAAAAGACCACAAGGTGGGCGATAAGTGCCAAAGGTGGGCGATAAATCCGTAAATAACCACCAAAACAGGCTGCGGAGCGCCCACCTGTCGCACTTATCGCCCACCTTGTGAATAAAACCACTGCATCCCATACGCACACTGTCGTGCGCGTGAGCTGAAATACCCAGTAGGAACATCACCCGAATTCACGGAGGAGAGGCATGTCGAAGAAAAAGAAGAGCAAGGAGACGGGGTCAACACCGGCAATCATTCAACTTGAGAAGGCCGGAGCGACCTTCGACACTGTCGAATACGACCATTCGGCAGACGACATGGCCGAGGGCTATGGCATCGAGGGTGCGACGAAGCTGGGGATGGATCCTCATCAGGTTTTCAAGACGCTTCTGGCAGATTCAGGATCAGAACTGGTCGTCGGAATCGTCCCGGTGAGTGGACATCTCGATCTCAAAAAGCTCGCCGCCGCTGCCAATATCAAGAAACTGGAGATGGCGAATCCTCAGAAGGCCCAACGTGCCACGGGCTACGTCGTCGGCGGCATCTCCCCCTTCGGTCAGAAGACGACACACCGCACCTTCCTGGACGCCTCCGCCCTCGACTATCCCACGATCCTCGTCTCCGGTGGAAAACGCGGGTTCGACGTCGTCATTGACCCCAACGCGCTGCTATCGGTGCTCGGAGGAATTTCCGCCGCCATCGCAAAGCGCTAACGCAACGTCACACCTGCAGCGAACGGCAAAGTGTCCATTAGAATTGTGAGCGTTAACCATCTGGCTCACGGAGGAGTACCAATGTCACGTATCGTCAAGCCCCGCACGGGCAACCAATATTCCATTTCTTTCGGTGATTATTCCGCAGTTGTCACCGAGCTGGGCGCCACCCTACGCGCGCTGCGGTGGAAGGGCAAGAATCTCCTCGCCACTTTCGACGCCAACGAGACCGTCCCCTGCTGCAACGGCTACGTGCTCGTCCCCTACCCCAACCGCGTTGAGGACGGCCAGTACACCTTCGAGGGCGTGACGTATCAGATGCCGATCGACGAGCCTGAGCGTCAGACGTCGTTGCACGGTTTCGGCTATCGCTACTTCTGGACGTTGGAGAGCCTGACAGAGTCCTCGGTCACCCTGAGCTGGCGCGCGCCAGCGATCCCCAGCTACCCCTTCGACATCACGGTTTACGCCCATTACGAACTCAGCGACTCCGGACTGACTCAGTCGGTCACGGTTGAGAACAACGACACCAAGCCGGCCCCCTGGGCATTCGGCATCCATCCCTGGCTCGCCAACGGAGTCGAAGGCCACACGGGCGACGATATCGAAGCCGACAACGCCGCATGCCACCTCGAGCTTCACGCACACAAGCACGTCACCGTGTCTGCCGACCGCCTTCTGCCCACCGGCGCCGAAGACGTTGAGGGCACCAAGTACGACCTCACCATCAACCCCAGTTTCGAAGGCAAGGGCTATGACGATGCGTGGACGGACGTCGAGCACGTCGGCGACGGCTCCACCACCGCGCTCTTCACTCGTCCCGACGGCATTCAGGTGCGCCTGAGCGGAGACAACACGGTCAACTCCTGGCAGGTCTGCACCGGAACCGGCTTCGGCGCCTCCTTCCGCCCTGCAGGTGTCGCCGTGGAGCCCATGACCGCTCACGCGAACGCCTTCCGCACAGGAGAAAATCTCGAAACAGTCGAGCCCGGAGAGAGCTACTCCACCACCATCACCTACTCGGCAAAGCAGATCTGAAAGAAGAAAAACCCGCATTCATCGGCGTTTGAGCTTGTGCGAACGCCGATGATATGAGACAATTCCGAAGGTCTATCAGCGAATTTAAGGAGTGAATATGGGAAAGCGCGGACGTATGCGTCGTGACCGCCGTAAGAAGGCTGCAAATCACGGCAAGAGGCCAAACGCCTGATCTGTAGAGGTACAAAACAAAATTTTAAAACCCCGGAGCTTCCGCTCCGGGGTTTTTATATTGCCGCTTTCATCTGCGTAAATTACGACTGCTTGAAGTAAACAAACCCCACAGGCCGCTCGCCCGCATTTGGAGCGCTCTCCTGGGAAGACTTCTCTGCCCCGCAGTGCCCGCCAGGCACCGACGCTGTACCGTCCACACTTGCCGTGTTGGCGGCAACCTGCGAATCTCCCGCACTGGCAAAGCCCGCAACTGCAGCGGAAACATCAGTCTGCTCTTCATCACAAATTCGATCGAGGCAGTGCATCACGCGACCGAGGAGATCGGCCGGGGCCTGCTGAGGCCTCAGATAGTTCTTCAACGCCTGAATCATGGCCTTCTCTTGGGCATCACAACTCGCCTCGGCGTCGAAACGCTCCGTGAAGGCTTCCATTTGGCCCATCCGCTGAGCCTGTGCAAGTCCACACTGATAGAGATCATCGAAGTCGTCAATGCGCTCCAAGTCGTAGCAGGAAGACGCGGTGACCGTGACGACGCGCTCCTCATGTCGAAGCTCCGTCCCCTCCTGGGTCGTCACCGTCTCCGTACGAGACGTCTGGATCCTCATCGCCATCAACTCCCAACTTTCTCAGAAACACCTTTTGCTTCTACCGTCTCATTGCCCGCGTTCTGCACACCTCGAGCACGTTGATGGGACGACGCACCTCGGGGCGGAGTTGCTTGCAAAGATTTCGGAAGATCTGCGGAGTCTTTTGCTCCTTTGTTCTCATTATCGCTCGGTGCACGACGAACGTTGCGCTCAGTGGGTAATTTTCGCTGTGGGCCGCTCTTGGAATTTTTCGGAATTTTCTCATTCGCGTTCGCTGTGCCGTAGCCCTTCGACTGAGCGTACTGTTCCAGTTCGCTCTTCAGTTGGGTCCGTGCGCGATTGAGACGGCTCATCACCGTGCCGATTTTGATTCCCTGCTCATCGGCAACCTGCTGATAGCTCTTTCCATCGATGGCCGCATCGATGAAGACTTGCCGGCGTTCGGGTGAAAGATCGTTCAAGGCGTGCATGATTTCGGCGGGAGCGTAGGCGTCGAGGTATTCCTCCTCCGCGGAGCGCAACCCCTCAGAGGCGTGTCCTGACGCCTCATAAATGTCCCAATCGTCATACTCGCCTGTGGAGTCGTTGGCCCGCCGCGGACGCCTTTTTGCCTTCTGATACTGATTGAAATAAGCGTTTCTCAGAATGGTGGTGAGCCATGCCTCGATATTTGTACCCTTTTTGAAGGAATCAAAAGCCTTAAAACCACGCTCGAAGGTGTCTTGCACCAAGTCCTGAGCATCTTCAGGATTGTTGGTGTACTTCATCGCCTGGCGGTACAGCATATCGAGCGCAGGTACGGCGAGTTGCTGAAACTCCTCGCGCTTAGCGCTGATATCGTTTTGCTCTGCCACTATTTCATTGTGCCACTATCCTCGGCAACACGGCGAAACGCCGGAGGTCACGGCATTTTGCGAGCGCCACATTTCCTCCCAAGATGTCGGACGAGTTCACCACAATAGAGATATGTCCGAAATTCTCTCCGCTGTAGAATCCTTGCCCGAACAAGCAGCCACCACCACTCTGTCCAAGACACGACTCTTGGGTTTCGACACGGAGACGACCGGCGTGTCGCCTCACAACGACGCCATCGTATCGGCGACGCTCGTCCTGCGTGATCCCGCCACAGGCCACGAGCGCGACGTCATCGGCGAATGGGTCATCAATCCTCACCGCCCCATCTCCCCAGGTGCCAGCGCCGTCAACGGATTCACCAATGAATTCCTCGAAGAGCATGGAGCGGAACCCGAGGAGGCCCTCGATCAGATCGCGGCTGTCATCAGCACCGCGCAGTTGAAGAACATTCCGGTTCTCGCCTACAACGCACCCTTCGACCTCGACATGATCAACTTCGATCTCACTCGGTGGAATCTGCCCACCCTTGCCGAACGCACCCAACAGCCAGACCCCCTCGTCGTTGACCCGCTCGTCATCGACCGTGAGGTCTCGCACCGCAAGGGCAAGCGCACCCTCAGCGACACGACGTTCTACTATGGCGTCCATCCCTATGGCGACTTCCACGACGCCACCGCCGACACCATCGCGGCCGTAGACCTCATCGCTCCGATGACCACTTTGTACCCGCAGGCGGGCAACATCGTTCTTTCGGACCTGTTGGAATGGCAGCGTGAGGCGCACACAAAGTGGGCGACACAGTTCAACGAGTGGCTCGAGTCAAAGGGCAGGCGTCACATCTCCACGAAGTGGCTGTGACAACTTCGGGCAGCATTCCTGTGTCCCGGGTTTTTCTATGCCTTTTTCGCTAGACTTCCTATGAACCTACATTTCTGCCGCTCCCTCAGAGCCTTTGGAGGATTGCGTGAATTCCATGCATCTGCGCACCGCATTCGACGTGCTCGTCTCTCACGGTCTGCTGCGCGAAGTCATCACCGGCACTCAGTGGTCCCTGGACCCCGAAGCGCTCAGTGATCTCACTTTCGACGCCGTCTCCTACGACACCCGCGCAATCACTCCGACAACCCTGCTTTTTTGCAAGGGGCGTTTCTCGGCACGCTATCTCAGTGCGGCCAATGACAACGGCCTAAAATGCTACGTCTCGGAAAGTGAATACTCCGAGGCCACGAATGCCACCGGCCTCATCGTCAACGACATCCATCAGGCGATGGCGCTGCTGAGCGCACAGTTCTACGGAAATCCGCAGAACGAAATCACGCTCGTGGGAATCACGGGAACCAAGGGCAAAACCACGACCGCCTATCTCACCCACGCAGTGCTCAACGCCGCCACCCACGGCAAGACCGCGCTCATGTCCAGCGAGCAAACGATTCTCGACGGAACGCACCCCTTCGAATCGGAATTGACCACCCCCGAGTCCCTCGACGCCTTCCGCATGATGCGCCAGGCGCTCGACGCCGGAATGACGCACCTGGTGATGGAGGTTTCCTCCCAGGCGTACAAGCTCAACAGGGTCTACGGCATCACCTTTGACGTGGGCGCTTTTCTCAATATTTCACCTGACCACATCTCTCCCATCGAGCACCCCACGTTTGAGGATTACTTCTACTGCAAGCGCCGCCTCATCGAGAACTCACGCCGCGTTGTTCTCAACGCGGATCTCGACGCCACCGCATTCCTGACACAGACGGCCGCGCTCCATCACGTTCCCACAACTTACTTTGGGCTGGAATTGCAGGGCGCCTCTACCCCACAGCACATTCCTTACCCTCCACAGGCACTGTGCTCACAGCTACCCGACGCGACGATGAATCTCCTCCTGAAATCCAGCGAGCCCGGCACCTCCGATACGCAGGCCACCGCCGACCTCGGCCCCCTGCACCTGCACATGGACGGTGCCGTGAACTACGCAAACGCCGCAGCCGCAGCCGCAATCGCCTTGGCGGTCGGCGTCGAGGTGAACGATGCGCAGGCCTTCCGCGCCATGGAATCCGTCGTGGTCCCCGGTCGCATGGAAAAATTCGAGGGCTCGGGAATTGTCGCCTACGCCGATTTCGCCCACAACTTCGACTCCGTGAAGACGCTGCTCGACTTCGTCGACGCAACCTATCCACACGCCGCCACAATCCTGGTCACGGGCTCGGCCGGAGACAAGGCCTTCGACCGTCGCGCCGATATCGTGCACGCGGCTCAAGACCGGGTGTGTGAACTCATTCTCACCGAGGATGACCCCGGAAACGAAGATCCTCGGGCGATCGCGGAACAGATGCGGGCCGCCGTCACCAATCCCGATTTGCCTGTTTCGATTGTGATTCCCCGTGCTCGCGCCGTGGAACAGGCAATTACCGACCTCAAGAAGCGTCCCGAGACCTCCAAGATTCTCCTCGCCATTGGAAAGGGCGAAGAGAAGTGGATGAAAACCGCAGACGGGCACTCCCCCTATGAAGGCGACGATCACGTCATCACCCGCATGCTACAGGAAAAATAACAAGGAGACAGACACAGTGCTGCAGATTCGTGAGATTACCGACCGCAACGAGTGGAATTCCGTCATGGAGTCCATGAGCGGACATCCGATGCAGGCGTGGGAGTGGGGCGACCTCAAGGCCGCCACAGGCCCGTGGACCGCACACCGCGTTGTCTGCACCGAGGGCGACACCCTGCGCGGTGCCGCACAGATTCTCGTGCGACACCTCCCCTGGCCCTTCACCTCCATCTGCTACGCGCCACGAGGCCCCATGGTCAGCGACACGTCGCAGTACTCCGCGGTCGCTGACGCCCTCGGCGCCTGGTGCAAGCAGCGGTTCCATGCGGTGAGCCTCAAGATCGATCCTCCCACCACCACCATTGACCTGAGCGATAAGTGGAAAAAGGGCTCACACGTCCTCATCGCCTCCACGGCGATCGTCGATCTGCGCCCCGACGAGGACGACATCATGAAGTCACTCCATTCGCGCAACGCTCGCAATTACATCCGCCGTGGCAAGAAGACGGGGATTGACGTGCGCCTCGGCACCGCCGACGACGTTGAGACCGTCATCGACATCTACACGACGACCGCCGCCCGCGACAACTTCCCCATTCACACCCCGGAGTTTTACCGCACGGCGTTCGAGAAACTCGGCACGGTCGGCCAACTCATCGTCGCCGAACACGAGGGCGAAATCCTCTCCTTCATGTGGAACGTGACCAGCACCTGGGGTGCCTCCGAACTGTGGGCAGGCGCCACCGACACCGGCCGCAAGATGCGCGCGAACTACCCCCTCAAGTGGGGCGCGATGCTCGCTGCCAAAAAGGTTGGGGCCCGCCGTTACGACATGAACGGTCTGCTCAACGACGGCATCAGCGAGTTCAAGAAGTCCTTCCAAAACGAACCGACACAGTGGGTCGGTACCTTTGACCTGCCACTCAGTCCACTTTTCCACGTGTGGGAAAAGTCGCTGAATCTGTACCGCTCCATCAGGCACTGAGGGGCACGGATAGGCGCTAGGCGCTAAAGAATCCAAGGAACCTTCAGGTCCGGCTCACTGCCTCGGCGCGTACTTGTAGTAATCTCTGGCAACCGCAAGCTGCCAGCGGAAGAGGTTGAGGGCGCGCTTGACGTTCATGTCAGGTGCGTAATGCGCCGATTTGCTCCAGTTTCCGGACTTCAGCAGATGCAGCGCCTCATCCTTGACGGGACCTTCAGGCGCGAACTTGCGCAACACGTGCTTGGGAACGCCGAGCCAGAGGTGGCGGTCAAAGCCTCGAACAGTCGGCGCAGTGGTGTGCATCACGAGATCGCGCACGATCCAGCGCGCCAGGCTCAACCCCGCAACAGAGGTGAAGTCGGAGCTTCCGCCCGGGCGCGGGTTGAGTTCGAGGAACTTGTAGGTGCCGTCGCGAGGGTCGCGCTTGAGATCGAAATTTGCGTAGCCGGTGTAGTGCAAACTGGTGAGTAACTGCTCCGTTTCGGAATAAACCGTATTGTCGCCTTCTGAGATGATGGCGGCATAGTTGCCGATGCGCGAGGGAGCGTATTCTTCCATCACCGGATTGCCCAAGCTCATCATCGCCACGGTTCCATCGGAATTGACGTAGGCGTTGAGCGTGCGCATCTGTGAGTCGTCTCCGGGGATAAACTCCTGAATGACGATTGCTTGCTTATACCCCGCGCCGTAGATGTCGTGGACAACCTGGACGAGCTCGTCGTGGTTGTGAAGTGTATAGGCCTTCTTACGACCGGGAAAGTCGACGCTGAGGTAGGCGACGGAGTCGGCCGCTTTGAGCTCCAGCGGGTACGCGGCCGGTTCAGGCACGGGTTTGCCCGCCTCGAAATCCTCAAAGGTATACGACCTCGTGAGGGGCGTCTGGACCCGTGCCTGCTCGCAGATTCGGGAGAACTCGACCTTGTCGACCGCCCGATCCAGCAAAGCCCCGTCGACACTTGAGGTGAGATAGTCCTGCGCAACCTCATCGCGATGGTGCGCCAACAGCTCTGCGGTCGTGTCTCCGCAGGCGATGACGATCGCCGTCTTGCCCGGCTCACTGTGAGCGAGTTCCTTGGCGAAGGCCTTCAGAGCGGGGACGAAACCCTCTTCGGTTGCCAGATCAGGCATGACGCGGGGACGGATGATCTTCGAGTTTTGAGACTGCAAGAGCGTGACCGGACCGATTGCGTAGGAGCGGGCACCGAACTCCTCGTAGAAGCCGCGCGCAAGGCCATAGGCGTTGGCTCCGCTCCCTAAGAGGACAGGGACAATCTCGAGATTCTTCGTCATAAATCCACCATTTCGCAGGATTTGCAGCTATTGAACACATCAGAGAGTACACCGAGACGGTGACCCTCACGGCGTGTACCCTCGGGCATTAAGCCGGGGATAAATTGCGTCACCAGCGCGTGGATTATCCTTGTGGTTTGGCAATTGCACAGGCCCGTGAGATGCACGTCTCACGAGGGACCAAGGAATGGACGAGGCATGAAGAACTTTTTCGCGGTACTTGGGGGTATGGGATCAATCGCCACCGAAAGCTACATCCGGCTGGTCAACGAGAACACCCACGCGAGCAATGACCAAGAGTATCTCGATTACGTCATCTTCAATCACTCCAGTGTCCCCGACCGCACTGCCTACATCTTCGACCGGTCCAAGCCGGACCCTTTGACGCCACTCAACGACGACATCGCTCAGATCACCGCCATGGGCGCCAGCTTCATCGTCCTCATCTGCAACACTGCCCACTATTTCTACGATCAATTCCAGGCCCAGACTCCGATTCCGATTCTGCACATGCCGCGCAACGCCGTCGACACGCTCGAGAAGCACTATCCGGCCTCCTCCGCCCCTCGCGTCGGATTCCTGGGCACAGAGGGAAGCCTGCGTTCAGAGGTCTACCAGCACGAAATCGAGGCGAAAGGCTACACCTTCGTCCGTCCTACCGACTCCACACAAAAGGACGTCGATTATCTCATTTATCACGAGATCAAAGAGCGCGCCCGCCTCAACAAAGACCTCTATATGAAAACGCTAGAGACGATGTTCACCCAGATGCACTGCGACACCGTCATCCTCGGCTGCACCGAGCTCTCCGTTCTGGCCGAAGCCTTCCCCGACACTCCAGGCCCCGTCGTGGACGCCCAGCGCGAGATCGCACTGAAAACCATCGAGCTGGCCAAGCAAAACCGCGCTAACGCTCAACTTTCTGAGAAATGACCGCGGTCACCCCGTCGGAACGCATGGTGATGCCGTAGAGCGCGTCGGCGAGTGCCATCGTCCTCTGCTGATGGGTGATGATGATGAGCTGAGCGTGCTCGCGCAGCTGCTTCAGCGCCTCGAGAAGCCTCGTGAGATTGAGGTCGTCGAGCGCCGCTTCCACCTCGTCCATCACATAGAACGGGCTGGGGCGGGCCGTGAAAATCGCCAGTAGAAGCGCCAAGGCAGTCAACGATTTTTCGCCGCCGGACAGTAGGGTGAGCTGACGAACCTTCTTACCCGCCGGGCTCGCCTCCACCAGCACACCGGTGTTGAGCAGATCGTTCTCGTTTTCGAGGCGCAACCGTCCGTGCCCACCCGGGAAGAGAACCGCGAAGATCTTCTCAAAGGCCGCGGAGACGTCGTCAAAGGCCTCTTTGAACACACGCTGCATGGTGACGTCGAGATCCTTCACGATGCCCATGAGGTCATCGCGGGACTTCGCCACATCGTTGCGTTGCTCGTTGAGATAGGTATGGCGCTCCTGCAGGGCGTCGAATTCCTCGGTGGCGAGAGGGTTGACCTTGCCCAGGCGTGCCAGATCCGCCTCGGCCTTCTTCAGTCGTTTCTCCTGCTCGGAGCGCACGTAAGAAACGGTGCGATACCGGTCCAGATCGTCGAGCTCGGTAACGTCGAAATCTCGGAATGAGTCTTCGTCCGACTCCTCAGTAGTATCTGCAGTATCTGCAGATTCCACCTGATCTTTGAGAATCGGCTCACCCTGCTCGCTGAGTTCGGGAACGGGTTGTTCGGGGCCATAGGTCTCCACCAGTGCCTCCGGTTGCATGCCGAGCTCATCGCTCACCTTCTGCGACAGCTGACCGAACTGCGTCGCGTAACGCTCACGTGCAACGTCGAGCTCGTGTTCCTCGGCGACGAGTTTGGTCACCACCGGCTCGAGGTCGTTGCGAACCCCACGCAGTCGAGTGAGTTCCTCGTCGTGGACGGAGGCTTGCTTCTGGGCCGCTTGCCTGCGTTGACTCACGTCTGTCACACATCTCGACAGGAGCTGTCGCACCGATGCGATCTTTGCCGAGATATCCGTCAGCTGGCTCAGCTGCGCCGCTCTCCGCCGCGTACGCTCCTCGGCGAGCTGCTTTTGCTGAGCCGCATGACGGGCGTCATCGTGGAGCATCTGGGCTTGCCGCGTCAGGGAATCGACTTTCCTGCGCGCCTCCGCCGCCGCGAGCTTGGCCGCCATCTCAGCGTCACGCATGTGAGCGAGCTGTTTTTCGAGGTCGGTCTCCTTGGTCTCAAAATCTTCGAGACTGAAAGAGTCGTCGTTGCTGGTTTGAGCCTGCTGAAGGGCGGCCCCCAACTCCTTCTTCTTCGCCTCAGACTCCGCGCGATCACGCCGTATCGAAGCGATGGAGTCGTCAATTCCAGACAGCCGGTGACGGTACTCTTCCTGCTGCTTCACGCGCATTTCAACGGCCGTTGCCGCCTGCTTGGCAGCGATACGACGCTCGGCCCGTGCGGCGTTGAGATGATTGAGCTTCTCGCTCTGGGCGGCGACGAGTGAACGCGCCGAGTCGACGGACTCACCCAGCGTTGACAATTGTGTGGCGAGGGATTCGGACTCCTTCAGTGCCTTCTGCCTGCGTGCGAGAAGGCTCAGGTCGCTGGGAGCGGAATTCGTCGCCGTGACAACGCCCACAGGCGTCACTATTTCGCCGTGTTGAGTGACGATCAGCCGCCACTTATCTGCCTGTGTGCGCGCCTCTTCCCACGTCTGGCACACGCCGACGCCCTCCAGCAGGCGTCTCACCGACGCCAAAATCTTGTCTGAAGCCTCAGGTGCGCCTTCCGCAGCGTGCACGAGATCGGCGGCAGCCCACACCGGCGACGAACCGTCATGCGCGGTCGTGAAGTCTTGAGTGGAGGGAACGATGAGCGCCGTGCGCTCCGTCGTGGTTTCAGAGGCGATTTTGAGCGCGGTCTCGAGGTCCGCCGAGCCTTCCACAACCAACGCGCTCGAGAACTGGCTGAGAGCGGTAGCGATGGACTCTTCCCAACCTTCGTCGACGCGAATGGAGGAAGCCAGGCCACCGAGCGCATGAAGCCGCTTGTCTGAAGACAGGCTCGCGCGCGACTGACGCTGCTCGACCGTATCTCTGAGTGCTTCCGCGCGAGCGTCGAGACGGATCTTCTGATTCTGAACGTCACGTTGGGTATCCAGATCCTTCTGGAGCTGGTCCTTGGCGGTGTCGAGGCGGCTCTTCACCGCGTCTATCTCGTCGGTTTGTTCCGTCTCGTCGGTTGTAGACTGCTGGCGTAACTCCTCGATTTCACCACTGACCGCCTCGAGCTGCTGCGAAAAGCTCGTCTTCTGTGTTTCGAAATCCGCCATGCGCTTGGCGGAGGAATCGAGCAACGCCTCCTGCCGTGCGATCAGCTGCTGAAGCCGGGCAACGTTGCCCTCGCGCTCCTTCGTCGTGCGACGCAATTCGCCGATGGTCTGGCGCACACCCGCGAGCTGAGCCTCCTTGCCGGCTCGGGACTGCGTGGCCTGTTCCTGTGCCACGGAAAGCTTCTGCGTGGCCTCGGACTGAGTCGAGACTTGAGCGTCCAGCTCCACCGCACGCGCCTCGAGGAGTGCAGGATCGGAGACAGGGCGCGTCTCGTCCTGGGAACGCAACGAGCGAGCGCGCTCTTCGACGACCTGACCGAGTGACACATAGCGTTCGTCAATCTGAGAGAAGCGATGCTCTGTCTCTGTCAACTGTGTAATGACGGGATTGTTCGACGACGCTTCCTGTTCGAGCTGTTCGATCCGCAGCTTCGTGCGCGCCAATTCCCGCTGCTGCGACGCCAGGGTCGTTCGGACCTCGCCCAATCTCTTGCGATTGGCGGAGCGCTTCACCTCCAGCTGGGAAACGTCGTCGGCCAGGAGGCGCGCCTTCGCGTCACGCAAACTCACCTGAATGCCGTCGGCGCGGCGGCTGATCTTGGCCTGGCGACGCAAGGGTCCCAGTTGACGATTGATCTCAGTGAGCAGGTCGTCGATGCGAGCGAGGTTGTCCTGCGTCGACTTGAGCTTCCTCAGCGAGCGCTCCTTGCGACGGCGATGTTTGAGAATTCCGGCGGCCTCTTCGATGATGGCACGGTGGCCCGCCGGGTCCGCGTGCAAAATCGTCGAGAGACGACCCTGGCCCACGATGACGTGCATCTGAGAGCCGAGCCCCGTGTCGCTCAAGAGCTCCTGGACATCCAGCAGGCGCACGGGGGTGCCGTTGATGGCGTACTCCGAACCACCCGAGCGAAAAATGGTGCGAGAGATGGTGACTTCTGTGTACTCAATGTCGAGCGCATGGTCGGAGTTGTCGATGGTGAGCGAGACCTGGGCGCGACCCAGCGGAGGCCGCGAGGAAGTGCCCGCGAAGATGACGTCCTCCATAGAGGAACCACGCAGAGTTTTGGCGCCCTGCTCCCCCATCACCCACGCCAGAGCGTCGACGATATTCGACTTGCCCGACCCGTTGGGGCCGACGACAGCCGTAATACCGGGCTCGAAACGCAGCGTGGTGGCGGAGGCGAAGGACTTGAAGCCTCTGAGCGTGAGTTCCTTGAGATACATGCGGGCTTAGCGCTCCGACTTCTTCTTGAGAAGGTCCTTGTTCGGAGTCTCCTTCAGCAGGAGGCGCGCATCGCCAGCGGTGACGAAGCTTCCCGTGATGAGGATGCCGTGGCCGTAGCCCACGCCCAACTCGTCGTCGACGTCGACGAGGTCGACGGCCTTCGCGATGGCGTCAGGCATGGAAGGCTCGGCGATGACGCGGTCCTCACCGAAGACCGAAATGGCGATCTTTTCGAGATCTTCGACCGGCATGACGCGGCCCGTATCGGAATTCTGGGTCACCACGACCTGGGACAACAGTGGCTCGAGAATTCCCAACACCTCTTCGACCTGCTTGTCCCCCATCATGGAGACGACGCCGACGAGCTGTTGGAAATCAAAGCTCTCCTCGATGGCCTTGCGCAGAGCAGTGACGGCCTGAACGTTATGCCCGCCGTCGATGATGGTGGTCGGCGAGGTGCGCACGACCTCGATGCGCCCAGGGACCTTCACTCCCCCGAACGCCTCGTCGACGAGATCCGAGTCAAGCATTCCATTGACGGGAATGACGACTTCGGCAGCGGCGAGGGCAGCAAGCGCGTTGTGGGCCTGATGCTCGCCGAAGAGGGAGATCGGGACATCTTTGTATGTGCCGTTCGGAGTGCGCAAGCTCGCCATCTGACCGCCGACGGCCGGTATACGCGAGACAACTTCGAGCTCCTCACCGTCACGCAACAGCGTGGTTCCTGCGGTGGTGGCGGCCTTGTGCTCCAGAATCTGAGAGACGGACTCGTGTTCCTGCGGGCCGATGATGGCAGTGGAACCTTCCTTGATGATGCCCGCCTTCTCAGTGGCGATCTTTTCGACGGTGTCGCCGAGCCACTGCATGTGGTCCATGCCCACGGGGCCAACGATGGCCGCGTCCGCATCGATGACGTTGGTGGCGTCCCACAGCCCGCCCATGCCGACCTCGACGACGGCGACGTCTACCGGCGCATCCGCAAACGCCCAAATGGCCATGGTGGTGAGCACCTCGAAGAAGCTCATGCGGGGGCCACCCTGTTCAAGCGAATGCTTATCGGCAAGATTGATGAAGTCGATGACCTGCTCGTAGAGGTCCACGAACCGCTCATCGGAAATCTGCTGACCATCGATGGCGATGCGTTCGTTCACCTTCTCGAGGTGCGGAGACGTGTACAGGCCGGTCCGCAGACCATAGGCGCGGACGAGGGCCTCTGAAAGGCGCGCCGTCGATCCCTTGCCGTTGGTTCCGGTGATATGGATTGTCTTGAAGGAGTGTTCAGGATGCCCCAGCAGGTCGAGCACATAGCGCATGCGATCGAGACTGGGGTCGAAGTCGTGCTCCGGAGCCCTTTTCATGATCTCGCGGTACACCTGCTGTATGTTGCGTTTCGAACTCTGCGGTTCTTCGAGTGACACTGTTACTTCCATTCTGTCAAGCGGTTCGTCAACGACGTGTGTGGGGTGTTTATTACTGAGGCAAAGAGCTCTGTCTCACCCCTTGGGCACCAACGATCTATCTTACTTGCGTCCCTCCACTTTCTGCCGATTTCACGGCGCAGCGAACAGCGAGCGAATCCTCTCACACCGTGTTCGCTCCGCGATGACAGCCCAACTCACTAGGATGACTTGTATCTGTTGTCAAAATGAATCGAGGAACGATGGCCGAAGCGAGCGCTCCACAGGTACCTACCCGTCATGCGGAAGTTAAGAATCAGGACATACAGGGAAGCGACGATATTACAGAGCGCGTGAACAACCGTTCGCTGCGCCCTGACTCCCCCGCTTTTAGAGAATTCATGAAGCAAGGCTGGGCAGAGGAATCGAGCGATACCCAACCGATGGAATCCTCGAAATTCACGCCCGCTCGCATCGAGGCTTTGGGCGCGAAATTCCCCGGAGAACGCCTCGTGATCCCGGCGGGAGTCGCCAAGGTCCGCAACAACGACTGCGATTACCCCTACCGTCCGGACACCACCTTCGCCTATTACACGGGTCTGGGTCAGGACTTTGAAGCCGGTGCGGTGCTCGTGCTGGAACCGAACGATTCTGCCGACTCCGGGGCAACCCATACGCCTGTGCTGTATTTGCATCCACGGGCCGATCACACGACGCGGGACTACTACCGTTCCGCCGCCTACGGAGAATACTGGGTCGGCCCTCGTCCAGGTCTCGACGAGTTCGCCACGATGACCGGTTTTGAAACGCGCGACATCTCCCTCCTGCCCGACGCACTCTCCAAAGACGTCGGTTCGGGAAAGGGCGGCCTGCGCGTGCGCGTCGTCAAGGAAGCGGACCCGGAGATCACTCAAATGGTCGAGACCGTGCGTGAGCAGAATGGATTCGACGATCCTGCGAGCAACAACACTGACGACGATCTTCTCCACGAGGTCGCCGCGACGGCGCGCATGATCAAGGATTCGTATGAGGTTGGCGAGATGCGCAAGGCCATCGCCGCCACCCACGACGGCTTCGACTCGATCCTGTCCGCGCTGCCCTCTGCGGTCGATAACGAGCATGGCGAGCGCGTTCTCGAGGGCGCCTTCAACTCCATCGCACGGCAGGAGGGCAACGACGTCGGCTACGGAACAATCGTCGCTTCGGGCCCTCACGCGCCTACGCTCCACTGGATGCGCAACACGGGAGTCGTACGTCAGAAGGATATGCTCCTCATCGATGCCGGTGTCGAGGTCAACAGCCTCTACACGGCGGACATCACGCGCACTTTCCCCGTTTCGGGCCACTTCTCCGCCCTGCAGCGCAGGCTCTACGAAGCCGTGTACCGGGCGCAGCAGGCCGGATTTGCGGCTGCCCAACCCGGACGCACGTATTCGGACATTCACCACGCCTGCATGCGCTCACTTGCTGAATCATTGCACGAGTGGGGCATCCTGCCGGTTCCTGTGGAGGAATCCCTCAAGCCCGAGGGACAGCAGCACCGCCGCTGGCACGCCTGCGGCGTCGCCCACCATCTGGGGATCGACGTGCACGATTGCGCGGAGGCCCGTTACGAGTCTTATCAGGACGCGAAGCTCACTCCGGGCATGCTCTTCACCATCGAACCAGGTCTCTACTTCCGTGAGAACGACCTGCTGATTCCGCCGGAGTACCGCGGCATCGGCATCCGCATCGAGGACGACGTGCTCATGACCGAGAATGGCCCGGAATGGCTGAGCAAGCCACTCATCCCTTCGGCTCCCGACGAGGTGGAACAGTGGATGGCCGATCGCGCCGCTTCCGCTGCCGCTAAGTAATTCAGCCACCCGCCCATTCACCCGTACTATCCGGCAAAGGATCCACACATGACGACTCCGACCTTCATTCTCAAGCTGCGTCAGAAAATCGGTCATGATCCACTGTGGCTCATCGGGGTCACCGCATTCGTGAGGGACGCTGCCGGCCGTGTGCTGCTCGCTCGGCGCGCCGACACGGGTGAATGGGCGCTCATTTACGGCATTAACGAGCCTGCAGAGGAACCCGCGGACACGGTCATTCGCGAGGTCAAGGAGGAAACTGGGGTCGACTGCGTGCCCGAGCTGCTGGCATCCGTGAAATCCTCGGCACGCATGCTCACGTACGCAAATGGGGATCAGGCCCAGTACATGGACCACACCTTCATCTGCTCACTTGCCCCGGGCGGAAACGCCACACCGGGGACTGGTGACGGCGAAAACACCGAATCCGGCTGGTTCAAGCTCGATGCCCTGCCCTCACCCCTTGCGGCCTCGACCGTGGAGCGCCTCGCAACCGTGAAAAAGTTCCTCGCCCGCCCCGACAAGACCGCCCTTTTTAGTTCCGAACTTCTCGGCTGAGGTGCGGGGGCTCCCCGCACGCCCCACGTCCGATTTTTGTGAACTCTTTTGGAGAGACAATCGTGGAATGTGCCGTTTTGATCCTTTGTGAGCGATCACAACACCCGTTATCCGCTCGGTCTGAATTCGAGAGTTCACAAAAATCGGGTTCGGTGAGGTTCAGAGGAATTCCCGAGCACGAAACCCCTCCTCATTTTGCCTATTCTGCGTCCATCCATGCTTCGCCGGCCACCGAAACATCCTCTCCCGTGCGCGCCGATTCCTCAATGGCAAGGCTAATGGCATGGTCATGAATGCCATCTGCGAGCGAATACACCTCGGGCCCCTCACCTCGAACGTAGCGCCCCATCGCCACGAGGTGGTCGGCAACGGCGAGGTCATCTTCGCTCAGACGTGAACCGATGAAAGGATTTCGGTACACAACCTCGCCATCGAATGTAGCGGTGAGAACGTCGTTGCCCTCCAGATTCATGTCCCGTCCGCTGCGACGATATTCAATCTGAGAGGTGATCGGATCGCCGTCATGCCAGCGCAGCACAGTGTCGTCCACCATCTCGCCCAGTGTCCCGCGTGCCACGATGCGTCGGCTCAACAGCGGGTTCCACCACTGATTATCGACGAAATCATAGAGCCCATAACGACCCTCACCGAAGTCGATCGTGGATATCATCGTAGAGAGCTCCTCAATCTGAGGATCTTTCACCCACCCGTCGGGCTGCATGGGATTCACCATGTGTGTGCCGAAGCTGCGGGCCGTCACTTTCACGCGGGTGCGCCCAACGCCCATGTAATCGCGTATGAGCGCAATCGCATGGTACAG
This sequence comes from Bifidobacteriaceae bacterium, assembly GCA_022649925.1. Classification (GTDB taxonomy): domain Bacteria; phylum Actinomycetota; class Actinomycetes; order Actinomycetales; family Bifidobacteriaceae; genus JALCQC01. The sequence goes on along the minus strand of JALCOX010000002.1, from coordinate 19,024 downwards.
ATGCGTGGAGGCGACATGCACCGAGTTCACGTCTCCAATAGTCCCCTTGCGCAAGATGGCAAGACGGGCAGAGTGCCCAGGCATGCGGTAATACTGCTCACCCACTTGCACGTCTGCGGCGCGGCTACCCAGCTGCGTCCACAACTCACGCAGCCCGGGCAGATCAGGCGCCGGCGGGGTCTCGCAGTAGACCTTGTACCCCTCGCCCACCAGTTGTTCCACCAGCCCAGGGGTCGCTGGCCATGAGACCACTGCGCACACGAAGTCGACGTCGTACTTGCCCAGATCGTTGGCATTCTTCGTCACTGCGACGCCATACTCTCTGCGGATTCTGTCGATGTTGTCGTCATGCTTGCCGATCACGAGTTCAACGCGAAGTCGGTCAGGCAGGACCGCCGCCACACGGCAGAAGAAGCGCGTGCGCCAGCCGTCACCAAAAATTGCGATCCGAACGGGGCCACTGAGCGTGGAAGGGGCTGATCGCGTTGATATTGCTACTGGATTCGATGAGTTCATCGTTCCTCGATTCTTGAAAGACACCGTTGTCATAAAAATCTTTTAAATCCCAGCTACCGCACTCCATGAGGTCAGATCAACAGCCCCTGCGCGCGCTAAGCCTCCAGGAACTGCATCGGATGATCGATGAGCTGGCGCAACCCCGTTGCCGCGGCCCCGAGCAGCGCAGGATGGTCCGACACCGGAGGCATCAACACACGTATTTTGACAGATTCGCGCCCCAGCACCTGCGACTGGATGCGCCGCTCCAGCAAATGCGCCAAAGACTCGTCAAAGTTCGACCAGAATCCCCCGAGCACAATGGTGTCGATGTCAAGTATGTTGACTGTGGACGCCAGCACGCTCACCATCGCAGAAAGCCCACGATCGATGGCGAGAACGGCCTTGGGATCCCCCTGTCGCCACGTCTCGAGCAGCTGATTGATTGAGTCCGTCTTTGCGGAGTCCTCCCCGCTCGCGATGCCGGCAGCTTCCACCAGAGCCCGCCGCCCCGCATACATCTCGAGACAGCCGTGACGGCCGCAGGAACACTTCGGTCCCTTCCAATCCACCGACACGTGGCCGAGTTCACCGCCGAAGTCATGATCGCCGAAGATCACCTGTCCGTCGCGCACGAAGGCGCCACCGATGCCCACGTCGGTGGAAATGTAGATGAAGGAGGACGAAGAGTCGAGCAGCATCTCTTCGGAGATTGAATGTGCAGCGTAGCCCGAGATCTGGGCCAGAGCGGCGAGATTTGCCTCGTTGTCGGCCTTTGCATCCAGACGGCGCACCACGTCGAACTTGGTGAGGTCCACGTTGGTCCAACCGAGGTTCTTGGCAATGAGGAGCTTCCCGTTGCCTTCGACGAGGCCCGGGAGCGCAAGGCCCGCACCGCAGACGGTATAACCCATCTGCTCAAGGTCCTTTTCGACAGGGCGCACCATGCGATCGAGCTTTTCGAAGATCTGCTCGGGGGTCACATCGATCATGGCCTCGGCAATCCATTCCGTGCGCACGGCGCCGCCGGCGAGATCGAGAACCGTGTAGCCATAACCGTCGGTGTTGATCTGGAGACCGATGCCGGCCCACCTCCGCGGGTTGAATTGCAGCGGCGTACTGGGGCGGCCATAGGTGGGCTCGGTCGAGGGCTTGAGTTGACGAATGACTTCGTTTTTTAGCAAGATGTCCGAAAGCAGAGACATCGCCGCTTTCGTCAATCCAGTTGATTTTGCGATGTCGGCCCGGCTGAGCGGAACGTGAGAAGCAAGTAACGTGCTCATGACAACAGAGAGATTGTGCTCCCTGAGATTGTCTTGATTAATCTTTCGCAACACTGCCATTCGACACCCCTCGCCCATTGTGGAAATAGGACTGGACCGCCGCTATTCCCTTAACTAATTCAACAATAGCGTATGAAATTAAAGATCGCGGTTTCTCAATTCAAAGACCTCAGAGTAGAATTTGTTCTATCGTTTAACTACCGGTCACGATGACGTGTGCAATTTCACTCCGCCGTGACCACACCCTGGGAGGAAAAATGCCCGAACAAGTACTCGTCGCCGGAGTCGATACCTCGACCCAATCCTGCAAGGTTCGCGTCACCGATGCTCTTACTGGCAAGACCGTCCGCTTCGGCTCGGCCAAGCACCCCGATGGGACCAGCATCGACCCCGAAAACTGGTGGGCCGCATTCCAAGAAGCTGCCAAGCAGGCGGGCGGACTTGACGACGTCTCCGCGCTCGCGGTCGGCGGTCAGCAGCACGGCATGGTGCTGCTCGACTCTCGCGGCAACGTCATTCGCAAGGCGCAGCTGTGGAACGACACGCGCTCGGCGCCACAGGCGGAAAGCCTCACCCAACAACTTGGGACTTCTGCCAACAACGATGCTGCGGAGTTGAAGGACACCGGAACTCAGGCATGGGTCAAGGCCATTGGCACTCCCCTCGTCGCCTCCATCACCATCACCAAGGTCGCCTGGGTCAAGCAGAACGAGCCCGAGAACGCCGCACGAGTAGCCGCCATCTGCCTCCCCCACGATTGGCTCTCCTGGCGCATCGCCGGTTTCGGTCCGCAGGAGACCGAGGAGGCAGGAGCCCAGGCACTGTCACACCTGTTCACAGACCGCTCCGACGCCTCGGGAACCGGCTACTTTGATCCCGCCGGCAACACCTACCGCACCGACTTGCTGGACTTGGCACTCGGACGCCACGACGTGGTCCTCCCCCAGGTTCTCGCACCGCGCGAGGCCGCTTCTGTGGTTGCTGATCCTGCAGTCGCAGGCAAGAACGTCAACGGCGGTTGCATCCTCGCTCCCGGCGGCGGCGACAACGCCATGGCGAGCTTCGGACTGTCGATGGTTGCTGGCGACGTGTCAATTTCTCTGGGGACCTCGGGCGTAGCTGCGGCCATTTCTGAAAATCCTGTTTACGACTTGTCTGGCGCACTCAACGGCTTTGCCGACGTGACCGGTCACTTCGTTCCGCTCGCCTGCACCATCAATGCCTCGCGCATTCTCGACGCCGGCTGCCACGCTCTCGACGTGGACTACGACGAGCTCGCTTCCATCGCCTTCGGCGCACCTGCAGGCGCAGAAGGAATCTCACTCATCCCGTTCTTCGACGGCGAGCGCACTCCTAATCGTCCGACCGACAACGCGCGCCTCATGGGGCTCACGCTGCACAACACCACACGCGCCAACATCGCCCGCGCCTTCGTCGAGGGATTGCTCTGCTCGCAGCGCGACTGCCTTGAAGCTCTGCGCGATCAGGGTGTGCCGATCAAGCGCTTGTTGCTCATCGGGGGCGGCGCGAAGTCACCGGCAGTACGCAAGCTAGCTCCGTCGATTTGGGGTATGGATATCCAGGTTCCCGCAACCGATGAATACGTCGCCATTGGCGCGGCACGTCAGGCGGCATGGGTGCTTCCCGGCGCTGATTCGGCGCCCGAGTGGCCAGTTGAGATCACAGAGACCTTCCACGACGAGCCCAACGAGGCCGTATACGCGCAGTATGCCAAGTGGAGGGCATAAGACCCCCCTGCTTGATTCCGGATATGCAAAAGGGGTGGTGCGAGATATTACTGAACTGCGCCCCGAAAAGTTAGACGTTGTTTATTTAGGTTACATGGTTAATGGTTGAGGGACATGTTCCGGTATTCTTCCGGGGTGTGTCCCTTGATTTGTTTTTGGCGTCGCTGGGTGTTCCAGTAGGTGATGTATTCGGTGAGTTCTCGTTTGAAGTGGGAGTATGAGGCGAATGTTCTTCCGGTGTAGAACTCGTCCTTGAGGTGGCCGCGTTGTCCAAGCAGTTGCCCTTCCCGCTCATCAACTGGGTGATGTTGTGGTCCGCGAGCCATTCTCGCCATCGCGCGTGCTGGTACTGCCAGCCCATGTCGGAATGAAGGATTGGGGTCGAAGTGGAGGGTAGTTTGCCTTCGAACATGGTAAGCATGCGCATCTGCTGGGCCATGTCGGGGTGAGGGCTGATGTCCCAGGCGAGTATTTCCTTGCTGGCCATGTCGTAGACGGGAGCGAGATACGCCTTGCCTCCCGCGACCTTGAACTCGGTCACGTCGGTGCCCAGCTTCTCGAAGGGGCGAGCGGCACGGAAGTCGCAGCTGAGGAGATTGGGGATGTGTTTCCCGCTGTCCCCTCGATAAGAGGAATACTTCCTCCATGGGTTGGCCCGGCGAATCGAGCACGCGAGCCCCAGCCTGCGCATGACTCTGAGGACGCTTTTGGCCGAGACCTTCTGATGGAACTCCCTCACCAGGCTCATCCGTATCTGCCGGTGCCCGCACCCGTTGGGACTGCGATGGAAGATCCTGGTGACCAACAACTCCAGATCGGGCCTGGTGACATGCGCGGGATGGCCCAGATGATAGTAGTAGGTCGAGCGGGCCAGTCCCGCGGCCTCCAGAAGATCGTTGAGGCGGTAACGCCCTGAAAGCGCGCGCACTACCTCGGATCTAGTCCGAGACGATGCTGTGCCTCCAGGGCGCGCAGTTTTTTCAGGTAGGCGTTCTCCGCCTCGAGGCGCTCCACCCTCCGCACCAGGGCCTCCTGCCGGTCGGGCTCGCGTCGGCGTGACGACGATCCGATGGGCCTGCCCCTCCGCCTGGGACGCAATGCCCGCGCTCCACCAATCCGATAATCCCTGCACCAGCGTTCCAACGGGGAAAGACTAGCAATCGAGTACTTGCGCATCACCTCGCGTGCGGACAGGCCCTTGTCAACGAAGTCCCGCACCGCCGCCAATTTCGTTTCGAAGTCATAAACCCTATTCGGTCCGCGCCCGCCCACAAGCAACCCCTCTCCGCCGGTTCTGTACTTCAGACTCCATTTTCTCGCGGTGGACACGGGAACGGCAAATTCAGCCGCTATCTTCTCTTCCCCCCACCCCCGTTCCAACAACACAAGCACTACCCTGAGGAAATCATCGTCATAACGCCTACGCCCATCAACACACATAAAAAACCACACCCCATTCATCAAACCGGATTAAACCAGTCCAACAAACAGGGTGCAGTTCATACTGATTTCGCACCAGCCCTTTTGTATACCGATTCGAAGAGAGTCTTCTACTCCTCCGGCAGCGCTTTGACCACGCGGCACGGATTGCCCACAGCGATGGAGTCGGCAGGAATCTCACCCGAGACTACGGAGCCCGCGCCGATGATGCTGTTGTCGCCGATGACGGCGCCCGGCAGAATAGTCACCGACCCGCCCAGCCACACATTGTTGCCAATGGTCACCGGAGTGGTGTGCTCCCAGCCCTCAAGACGTGGCTTGGACGCGAAGGCGTGGTTTGGGGTGTAGATGGAGCAGCGCGGCCCGATGAGGCAGTCCTCGCCAATGGTGATGTAGCCGCCGCCCACAATCAGGAAATCCTTGTTGATAAAGGTGCGGTCCCCGATGCTCAGCCCGATGCCATAGTCAAAATTAATGGGGGGACGGAAGTCAATGCCCTCTCCTGCCGCTGGAACGAGATCATGGAAGAGACGCATGGCCTCGTCGTTGTCCTCAAAGAAAATGCGATTGATTTTCGCGCACGTCGACTGCGCCTCCCACGTAAGCTCTGGCAGAATCTCGGACTTGCGATATTGCAAAGCCTCTCCCGCAAAGAGACGACGAACGTCTTCGTGCTGTTCAATCAGATTCTTTAGGTCACGACTCATTTGTTTCCTCCACTTACACTACAACTGCCTGAAGTACAGGCTTCTGAGAATACGCGAGCTGGGAGACTCAGCTGCCTCAATATCTGCGAAAATTTCCACTCAATGCCAGGAATGCAAACGCATAGAGGAAGTTGTCATAATAACGGCGATCACCGGTGCGCAGCGGCGTGCTCCAAAACTTCGCGACCCACCGCCGGGCCCGCTGGTCGGAGCCCTCCCTCGTACTCAAACGAGCTGCGAGTGACGCCTGTGCGGTCGTGGCTATGAGTCCAACGGGATGCAGGACATGCTCCTGCGTCGGATTCCCATGAATGTCATACACAACCGACGAATCATGGGTCTCAAGGAACTCCTGGAGCGCGCTCGTGCGGTTGCTCAGCTCTGGAAGTGACCCGTTCCATAAGGTGTCCAGACCGATATTCGCTGCAGTGCGATAGGCATCTGAGAAGAAGTGCCAGTGATCCCTCTCGTCAATATGAGGAGAACCGTCATAGTTTGCGTATTCAGGATTCAAACCAGTTTCGACGTCACACGCCAGAACGAGATAGTCCCTGCTGCTCTCAGCAGCCTGCTTCCAGAATTCCCTGTCCTCACCGTTCGAGTCACGCGCGAAGACTTCATAGAAGTGAGGCAGGTGATAGGAGGGGTCGCTCCACTCAACCTCGGGAATGAATTTTATAAGGTGATTCTCGAGGTTCCACATGGGGAATCCGCCGATGTCTTCCCTGTGGAGACAGGCCTTGAGGATGGCACGCCCCCATTCCCCATAATTAAAGATTCCCTCGCGATTCCCCCATCGAGACTGAGCGAAGAGGAGATCCATTGCAAACCATTCCTCGCCATCCGGAGCCGGGCCATCGGCATTAGGCGTGCCAGTGGGATTCACCGACCACGCAAAATAGTGAACGTTGGGACCTTCGGTCATGTACATATACCTCATGACCCATTGCCACAGGGAATCGAAGATGTCCTGACGATCGTACTGGACAGCAAGCATCATGGCATACGACATGCCCTCCGTGCGCACATCGTTATTGCCAGTATCCATGACATAGCCGGTGCCATCGCTATTTTGGTAGTAGAACTTATTGCTCCCTTCGAAAATGTCATGCCATATCTGCGCCTTGCGTTCGCCAACCTCTGCCTTCGAATAGCCGTAGTCCTCGAACAACGATTTCAGCGATGTGTCGTCACTCATTACAATGCTCCCTGAGTCCATGCCCATACCATCATCCGCTGCTCGCCTGCTTTCAAATTCGCAAAAGGACCAGGGACGGCACGCTGCTCTCTTTCCTCGCCACAGATATCCTTGTCAAAAATCAGCGGTGAGCCGTCTGGATTCTCATATTCAGCTTCCACAATTCTCGGAGTTCCCAAGTCTGACGTGGAGATTCGATCCACCACGTGGGAACTGAGCTCCTCAGGAACGGAGAGGGTCATTACCACACTTCCATCTTTTTGCTCTTCCAGATGAGCGGCAACACCATTCGCGTCCAACGCGTCACCCTCGCGGTTCCAAGCGTTGGCACCGGAAGAATAGACATTGCTATGAACGTAGACGGGCTGCACTGGCCGTGGATCTCCTCCACCCTGCCCGCCGCTCTCCCGTTCATTCACGATATTGCACGAATACTCGACTAAAGATGCTGGATAGCCGTCATAGGCTGAGAGCCCTAACGAGCCACCAGCATTTGGAGCATTCGGGATATCGGCAAGTCCATTTGCTGGGGCAAAGATATTGTTCATCCACCGGTCATCACCGCCGGACACAAAAGCGCTACCTGCCACGTCAGTGGTGTGCGCGAAATGATAGGGGGTAGACCTATCCAATACTGGAATGAGGTCGAGTTTGCCACAGATGAGGTTGTTGATGAATGCCCCACCCTGTGAGAAGTTCTGGAATGTGAAATCGGATCCGAATATATTATTGTCGACGATATAAGGACCATGAGATACCTCAATCATGAGGTCTCGAACATTCTTGTTGAACACATTGCCGCTGATGCGAATTCCTTGAGCCTGCCAATCCAGCCACAACGCCAAAGAACAATCGTGAACATAGTTGTCCCGTATGCTCATATCAAGTGCGGCATGGAACTTGATCCCCGCGACTTCCCACCCAAAATACTCACGCTTGAGTCCAATGTGGTGCACATGGTTATGCTCAATGGTGCTGAACGCACAGCCCATGTGACCGTTGATGGCACTCTGCCCGCAATTGTAAACTTCATTATTGCTGACAAGGTGGGAACCGACGACTCCTTTTTCCCAGCCATGCCGCAATCCCTTGAACACAGCTTCGAGCTGGTATTGATACCCTGTCTTGCGGTCATGGCGATACCAGTCATTGTCTCCGAGACCATAAGGCATACCCAAGCAGATTCCCGAACACTTCGAATCATGAATCTGGTTGTTTTGAATGACCCAGCCAGTGGACCAATTGGGACCGATGAGACCGCGCTGCTCGGCTGTCGGGGGCGCCCACGGAGTTGCCGCATTCCTCAGTTCGAATCCCTCGACCGTAATGTAATTGATATGGGTGCGCTCCGGGAAGAAACAGCATTCCCGAACACTGATTTCAATAGTGTGCTCACTGGGCGTCGCACCTGCGAAATTGGCCCAGATCTCAGTGGTCTGCTCATTCACGCGCGCGAACCACACACGAGTGGTCCACTCTGAATCCTCAATGCTGCACTCAATACCAATCGCATCGTCGATGTCAGTATGACGCTGAACTGGATTCATGACAGAGTTCAATTTGCTAACTTCAAAGAGCGAACGCCCGTCGAGATAGACGTCTCCGAGGTGCTTGGGAGCTTCGTTTTTATGAATATCGGGACGTGTCAGCCAATCACCGAATATTTCTCGTTCGAAAGGATTAAAGTTACCAAAAAGCGAATTATCAACTACCGCTTTCCATACGCTTCCTTCAACGTGTTCCCACTCGACGATTTCTTCCGACCCTGAAATCACCGGGTGCTCACCGTCTGCGGCCTTGTAGGTGATTCTTTCGATATCACTCAGTCCCGAATACTGCGGATTCACCTGTTCACGATAGATCCCATCGTGAACAATCACCGTGTCACCAGCGCGAGCGATGCCTGCGGCAAATCCGATGGTGGCAAAGGGGTGGTCCAAGGAGCCCATGCCTGCATCAACACCCTGAGTCGATACGTGATATTCGAACGTCATTGTCCTACTCCATTCTTACTTGAAATGAATTATCCATTTGTATAGTTCATGCGCAGAGAATACTGTGCGCAACATCGATGATGAACGGCGTCACTGGAGTGCCATACTCATCGCTAAGCAATCCACGTTCCGGGCAGCTCGAATACGCGTAGTCAACATAATCCGGTTTCCTACCAGCGTTCACGTCAAGAACGACGGTATTCTCGTGGATGGAGGCAGGAACCACTTGCCGAGAACCGTCTCTCCATGCGAAAACAAACTCTCCCGGAGCCAGCCCGTCTAGCGTCTGTACGGATCCGGCGCCCTCACCGAAGGAAATCTCGATATGCCATGCTCGCGGAGCCTTGAGACCCGTCCGCTCACTTATCGTCCACTCTTTCGGCAAGACCGGATTCCACCGACCGATTCCAAAACACTGCGCAAGCACAGCCTGTGCGAGTCGCTTTCCAAGAGTCAACTTGTCTTTGGGGTGCAGATCGTTCCATTCGCCGCAGTCCAGAGCGACGATCGTCTCGACATTATCAAGATTCAATGCCGTATGCAGTTGCGCATTGCGAACCCCTGCCCATCCCCCGTCTTCGGGGTTATCGATTTTGAAGCCGGGAAGCTGAATCATGTAGAACGGCAACTGCGGATTCTCCATCTGAGACCGCCAGGACATGATAAGGGATGTCATCAACGCCTCGTAATCGTCAGGAAAAGCGGTATTCGATTCGCCCTGATACCAGAGAACGGCTTTTGCTGTCATGGGAAGGCATGGGTGCAGCATTCCATTGTAGAGCACAGTCGGCTTCCATTGAATGAAATCCTCAGCCGGGCACGGAGTCTGCATACTATGCGCGACAGCAAAATTCCAAGACCCAGCGAGGTCATACGAGCGATCGACGGTATCCAGACTCAGCCTTTTGCCCGTCGTCACACGCCCATTGCTGTTTTCACACGCAAGACTGACAACTATTGTATTCATCCCTGGATGCAGAATCCCGGAATCGATGTCATAATCACGCTGAATGTACTGATTGTCCGAAGAACCGATTGCGCTCCCATTGACATACGTCGTGTCCACATCGAGCAACGTTCCCAGATGCAGCGACGCTTTCCGGGAGCTATCGAAGGTGAACGGCAAGAAAATATTTTTCTTCAGATAAACCAAACCATTGAAACCAGGGTAACCGAGCTGCGACAGGGTCGCGGGAATACTCACCTGATTCCACGAGAGGTTATCTCTGTCATGGACGACCGCGGCATCCATCTTCTCTCTACCGAGCTGATTCCGCCATTCCCGGATGTCTGCCAGACTTTCCTCGTGCCTCTTCTGGGCTAACGCATCGGATTCATATCCCTGCAATTGTCGCATGGCCGGGAGAATATGCCGCACGGTCTCATGATCAAGCCACGCCTCGATAGGTGACCCCCCGAGACTCGCGTCGACAATTCCAACGGGAACATTAAGCGTTTCTCTCAATTCTTTCCCGTAGAAATACGCAAGAGCAGAGAAATCCCCAATCGTCGTGTTATTACAGCCGCACCAAGACGCTTCCACATGGTCGTCGAGGCTCTGCTCAAACTGAACTTCAGGAACGATTTTGTAATTTCTCAATAGGTCGTCGCAATGGTCAAACTCTTCAGGAAAACGAATTTTGACCATGTCCATCGGTAGTTCCATGTTCGACTGACCAGAGCACAGGAATACGTCACCGACATAGCACTGATGGATCAACCGAGTTGTATCGTCTTCCGAAGAAGCAACGGACAGAGAAAAAGGGCCACCAGCTTCCAAGGGACCGACTTGAATCTTCCATGAACCTGAAGACGAAGCTCTCGTGTTCGCCTCTATTCCTTGAATCCCAACGGTAATAACCGACTCTGGAGCCGCCCAACCCCAAATATTTATTTTCTGCTCGCGCTGCAATACGCAGCCGTCTGATAGCAATTTAGGAAGCTTAAGATAGCCCATTTCCTTCTGTCCTTTGATGTTTTTCACCTACTGAAGAAGGCCGTCCTCCGGATCCTCGGTTTCGACGTAATCGAAGAATCCGAAATGTGCCTCATCACCATACCGTGAATAATCCACAGCTGCCAAGCCAACAAATGCGCCTGTAAAGAAACCACCCCACGACTGGTTCACATAGTCGTCAGAGAGAATCTTCGACTCCAATGTGACCGGGATTTCATTCCAATTCTTGCCGTCAAATGAATATTCATAGCCGTAAGTCTGCTTACGAACTGTAGATCGCAGCCATACCGATTCGACGTCGTTGGGAACAGGAATGGCGTTATCCCGGAGGAATGTTGTGTAGTTGTTACGGTCATTCTGCGCCACTTCGATAACACGGCCCAGTTTTTCGTCACGGGTCACGAACACCCATGACCAGTGCTGGTCGTTGTAGTAGTTCGTGAGGCCTGCCATCGATTGGTAATCACGCGGAGTGAAATTCACCTTGGTCTGTGCTGTGAAATAGAACGATTGCCAGCGCCGTGCCACCAGGGAAAGGTCGAACTTATTGCTCAAGGACCCCTGTCCTTTGAGCACGAGCTCACCGTTGCCCACAAATCCCATCTTTGAGTCAAATGGCACCCGGAGCGTGTTCCACACAGGTGAAAGATTGTTCGAATCAAATGTGTCATGCTGATCGTTATTCGCTGGAGCCACTGTCTCAACAGCATCACTCGGTGCCTGAACATAGCGGGTGCCACCGTGTCCACCAACCACAAAGGGCCACCCCGACTCATCCCATTCAACTTTTTGAATCGAAGTTTCTCGACCGAGAGTGCACCATCCTCGCGGGTCCACCTCGGACTCGTTTTCCTCGTGGAATGGCCGTGCGCACAAAGAGGCGTAATACCATTCTCCCGATGGTGTATCGATCAAAGCTCCATGACCCTGCTTTTGTAAATACGTTCGAGGAGTATCGAAATTAGTGAGGAACGGGTTCTGAGGGGCCCCCTCAAAAGATTCTGGGTCAAGACTCGTCGAACGAGCGACGACCTCATGGTGGGAGTATGTCGTTCCACCTTCTGCAACGAAGAGATAGTAGAAACCATCCTTGCGGTAAAGGTGTGGACCTTCCGGCAACTTGACGTAGTCACCGCGCCACAGCGTACGCGCAGTCTCTGGCCTCAATTTCATCGTGCTAGTGTTAAACTCCGTGCACGTGATTCCATTGAACTGGTGGCGATATTCGCGATGATCCCACGTTTGCTGCACGAGGTACTTGCGGCCATCGACGTCATGGAAAAGCGATGAGTCGAAGCCCACCCCGTTGAGCACGATGGGATCAGTCCAGGGACCACGGATATCAGTTGCAGTAGTCAGATAGTTGATGCAGTCTTTGAAAGACCCATTTACGACCTTTACATCCGTATATACCAGCCAGAACTTACCGTCTGCATAGCTCAAATCCGGAGCCCAGATGCCGCCCGAAGCGTCGTTGCCGCGCATATCCAGTAACGTTGTTGTGCTCAGTGCTGCGGGAAGGGCATTCCAATGTACCAAATCCTTCGACTCATGCAGTTGAACCCCGGGGAACCATTCAAAGGTCGAATTTGCAATATAGTATGTGTCATCAACCCGGACGAAGGACGGATCGGCATAGAAACCCTTCAGAACAGGGTTTGAAATCTGCATAATTAATCCCAACTTTTACAAGCATAAAAATGTCGTTAATCAAATAGCCGGCGGAAGTTACTATATCGTCCGCCGGCTCCAAATTACTACCTTCTCAGCCCTTAACTGCGCCAGTCAATCCTCCAACGATTCTCTTCTGGAAAATGGTAAAGAATATCAGCGCAGGAATCATCGACATCGACGTGAAGGCCAGCACGCTTGCCGTATCCACCGAATGTTGAGAGCTGAACATTTGCACCCCCAGAGGAAGGGTGTACTTGCTCGGATCGCTGAGCATAAAGAGCGGTAGCATATAGCTGTTCCAGCTTCCGATGAATTGAAGAATACCGGTAGTCGCAACGCCAGGCATTGAAAGCGGTATGACCATTCGCACGAAGAAGCCCAATCGAGAGCACCCATCGAGGGCCGCGGCCTCTTCCAACTCCTGAGGAATTGTCTTGAGGAACGGCACCAGAATAATAATTGTCTGCGGAAGTCCAAAAGCTATCTGAGGCAGAATCACACCTGCGAGAGTATTTGCAAGTCCAAGATTTCGAAGGAGCAAATAAAGAGGTGTAATTGCAACTGTCATCGGGAACATCAAACCCGCGGCGAAAAGCGAATACATGACTTTGGAGTATTTGAAATCATATCGTGCAATGACAAAGCTCACCATCAGGGAGAGAACGACGACCCCGATAGTTGTGAGCAAGCCAACGATAACCGAATTGACCAGTTCAACCCAGAATGTATTTGAGGATAGCACAGCAAGGTAATTCTTGTTGAGCCACGGATTCGGCATACCGGCCGGATCATTGGTTATCTGTGCATTCGACCTAAAGCCACCGAGGATAATGTAGACCACTGGCCCAATACAGATTGCGATGAGGAGGAGGGAGATGAAATAGACAACCGGATTTCCCCAAGGATTCTTTGGAGATTTGCGATAGCCATTCTTATCTTTTCGTCCATAAGAAACTGCTGAACTCATAACACTACACCTCTTCCGCTACGGCACTGACGGACTTGTTCTTGCTCTTGGAAGGCTTCTCAGTTAATGCCCCATCCAAGTCGCGGTTCAGAATGAACTTCTGATACGTCAAAGCAACCACCAGTGAAATAACAAAGATAACGACTGCAACTGCGCTGCCATAACCATAATTCGACGACACACGTCCTTCTCGGACCATGTAGGTGGCCATCGTGGAAGTACCCGCAGTGGACGAAATATACTGGCCCCAAATGATGTAGACCAAGTCGAAAAGCTGGAGTGAACCGATGATTGATAGGAAGGCCCAAATCCTGAGTGTGGGTCCCAACAGCGGCAAAGTAATACTCTTCTGAAGCTGCCAAAAACCTGCACCATCCACTCGGGCCGCTTCGTAGAGTTCCTCAGGTATGGACTGCATGCCTGCAAGCATCAGGATGACCGCGAATCCGATATATTTCCACGTGATAAGGATCAGCAAAGTCCACATTGCAATCTTTGGATCTGAAATCCAATCAGCACCTTGAAGGCCGATTCGCTTCAGAACGGCATTGATCGCGCCTTCGGACTGAAGCATAAGGCTCCAGCCGGTTCCGACAATAACCTCTGACACCACGTACGGCACGAAGATGAGAGTACGTATGATGGCACGCCCCTTCATCTTCTGGTTTAGGAGCAAAGCAAAAAGAATTGCGATAGGTGCCTGAAGCACCAATGACCCGATAACAATGATGAAATTATGAAGAACCGCACTACGGAACTCTGCATCGCTGAAAATTGTGATGTAGTTCTGAATTCCGATAAAAGTACCGTTTGTGGTAGGGGAACCAAACCCTTTCCACTTGAAGAATCCATAGTATGCAGCCATCACTATTGGAAATACGACAAATCCGAGGAACATAATGAGCGCCGGAACCGAGAGAACCGAAATCTCAAGCCCTTTGCGCCATTTATCCTTCACGACTGTTTTGCTCTTTTTTTTCATTCGCGCACCCGTTTCCTTCGATGCATTCATTCTGTATTCGCCATCCCTACAGTCCCAATCTTTCAAAAATGGATGCCTCAACTGTTACTGAATCGATGAGGCATCCACCTCGTCACGGATCAAACTATCCGCTTACCGTAAAGGACTAGCCTTTAGCGATAGCATCATTTGCTGCGGTAACAATATCCTTGGCAGCGCCCTTACCCGCAAGCATGTTAACGACGGATGTGTTCAGAGCGGTACCCGCGTTACTGCCGAGCTGAGTATCCAGCCAAAGCTGCATATCAGGAGACTTCTTGACATACTCAAGAACAGTCTTCAACGCAGGATCGGTAACAACACCACGGGCAGCATCATTTGCGGGGAAGGTATTCCATGCCTTTGCATAACCTTCCTGATTCTTCGTCTCAGCCATGTAATTCAGGAACTCCATTGCTTCCTTCTTAGGAGCACTGGGGCTAACACTGTAATAGGTGACAGAACCCATCAATGCGTTAGGATCGCCCTGTCCACCATCAACAGATGGGAAGGGGAAGTATCCAAGGTCGCTCATGGCCTTGCCGTCAGGAGAAAGATCCTTGAGAACGCCTGGCTCCCATGCACCCATGAGCTCCATAGCTGCCTTGTGATTGGCGAGGAGGCCAGCCGAAGAACCTGCACCCTGCTGGGCGGAAGTAGTCAGATATCCGTTGTTAAACGGATTCGTCTTGTTAAAGGCCTCAAGTTGATCGGCTGCCTTATTCCAGCAGTCAGCCTTTAATCCCTTGCCGCTCGATGCCTCGGAGAAATCCTTGGCGGAGCACTCCCTGAAGGAGAGCCAGTAATACCAATGAGCTGCTGGCCATGCGTCCTTACCACCAAGCGCGACAGGAGTGATGTTTGCGGCCTTCAGTTTCGTGACAGCCTGGTTGAGCTCTTCCATCGTCTTCGGGGGCTCAGTGATCCCGGCCTTCTTAAAGAGATCCTCGGAATACCAAATGCCACCAGGTTCCATCGACACCGGCATGCCATACACCTTGTCGTCGAACGTAGCAGCACCCAACGTCGATGCCATGTTCTTCTTGGCATCAGCGGAAATGTCGCTCGTGATATCGATGGTCTGACCGGCCTCAATCATGTCCTTAGTCTTCTGACCACCGAGAGACATATAGACATCGGGTGCGGAATTTGGATCCTGCAGAGCAGTCTGGAGCTTGCCCTGATAATCTTCGTTCTGGATAGCTTGAATCTTAATGGTGACATTCTGGTGCTTCTTTTCGAATGCTGCCGCAAGATTTTCCCAGTAGGCCTTGCCATCGCCAGTTGTTGCGTTGTGCCAGAACTCCAACTCAACTTTTCCGTCTGATGCTGTATTCGAACCACCACAAGCAGCAACGCTCATGAGGGTCGCTACAGAGATAGCTGCAGCCGCGATAACTTTGAATCGCATTATTTCCCCTTGTCGCTAATCAATGAACCGATGATGCCAGAAAGTAAGGGGTCTCAACCGTGAAACCTCAATAATCCTCCGACTCACGTTTCTTCCTTGAAACCCGAAAATACCCAGCTAACACTTCCTTCCATTTTCCGTAAAAAACAGAGGTATTTTCGTAATTCTTACGATAGCATTGCTTTATTCGTTCGTCAAACTAAGTACTCTACATGTGCAATATCAATGGTTCCTAAAATCAACACTTTAATGATAATACTTTCGAAAAGTTTCGTGTATACTGAGATCAACTAACCAATGGAGCCAAAAGATGGATATGAAAACGGGTCGGAATAGTGTAAATCTCTCCGAGATCGCCAAGCAAACAGGTTTTTCGATCGCCACAGTTTCGAAGGTCCTCAATAACAAGAGCGACATTTCAGACCAGACTCGTAAAACCATCAATGCCGCCCTGCAGAAAAGCGACTACCAGAGGCGCATACCCCGCGAACGAAACCGCCATCAGATCGAAGTCGTCTTCCAGGATTTCGACAGTATCTGGGCTCTCGAAATCCTCCGAGGAATAATTCACGAGGCAAATAAACACTCCCTCACCGTAGTCACCACAGAGAGCGGGGATAAGCACCACCCTGCCCCCGGCTGGATTCAAGGCGTCATCAGGCGTCAGCCGCTCGGCGTCATTCTCATATTCTCCGACATCAAGGAGGATGACGAAAACACTCTGCAACAATTTGGGATAAATTACGTCGTCATTGATCCTTCAGGAAATCCTGCCCCCGAGCACATGTCCGTTCAGGCAGATAATTGGACCGGTGGTGTCCTGGCCACACGTCATCTCCTCTCCTTGGGACATAGAAAAATCGGTGTGATCACAGGACCTCACTTCATGATGTGTTCCGTTGCACGCCTTGACGGCTACAAGATGGCACTTCAGGAAAAAGGGATAGAGCCAGAGGAATCCCTTATGAGAGAAGGTGATTTCACCCCAGAGGGAGGTAGAGAGCAGGGGCTCTCTCTTTTGCAGAAAGAACACCCCACAGCAATATTCGCCGGCAGTGACCTCCAAGCTATGGGAGTGTACGAGGCGGCTCGTAAGCTCTCACTTCGCATACCAGAGGATCTCTCAGTCATTGGCTTCGACGATGTCCAAACATCTGCATTTATGGGACCCACCCTGACGACCATCCGTCAGCCTCTTCAAGACATGGGAGCTGCAGCAGCGAAGATGCTCTATGACGTGGGGAGAAAAGGAAAGACGACGAAACCAAAGCGCCTTATTTTGCCTACATCACTCATATTGAGAAACAGCACCCAAGAAATCGGAAATGCCACACACACTCCCAAGGAATAGAAAATGACACTACAGACGAATAAACCAGTTATACCAATGGATTTCCCGGACCCTGATGTTATTAGGGTCAGTGATGTATTCTACATGATTACGACGACGATGCACTTTTTCCCAGGCGGCGAGATTTTGCGATCATATGATCTCGTGCATTGGGAACACGCCGCTTTTGTCTTTGATCACCTCGATACCCCACCGACAAAGCGCCAGCTTCTCGAAGACGGTGAGAATATCTACGGCAATGGCATGTGGGCAGGAAGTCTGCGGTATCACAACGGAACGTTCTACATCCTCTTCGCGGCTAATGACACACACAGGTCTTATCTCTATACTGCGTCTGACATCAGCGGACCGTGGCAACTCCACGATATCGAGGGGTTCTATTATGACTGCTCCCTCTTCTTCGACGACGACGATCGCGTCTACATCGTCCACGGCAATACCGATGTCCACCTCACCGAGATGGAGCCAGATCTGAGCAAGCCGAAGTCTGGCGGCGTTGAACGAGTAATTCTCTCAGACGACAAAGCGCAGGTGGATTTGGGTTATGAGGGATCTCACCTCTACAAGATCAACAATAGGTACTTCCTCATCACGATTCACTGGCCGAAGAAGTCTCCGAATCGCAGAACGGAGGCGTGCTTCGTCACAGACGACATTCACACCGGAGTGTTCCGAGGTAAAGATGTGTTCAATGACGATATGGGATTCAAGAACCAAGGTGTGGCCCAAGGCAGCATCGTGGACGATACTGCAGGCGCTTGGTATGCGGTTCTCTTTCAAGACCGGGGAGCGCTCGGCCGCATGCCCGTTCTCCTTCCAATCCATTTCGACGAGTCGGGCTTTCCTGTATTTGGCATCAACGGCCTAGTCCCCCAGTCCTTCAACACGGTCGATAATCGCCCAGACCACGAATACAAGCCGCTTGTGTCGTCAGATGATTTCAATTGGAGCACTGACCCGGCAGGCAAACCTCTCATCCCCACACACTGGGAATGGAATCATCTCCCCGATAACGATGCGTGGACAATCGCTAAAGATGCCCACACCTCAAATCTGATACTAAAAAACAATCACTTGGCACCGAACGTCATCTTTGCAAAAAACACGCTTACGCAGAGGACCGTTTTCCCGCGTTGTAGCTTCGAGGTGACACTCGACGCCTCTCAGCTTCATGAGGGTGACCACGCAGGCCTCGTTTCGCTCTTGAGCGGATATGCAAGCATCGGAGTGACGAAGAGGAGCGGAGATCTTTTATTGGAGTTCTCCCGAAGGATACCTCAGGATACAAGTCTTAACGGCATGCCAGAAGACCATGAGCCCGTGCAACCTGCTATCACTCGGCCCCTTCCGGGAAAAAGTGCGCAGTTGAAAATCGACTATTCATCAGGTGAGAGCGATACCTCTTCGTACTGGATGCGATTCTCTCCTGATGACGAGTGGATCCACCTCGCAGACCATAATCTGGTCTGGAAGATGGATCACTTCACCGGATGCCGGATTGGCCTCTTCTCGTTTGCTACGAAAAATACCGGAGGCCTCGCAAAATTCTCCGACTTTATTTATGCAGACTCCGTAGATTAACCGCAAACTCCAACAAAACATCCCACGAATCCGCCGGTTTTTTCGGTCGCGAGGAATGTTGCATCTAGTGCGAAAACCTCGCGAGACCTTTGAACTTGCTTCTGCGCCGAAGCACCGGAAGCGAGGGAGAGCATGAAGTCCTCGGCCTCAGATTCAGGCGCAGACAGCACGCGAAGCATGCCCTTATCGAAGAACAGAAAGAGCTTCTCCCCCGCCGT
>JALCOX010000001.1 GCA_022649925.1 Bifidobacteriaceae bacterium | reverse complement strand
ACCGCGGTTCTCGTGGGCCTCGAACTCCTCGCAGGATTCGTGCTTTCGCATATTCCTTCGCTGGCGTGGCTTGAGGAGGACTCGTCGAACGCCGACACCACCACGAACATGCTCACCTCAAGTCTGAGCCATTCATCTCCACTTGTTTCCGTTCTCACTCTCTTCGCCAGTGCCATTCTTCTGCCGATCTGCGAGGAGTTTCTCTTCCGTGGTATCACCGCGATGTCCCTGCGCGATTCCTCGCTGTGGCGCACTCTGGGCACCCGCCTACGCACCTTCCTCATCTGCCTCGTTTCCGGACTGTATTTTGGTCTCGCGCACTTTCAGTCCGATGCCGACATCGCTGTCTCTCTCTACACGATGATCGTCATGACAATTTTCGGCACAGTGCTCACCTACATTGCGGCGTTCAAATACAGGTCACTTGCTCCGACGATGTGGGCGCACGTCCTCAACAACTTCGTGTCGTTCATTTAGCCTCGCCGACCGAGATGCACGCACGCAGCCTGCGTGACGAATGTCCACGATGAAAGACACCGCTATAAATTAATCTGCAAGAAAAGCACTTGGATATAAACTTTTCCTATGACACTGCTCCAACTGAAATACATCGTCAAGATCGTCGAGTGCGGCTCGATGAACGAGGCCTCCCACGAGCTCTACATCTCCCAACCGGCGCTGAGCTCGGCCGTCAAGGAGCTCGAGAAGGAAATGGGTATCGAAATCTTCACCCGTTCCTCCCAGGGCATTGCTCTGACAGTCGACGGCGCAGAATTCCTCACGTATGCCCGCCAGGTGCTCGACCAATCCGAGCTGTTGGAGGAACGCTACAAGAATGCGAAGCCGCGCAAACAGCTGTGCCAAGTTTCGACGCAGCATTACATGTTCGCTGTCGAGGCCTTCGTCGAACTCATCAAGGAGTCGGACTCTAGCGAATACGAGTTCACTCTGCGCGAGACCAAGACGCGCGACATCATCGACCAAGTCGCCAACATGCAGTCAGAGATCGGCATTCTCTATCTCTCCGATTTCAACAAGGACGTGATCGGCAAGCTCCTGCGTGAGAAGCATCTGGAATTCCATCCCGTCTTCCGAGCCGGTCTCCACGTCTTCATTTCGCGACAGAATCCACTCGCTGCCAAGAAAAAAATCACGATGGACGATCTCAAGCCCTATCCCTTCATCCAATACGAACAGGGTGAGGAGGGCAGCTTCTACTTCGCTGAAGAGGCCGTGTGGCCGGAATACTCCCCCAAGCAGATCAACGTGACCGACCGCGCCACAATCCTCAACTTCATCGTGGGGCTCAACGGGTACACCGTGTGCTCGGGCATCGACAATGAGGATCTCAACTCAGAAAAGATCGTCACCGTGCCGCTCGAATCAAATGAGCAAATGCTCGTGGGGTGGATCACCAACGAGCGCGCCAAGCTCTCCCAAGCCGGCGAACACTACCTCGACCGGCTCAAGTCAGTCGTGGCAACGAACGGGTACAAACTCGTCGGGGAATGATCGGCGGGGCCACTCAGCCACTCAGCCCCGCACCCTGCTCAGGCGAGTAGCCCCCTGACGGAGTCCGCCAAGGCGGTTGCGGCGGCTTCGTCGAAAGACTCCCCTCGCACATAGCAGCCAAAGATGCCGCCGTAGAGTGCGGAGCCGATGACGTCTGCCGTCAAGGGCTGCGCAGGCATGGAGGATCGCACGACGTCGCAGATGTCTGCGCGCACGAGATAGTCAATCCGTGCGGCAAAAGAATTTCCTGCAAATCCGCAGACGTCATAAAAAGAGAACACGAATTCGCTCGTCGCCTCGATGAGTGCCGCGCACACCTGAGGCGAAAAATCGGAGGCGTCGCGGACTTCCTCCGGTAGGCCGCCGTGGAACGCCCGCAGCGCGATGTGGGCGAGGACACTCTGCTTGTCGGCATAGTGGGCGTAGAAGGTGGCGCGGTTGATTCCGGCCTTCTTCGTCACCGTGGCGATGGACACCTTTTCGAAACCCTGCGACTTCATGAGGGTCCAGAACGACTGCTCGATGAGCCGTTGCGTCCGCTTGACCCTCGGATCATTTTGATTGACCACAGCTCCCCCTCAGCCCATAGTCGTTATTTAATAGTCGTCACGCACTGACATCACAGCAGCTCATGGCGTCAGGCGCCGTACTTCTCCAAATAGGCGTCCGCGCGGGCCGCAAGCTCATCGTCGACGAGGGGCCTCCCGTCTGCACCTGTCAGAACGGTGGCCTCAGCGAAGATGTCACGCACTGTCACGATGGGAATGACCGGGAATCCGAAGTCCTTCTCCACCGCGGCAACGGCGGAAACCTCAGAGTCCTTTGCCTTTTCCATGCGGTCAACGGAGAGTATGAGCCCCACGATGTCCACATCCGCGGCTGCCTTGATCTTGGGAACGATGTCGCGCACGGCGGTCCCCGCGGTCATGACGTCGTCGACGAGCAGCACCTTCATGCCGTCTTGGAGCTGCGTGCCCACGAAGAGTCCACCGTCTCCGTGATCCTTTTTCTCCTTGCGATCGAAGGTGTAGCCCACCTTGAACTCCTGAGTTGCGTTCATGGCGATGGAGGTCGCCACTGCGAGTGGAATTCCCTTGTACGCGGGGCCGAAGATGGTGTCGATTCCGGAGGTGAGGGAGCCGTCGTCGATGTGTGACTGAATCGTCTGAGCATAGAAGGCGCCCAAGGTCGCGATTTTTACGCCGTCGTTGAAGGCACCTGCGTTGATGAAATACGGGGATTGCCGCCCCGACTTGAGAGTAAAGTCGCCGAATTTCAAGGCTCCGGAGTCCAGAAGAAACTCCGTGAAGGCCCTCTGTCTCGACGTGCGCGGTGTTTCCGTTGTTGTGTTCAACGCCATGTCTGTCCATTCCTTAGTTTTTCTGCAAGTTCGGGTCGTGCGTCGAGCAATGCGTCGAGATCTTCGGCGATGCGCAGCGGTGCCACGGGGTCGAGAAGTGCCGCAGCCCCCACTTCGACCGCATTTGCTCCGGCGTAGAGGTGTTCCAGCGCGTCCTCGGCAGAGGAGATTCCACCGATTCCGATGATCGGGATGTCGGGTAGCGCCTGGCGCGTTTTCCACACCATGGCAACGGCGATGGGTTTGATCGCGGGCCCCGAGACCCCACCCGTGACGTTGGCGATGATCGGGTTGCCGGTCTCCACGTCGATGCGTATGCCGATGAGCGTGTTGATGAGGCTGAGCGCGTCCGCTCCCGCATCGACGGCGGCGCGGGCGATGGGGACGATGTCGGTCACGTTGGGCGTGAGCTTGACCACCATTGGCTTGGTTGTCAGCTTGCGCAGCCTTTCGATGAGGTGACCGAGCACCAGTGGGTCGGAACCCACGGAGAGGCCCCCATGTGAGACGTTGGGGCAGCTCACGTTGATCTCGAGCATGTCTGCCGGGGAATCCGCAAGCTTCTCCACCACTTGCGCGTAATCGTCGTCTGAATGCCCCGCCACATTGGTCACGACGGTCGCTCCCAGTGCCTTCAGCTTCGGCAACTCGTCAACCAGATAGTGATCGACGCCGGGATTCTGCAGGCCCACGGCGTTGACCATGCCGCTGGGTGACTCTGCGGTGCGCGGCGTGGGATTGCCCTCCCAGGGAATTGGAGAGACTCCCTTGGTGGAGACGGCCCCCAGCTGTGACACGTCGTAAAAGCGTCCGCACGCCTCCAGGTTAAAGGTCCCCGACGCGGTTCCCACCGGATTCTTCCACGGGACTCCCGCCACCACGGTGGAGTGTTTCCACACGGGCTTCGAGGAGGAAACAGCAGTTCCGTCGTCTGGCCCGACGCCTGTGTCGAAGAGGCCCGAGGTCTGGGACTGCTCCCGTGCCACGCTTGGTGTTTCAATCGTCGCTGTCATTGATTTCCGTCCTTCCACACTTTCACTGCTTCCCGGTTACCAACCCAGTTGTTCCACCGTGAACACCGGGCCATCGATGCAGACCTTCTTGAGGCCGTCCCTCGTCGGCGTCACACAGGCGACGCAGGTTCCGAACCCACATCCCATGCGAGCTTCGAGACTGAGCTGAGCCCGCAGACCCCGCTCCTTCGCCCACTGCGCCACCGCCATCATCATAGGGTGGGGACCACAAGACAGAATCTCGACGTCATCCATCGCCGCTCTCACGCCCGGACCAGTCGACTCAGCATCTTCAACCCACTTGTTCAGAAGGTTTATCACATTGCCTTCCGACTCGTCGATGCTGAGAGTGGAATCCGAAAACTCACCGACGATATTGTCTGCAAAATGCTCTGCGCGGTATCCGAAGACCGCCGTCGAAAGCGCACCTTCAAGCTGTCGAATCTCTTGCGCCGCCCGCACGAGAGGCGGAACTCCCAGGCCTCCCCCAACGAGGAGATAACGGCCTTCTTTCTTCAGGGAGAAGCCGTTGCCGAGTGGACCGAGCACGTCGATGGAATCACCGATGCGGGCTTGCGAAAGTTGTCGCGTACCCTCCCCCACGACCGCGAAGATGAACCGCACCACATCGCCCTTCACGGAGGCAATTCCCAGGGGACGGGGCAAGATGCGGGCCGTGTCGTGAAGATAGAGGTTGGCAAACTGGCCCGCGTGCGCGTGGTGAGCCATGTAACGATCGCTCAATTCCAGTGAGTAGACTCCGTCGCAGAGCATTTCGACACTGCATACAGTCGCCGACCTGCGAGAGGGAAGAAAGCGGCTGCGTGCGCAGTCACTGGCGCCTTCCGTAGAGACGGAACCGGAGCCTGAGCCCGAATCTGCGAGAGCGGTCCTGGTGGAGCGAAAGGCCTTCTGGGAGTTCTCAGTTTCCAAGATTCTTCTCCAATTCTGTGACGATGGATTTCTTCATGGTCAGTGCCGCCGTTCTGGCCGCGGTGGCGACGCAGTCGAGCGCAGCCGCTTCCGTCGTGATTGTCTCGGCGAGAGCGTCTTTCCTCCACGCTCCGATGATGCCTCGAGAGGAATTCACCAGTGCACCCCGCCCCGCGGAATCGAACATCGGGGCAATGTCGGCGGCGGTTCCCCCCTGTGCTCCAAAGCCGGGCACGAGGAAGAAGGTGTGAGGAAGCCGCGCGCGCAGGCGACGCCCCACCTCACGGTGGGTGGCCCCGACGACCGCGCCGACGCGAGAGTATCCGAAGTCTCCGCGGGTAGGTTCTCCCCACGTTTCGACCAAGTCTCCGACGCGGTCCGAGACGGGCGTTCCCTCAGCGTCGAGCTCCTGGAGTTCGCGACTCGAGGGATTCGACGTTCGCACGAGCACGAAAAGGTCCTTATCCGCTCTGTCGGCGGCCTCAACGAACGGCGTGATTCCATCAGTTCCGAGATAGGGGTTCACCGTCACCGCGTCCTCGTGCCACAGGTCGACGTCAGTGGTGGCATCGTCCTCGTACCCGTCTTCCAGCGGTGGCATGCCGCTCAGATGGGACGCATAGGCAGAGGCGGTTGAACCGATGTCGCCGCGCTTGATATCTCCCAGCACGTAGAGACCTGCGTCGTGAGCGTAGGAGGTCGTGCGAACGTAGGTGGCAACTCCTGAAACTCCCAGAGCCTCATACATGGCGATCTGCGGCTTGACCGCAGGGACCACATCCTTCACCGCGTCGATGATGGCCTTGTTGAAGGAGAAATACGCCTGCGCGAGCGCCTCGGCTCGTTCGCTCGCACTGGCGGCCCGCGCGGCGGCGAGCAGCGGTTCCGGCAGGAGCATGGGAGTGGGATCCAGTCCCACCACGCTGGGATTTGCCTTTTCGTCGATGGCGCGAATCAGTCGGTCCACGGTGCTCCTCCTTGCCTCTTGTCTTGCCCCTGCTGGCGTTCCTGGCGCGTTGCGTACTCCTTGAGAAGTCCCGCTGCGTCCACGAGATAGGAGTTGACGACCGTTGCGACAGCCCGCCCTGTGGCATGATAACCGTCGAAGGGCGTGTTGCGCGCCTTGGAACGGAACGCGGAGGCGTCAATGCTCCAGGTGGCGTGCGGAGCCAACAGGCTGAGATTGACGTGCGGCGCCGACTCATCGTCTCCCTCATCGTTGACCTCATCGTCTCCGCCGGTGAGGTCAACGACCCTGCGGCCCTGAGCATCCGTGGAAACGAGCGCAGAGATGTCCGCACGCTCCAGTCCCTCCAGATGTGCGGGGTTCACGCTCATGAGCTCGATGAGGCAGTGATGTGAGATCAAGCCCGATTCGACCAACAGTGTGTTTGCAAGGGCATACGAAGTTTCGAGGCCAATGATGCCGTTCGGCGAATCAACCAGACCTCGAGACTTTTCTTCCGCCGTGTGCGGCGCATGGTCGGTGGCGATGACGTCGACAGTCCCGTCGGCGATGGCGTCCAGTGTGGCCTGCCGATCCGCCTGCGTTCTCAGCGGCGGATTCATCTTCGCCAGAGCTCCGTATGTTTCGACGTCTTTATCCGAGAGTGCAAAGTAATGCGGTGCCGTCTCGCAGGTGATCGGGACTCCCTCCGCCTTGGCGGCGCGCACCGCATCGAAGGCCGCCGCCGTGCTCACGTGTTGGAGATGAATGTGGACGCCAGTTCGCCGCGCAGCTTCGATGTCACGTGCGACGATGTCCATTTCCGTGGAAGCGGCAACCCCTTCAACCCCAAGTTTGCGGGATGTTTCGCCCTCGTTGATGACTCCAGATTCGTGGTGTTCGCAGTGTTCCATGAGGAAGATGCCGTGCAGTTTGGCATTCTGCAGCACCTGATCCAAGGTCCCTTCACTCACCGCGCTGCCGTCGTCGCTCAGTGCGACGACCGGGTGCCCGGCATCGGCGATCTCACCGTGAAGGAACGGCTCCCACTGGGCACTGCGCGACGCCTGCTTTCCCTCGCGTCCCCTCGTGGCGGCCACCGCGAGCGTGTAGTCAATCGGCAGATCGATACCGAAGGAATCCTCGTAGAGCTCCAAGTAATCGAGCACGGAGACGAAGCCCTGCTTGACGAGGCGTTGCTCTGCGGGATCTGTGGACGTCGTATTCAGTGGCTCACCATCCGCCGCCGGAACTGTATTTGGCTGGAGACAGACGTCGGTGAAGCCTCCCGCTGCGGCTGCAGCCGAACCGGTGCGCATATCCTCTTTGTCGGTTTGGCCCGGATCCCTGAAGTGAACATGGAGATCGACAAGACCAGGGCTGACGCTCAATCCGGTTCCGTCCACGGTGACTCCGCTCAGTTCGGGCTCGCGAGTCGGCAGGAGGAGATCCACGGTGTCGCCGCTGTCCCACACCGTGACGGATGTGATGCACACGGTTCCGTCGGGCTGATTGACCACGTCGTCGGTGCGCAGCAGTGGCTGGTCAGAGAAGTCACTCACAGCTTTGCCGCCTCGTCGCAGTAATCGCACCTGTACTCCCCCGTATCGGGATTACTCAAGTGGAAGAGCTGGTCGATGTCGCGTTCGGAGGAGGTGACGCAGCGGGGATTGGCGCAGGAAATGACGTTAGTCACGTGCTCAGGCAGGCGCGGCTTCTGCTTCTCGACGATGCGCGAGTCCTTCACCACGTCGACCGTCGCGTGGGGTGCCACGAGCCCGAGCACTTCGAGGTCGACGTCCGCCGAGTTTTGGATCTTAATGATGTCTTTGCACCCGTAGCGGTGCGACGTCGTATTCATGATGAGGGCAATGGTCGCCTTCGTGGGGTCGATATGGAGGTAGTTGAGCACCTTGAGCGCCGTTCCCGCCGGAACGTGATCGATGATGATTCCCTCCGAAATGCTGGTGACTTCCATCATGCGCGAACCTCCTTTGTGTCGTCTTCGGCAAAGCCTGGCAGTTTGACTCCCAGCACGCTGCTCATGAGCGCCATGCGCATGAGCATCCCGTTTTTCACCTGCTCGAAGTAGGCGGCACGAGGATCCGAGTCCACTTCGGTGGCGATTTCGTTGACTCGGGGCAAGGGGTGAAGCACCGCCATGGTCGGCTTGGCGAGCTTGAGCTTGGCGGCGTCGAGGATGTAGGTGTCGCGCAGACGCAGATAATCGTCCTCGTTGAAGAAACGTTCCTTTTGAACGCGCGTCATGTAGAGGGCATCCAGATCCCCGATGACGGCCGTCAGGTCCGTCACCTCCTCGTAAGTGCAGGATTGCGAAGCCTTGATGCGGTCGAGCACGTACTGCGGCATCTTCAACTCCTTGGGTGAGATGAGCACGAACTTGACGTTGCCGAAGCGGCAGAGAGTCTCGATGAGCGAGTGCACCGTGCGCCCGAAGGTCAGATCTCCGCACAGGCCGATGGTGAGGTCGGTGATGCGAGAGAAGCGCGACTGCAACGTCGCCAAATCTGCCAGCGTTTGGGTGGGGTGCATGTGGCCGCCGTCTCCCGCGTTGATGACGGGAATATCGACCGACTTCGAGGCCACCAGAGCAGCACCCTCCTTGGGGTGACGGATGGCGACCACATCGGCGTAATTGGCGACGGTCTTGAGCGTGTCCGCGATTGATTCGCCCTTGGAGACACTCGCGTTTTGTGCGCCGGCGAATCCGATGACGTGACCGCCGAGCCGGAGCATGGCCGTTTCAAAGCTCAGTCGAGTCCGAGTTGAGGGCTCATAAAACAAAGTCGCCAGGATTTTTCCGGCGGCTGCTTGTGAAACTTCGGGGAGATGGTCCGAAATGTAACGGGCCTTACGAAGTAAATAAGAGATCTGCGGAGCGCTGACATCGTCAAGAGTCACCACGCTTCGACCGACTAAATTGAATTGCGATTTTGACAACTGAACCGGAGGAATCTTGTCCGCCATGTCACGCCTTCCATGAGTCGAGAGGCGGTCACTTGTTGTGACCCTTACGAACTTATGACCGGAGCACGACAACCAAACACGCCTGAAAACACACAGGTACACGGTTTGAGGGGGAAACGAGACCTCCTCCGCGTTAACCGCGCGTTTACATTAGGGACGAGCGACGATCACACCCTCATCTTCGAGGACCACCAGCTCATCGGGATCCGCATCTTCGATGGTGTGTAGCTGAGCGACCGAAAGCTCGAGATGCATGCCATCCACGCGACCCGCCACGAATCGAACCACCACGTTACCCTGCGCATTCTTGGACATCTGCGTGTACAGATCGAGGACGTCTTTGGGAATCGAACTCACGGCGATCTTGCGTTTAGCGTTCACGCTTGCCATGCGCTTTTTCAGTCCGCCGAGCTTGTCTTCACGGCGATTTTTGAGATCCAGACCCGTCGAATGCAACTTCTCGTCGTTTTGCTGCAGGATTGCATCGTCCTTTTCCAGAGTCTCGATCTCGGAGAGCTTCTCCATCTGGGAATCTTCCAACCCTGATATTTGCGCGGACAGACCCTCCTGTTGCTTAGTGAGCGCCACTACTTCCTTGGGCGTCACTCCCGACGCTTTCAGCTTCAGGTCAATCGCGCCCACCTGTGTCTTGAGCTTGGTGATGTCGGCCTCCAAAGCGTCGGAGGAGGTCCGTAGTTGCGCGATGCTCTCGCCGAGCTTGTGTCGCTCGATGACGATGGCCTTGCGCTGGGCGATGAGCTGTTCGAGATGCTTCGTCTCCTCCAATTCCTCCGCCTCGTGCCGAATCTTTCGGGCGTCAATGTCCAAGGATTGAAGATCGAACAACAGTTGCTGAGTCTGTGGTGTGGCGAACATGCTTCAAGAATACTGCGCGTCTGGTTCAATCGTGAAACACGAGTACGCCTGTCGCTTGATGGGACTCCGCTAAAATCCACAGTAGTGTAAATCCATTCGAGAGAGGCTACTTCGTGGAGACGTTGACTTTGGTGTTGCTCGTTCTCGTTGCCGTGCTCATTTCTTCAGTTCTCAGTCGCTTCATTCCACGGGTTTCAACCCCTCTGGTCCAAATCGGTCTCGGCGTCGCGTGGTACTTCACCCCGTTCCTTCCTAATATCGCCCTGGATTCTCAGCTCTTCATCATTCTGTTCATCGCTCCCCTGCTCTACCTCGAGGCTCGCAACATTGATCGTTCCCGTCTCGCGCGTTCTCTGGGCCCCGCCATGTCCCTCGCCATCGGTCTCGTGCTGGTCACCATGGTGGTCTCCGGTTTTCTGCTGCATGCCATGTGGCCGATCGTTCCACTTTCGGCAGCCTTCGCCCTGGGTGCCGCACTCGGACCCACCGACGCAGTTTCCGTGGCTCAGATCGGTAAGGAAGCGCAGCTGAGCGACCGTCAGTACTCGGTGCTCCAGGGTGAGAGCCTCTTCAACGACGCCGTCAGCATCGTCGGATTCCAAACAGCCGTCGCCGCAGGCATGACGGGTGTCTTCTCCCCTGTCGACTTTTCCCTCAACGTCGTCAAGAGCTTCGTCTTGGGCATCATTATCGGCGTCATCGTGGGGTTGCTGTTCAATTCGCTCTTCCTCCTGCTGCGGCGCACCGGGCTCGAAACCATGACCACTCGCATCTCAATGGAGCTCTTCCTCCCCTTCTGTTCCTATGCGCTCGCCGAGGAGATGGGCGTTTCGGGAATTCTCGCGGTCGTGGCAACGGGGCTTGTTCTCACCTATCAAAACCGGGGAACGGGAGGCGACGTCGCCCGCACCAATCTCGTGTCCAATTCGGTGTGGCAATTCCTCGAGTTCACTCTCAATGGCTCCGTCTTCGTCCTGTTGGGAATGGAACTTCCCATCGTGATGCGCTCCAGTTTCGAGAGCAAAGAAGTCAGTCTCCTCTACCTCACGGGAATCGTGCTGTTGCTCCTGCTCATATCTCTGGTGCTGCGCTTCTTCTGGGTTGCAGGCATGCTGAGAGCCACCAAAGATTCGGTGACGCACCATCGTCGGCACATGACTCCCACCCGGTGGAAGTCCGCGGCCATCATGACGTTTGGCGGGCCCAAGGGCGCCATCAGCCTCGCGTTGATCCTCACCATTCCCTACGCCATCGATAACGGTCAGCCGCTCTCCATTCGCAACTCGCTGCTGTTCATCACGGCAGGGTTCATCACGGCATCGCTCATTCTCGCCAACATCATGCTTCCGCTCCTCGCTCCCCGGGGCGTCGACTCCCGCGGTATCGACTACGTCAACGCTCAGATCGAGGTGATTCGGCGCACCATCTCGAAGATCACCAAGCTCGAGGACGCGACCAATCACGCCGTCATGCGCCAGATCTTGCGCTCGTACAACGATCGCGTGGAGCGCGTGAAGCAGAATTTCTCCGGCGAACGCATTGCTCAGTCCAATCAGTTGCGTCGCGACGCCCTCGAGTGGGAAGAGGAATGGCTTTCTCAGATTGACCCGACCGATCCTGACGCCGAACTCGCCGCCGAGATACTCGAACGCCTCGACGCCTCACTCTTGAGATTGAGCCAGAAATCCAAGACGAAACGACGTCTTCTGGCCCGTTTCACCTCTTTCCGCGCTCGCTTGCGCCGCATCGCGCTACCACCGCTCAAGCGAGCGTGGAAGAGCATCCGTCACCATGCACCAGGCAAGGCGGCAAATCGCACTGCTAAGGCGCTGCGCGCCCGCCAGTTCAGGGATCTCTACTCGAGGCTGTACACCAACACGCTCAAGAGACTCACCTCTGAGCTTCACGAGTCAAATTACCCTCCTGAGGTCGTCTCCGAGGTGATGGTGGAATACCGTGCCTCACTCGCCAGTCTGCATCCAGAGGCAATGGCACCGACGAGTTTTGCCGAGTTCAACGAGCAGATGTCAGATTTGCGTTCGAAGGCTTTCCGACTTGAACTCGAAACCATCCATGACATGGTCGAGAACGACGAACTCACCCGCTACCAAGCCAAGATGCTGCGCTCCAACGTCTACGTCATGCAGGCTGAGGCAAGTATGGATATATAAAGGTGAAACGCGGCCATAAGCCGCGTTTTGCGTTATTCGCCCAAGTACTCCGTACGAAAAATAACACGGTGCACAGCGGCCATAAGCCGCATTTGCAGTTCCGATTTCAGCCTCGTGCCCCTTAGTTCGTGGAAAAATGACCGCTGAATGGTGCTCGGAGGCGGGTGAGTGGTCAAATCTCCACGAAGTGGAGATTGGGAGATTCCCTTAGCGGTGCCCAACAAAAAGGTGCTTGCCATGAAACTTCCCCCGAGAAAACAGCTCATCAGAAATCAAAAGTGCTCATCAGACGCGTTTCAACCATCCACTTATGCCAGTGTGATTCCCAGACGGCGTAATCACAGAAAACTGCGGCTTATGGCCGCAGCTTCGCACCACTAAATATGAAACTCAAAACATAACAGAAAACTGCGGCTTATGGCCGCAGTTTCGCACCACTGAATACGAGACTCAAAACATAACAGAAAGCTGCGGCTTATGGCCGCAGCTTCGCCTCTATATTCCGAAGAATTCTCGGTCGACAACTTCGCGGCAATGCCGCATGGCACCGAGTAACTCGTTTTCAAACTCCTGTCCACGATGAGCACCGTGCCGCATGCACGCTGAAATTCCGCCGAGTGAGTAGGTGTCATCCGGCAAGACGTCAGCGTGATCGGCGCGCCCCTGCCACAGGAAGTTAGCGTTGCGCGCGTCCGTCGTGAACTTCCATGCCTCACTGAGACTGCGCGCATCCTCGTCACTCATGAGACCGCTGCGCTGCAATTCAGCCAATGCGTCGATCGTCGACACCGTCTGCAGCTTCTCATTGTGCCCAGCGTGCCGCAACTGCAGGAACTGAATCGTCCACTCAACGTCGGAAAGGCCGCCCTTGCCGAGTTTGAGATGTCGCTCACGACGGACTCCGCGCGGCAACCGCTCGGCCTCCATCCGCGCCTTGAGCTTGCGGATCTCCTGAATCTGCTTGTGATCGAGATCTTGAGTGGGATACCTCAGAGGATTTGCCACCTCCGTGAGAAAGCGCTCCCCAAGTTGTTGGTCTCCGGCGGCAAAGCGCGCCCGCAACAACGCCTGATACTCCCACGTGCTGGCCCAATGCCGATAGTATTCACGGTAGGAATCAAAACTGCGCAACAACGGGCCATTCTTGCCTTCGGGCCTCAGGTCGAAGTCGAGGTCGATTCCGGGTTCAGAACTGATGGGACCACTCAGAATCGCCCGCACGTCGTCGAGCACCTTGCGGGCAAAAATACCCGCTTCCTGATCGTCGCTGTCCTCCACCTTTTCGTACATCACCATGATGTCGGCGTCGGAGGAAAAGTTGACCTCCCGGCCCCCGTAGCGGCCCATCGCAATGATCGCCACCGTGCAAGCGGGCCGAACTTCGACTGATTGAAACTCGCTGGCCCACCGCAACGACACATCGAGCAGCGCATCATACACATCGGTCATCGCACGCAGAGCCGCCGAACTCTTGATCACACCGTTGATCCAGCCCAGGCCGATGCGCTCAATTTCGTGGCGGCGCAGCGCCCTGATGGAAGTGGCGAACTCCGAACGGGAGGAGGCAAAGCGGCGCAGCGCCAGATTGCACTGCACCTCGAGGCTCTCCCGACTCCTCGGGGAAAGTCGCTCGTCGTCCCCCAACCACGTGATCGACTCCACCGACTTGGTCAGTGCGTCGGCGAGGTAACGAGAATTCGACACGACCCGGCACAGGCGCCGACCCGCAGAGAGCGAATCGCGAAGGAAACCCAAATATTCGGAATCCTGCCCGAAGCTCTCCTCCAGCTTGCGCAGAGTGAGAAGTCCCATGTCGGGATTTTGTCCCTCCCCGAGCCACTGCAACATGGTGGGCAGTATCACGCGGTTAATTTTGGCCGAGCGTGAGATCCCCTCGGTGAGATGTCCCACGTGACGGATGGCGGCGTCCGGATCAGCGAAGCCAATTGAGGCAAAACGCTCGAGTGCTGCGGCCCCGGTGAGCGCGATGTCGTCCGCACTCAGCTGAGCGATTTGAGGCAACATGGGACGATAGTAGATGTCCAGATGCAGTCGCCGAACCTCGCGTCTGGTGGCGTCGAAACGTTCGACAAGCTCTGCGGGGAGTAGCCCGAACGCGCGCGCCAGGCGACGCAATTCGGCATTGCTTCCCAGGGCCTCATCGCTGATCACGCGGCTTGATTCCATGCCGCCAACCGATCCAGATCCCAAGTCGGGGAACAGGTGCGTGCGTCGAAGCGCCCACATCTGCGCCCTATGCTCCAGAACGCGCTCAAAGCGGTAGTCGTCACCCAGCTGCACCGCCTGAGGCCGTGACACGTAGCCGCCCTCACTCAACGCCTGCAAAGCCTTCAGGGTCGCTGATGTGCGCAGCGTCTCATCGGTGCGTCCATGGACCAGCTGCAACATCTGCACCGTGAACTCGACGTCCCGCAGGCCGCCTCGTCCCAGCTTGATCTCACGGTCGCGCAGCGGAATCGGAATGTGCTTTTCCACCCTTTTGCGCATCTGCTGGCAATCGAAAACGAAGTTCTCGCGGGTGGAGGCCTGCCAGACGAATCCGCTCGCCATCTGCTCGTAGGCCGCGCCAAGTTCCCGATCCCCCGCCACGCATCTGGCCTTCAGGAGGGCCTGGAATTCCCAGTTCTTCGCCCACGACTTGTAATACTCCTCGTGAGAGGCGAGACGGCGAACGAGCTGTCCGTCCCTACCTTCGGGACGCAGGGCACCGTCGATTTCCCACAGTGAGGGCTCGGCCACACCCGGCACCACGGACGAGCACACCTTCTGCAGAGTGGTGGCCAGTTTCGTACCGACTTTGAGCAACTGCTGCACGGCGACGTCGGGACTGCTCGGTTCCACCACGTAGATGAGGTCGACATCGGATACATAGTTCAGTTCGTGGGCGCCGAGTTTGCCCATGCCGATCACGCTAAAGCGACACTGTCGGGAATCGTCGACTTCACCGTAGGCGATGGAGAGCGCCGCCTCCAAAGCCGCTTGCGCCATGTCCGACAACGCATCGCTGACCCGTGGCTGAACCTCAACGGGGCTCGACGTCACATCCCACGCCATGACGGCCGCAAGCTGGCGGAAATATTCGCGCCGCAGCGCGGTCACCGCCTGCGCGAAGGGCACGGCTGAAGCGGAATGACCGTTTTGGGTCTCAGGTTCACCGGAGATCCCCACAGCGGCGAGCATCTGAGTCCGTCGGTGCGCGGCGTCCCACTTGTGCGTGGCAAAATCTTCGTCGTCGACCACCGCGCAGACCATGCGAGGCCGCGTCATCATGAGTCGCCCCATGGCCTCTGACGCACCGAGCAGACACAGCAACCGGGTGAAGGCAGGCGACGAGGGCGCAATGAGCCGTGCAAGCCGCGAAAAGTCCACGCCCTCCTCCGACTTTCCCTGCGCTTCAAGAATGGTCGAGGCAAGTTCCACGTAAGAGGCCAGCGCGACGTCTGGGTCCGCGACCCCACTCAGGGCCGTCAAAACAAGAGAACACGTCGATGCACTGCCTGTGGAATCAGTGGAACTGCTGGAATCGGTGGAACCGGTACCAGACCTCGCGCCAGTTCCCTCGGAAGACCGGGGAAAGAGCCGCTCAATTGCGTCGAGCTGCTCGCGCGCCGCCGAGAGATCAAAGATGCCCGCTCGGATGAGGCCTCGCGTCACGTCGTTCCTGGATTCCGCCATATTTCTAATCTAGTCGAAACCGTGCCGAAAGCTTGAAATCGTGCGCTCTCTAAGCGTTGCGTGACCGCGAATCGGCTACAGTGGGATCATGACAGAAAAAGCACAGTCTCGCCTCTATGCAGTCACGGCACTCGCCTGCATTGTGTGGCTCATTCAGTCCTCGATCGAAGCGTCCAAAGACGGATCGCTTCTCACCATCTGGAACATCTTCTTCTCCATCTGCCTTCTCGTCGTCATCGCCTGGACGGGCTACAGAGCCATCACCATGATGATCCGAACCGACAAGGAAGAGGAAGGTCAAGACAACGACGACGTTGAAGATCCCCTCGACGAAGAAGAGGACATGGACGAAGAAGAAAAAATCGAGCTCGAAAAGGCCGACGAGAAAATCTCAAAGAATCAATAAAACTATTTAAATTCATTCAATCTCAGGCTCGCCCTTCCGGGGCGGGCCTTTTGCGTGCACTCCCCTGGTTCGCGCCTCGCGCCGCATATGAAAAGACCGCCCGCCCCGCGACTGCGGAACGAACGGTCTTTCTGAGGAGAAGATGAACTGGACTTAAATCAGCCCTTCTTGCGACGCGAGAGGATATCAACGGCGACGGCGCCCAGGAGGACGAGGCCCTTGATAGTCTTCACGACTGCAGTATCGACACCCATGATGGACAGACCCTGGTTGATGACGCCCATGACGAATGCACCAACGACGGCGCCCGGAATAGTACCGATACCACCGGTAACTGCGGTTCCACCGATGAAACAGGAGGCGATGGCGTCCATCTCGAACTCCATACCGGCCTGAGCTGTAGCCGAGGCGAGTCGGGACAGCATCGCGATGGCGGCGACGGCAGAGAGGAAGCCCATGTGGATGAACAGCGTGAAGTCCACCTTGCGCGAATCGATGCCGGAGAGGATTGCCGCCTTGCGGTTACCGCCGACTGCGTAGACGTGGCGACCGAAAACGGTGCGGGTCAGGATGAAGTTGTAAACGAGGACCAGAATCACGACGATGACCAGCATGATCGGGGTTCCACCCTCGTCGCTGTTGCCGGAGGAGGCGAGCAGGTAGGTGAGGAAGAGGACGACGACTGCGGCGATGACGATCTTCGCGATCGTCAGGCCCATCGGTTCGGGATCGAGACCGACCTTGGTCATCTTCTTGCGCTTGTTGATCTGGCTCCAGGCAAAGGCAGCGATGGCGAGGAGACCCAGGACGACGGTCAGTCCATCGAACGGACCCCAGAATCCGAAGATGTTCGGCAGATAGTTACGCGCGATTCCACGGAAGGCGCTGGAGGTGATCGGGACGGACTCGCCGACGATGACGGTTGCCAGGCCTCGGAAGATCAGCATGCCTGCCAGCGTGGTGATGAAGCCGGGGATTCCGACGTAAGCGACCCAGAAGCCCTGCCACACACCGACGAGGAGGCCGACGAGCAGAGAGAGGAGGATGGCGAGCATCCAGTTGACTCCCATATGCTCCATCAAGATGGCGCACACACCGCCGATGAATGCCACCAAGGATCCAACTGACAGATCGATGTGTGTGGCGATGATGACCATCACCATGCCGATTGCCAGAATGATCACGTAGGCATTCTGCTGGATGAGGGACACAAAGCTGTTGGGCTTGAGAAGGACTCCGCCCGTCAATATCTCAAAGACAACGACGATGACGATCAGTGCACCGACGATACCGTAGGACCTTGCCATATTCGAGAGCGACGAGAGTGTGCTCGACTTCTCGGTCTTCTTGTTGGTAACTGCGCTCGTCATTTCGCTACCCTTTCCTTTTCAAGTGTCATGTAGTTCATGAGGTATTCCTGAGAGAACTTCTCCCGCGGCACATCCGCCGTGAAGACACCATTGCTCACGGTATAGATGCGATCGCAGATGCCGATGAGCTCAGGAAGCTCGGAGGAGATGACGATGACAGCCTTCCCCTGATCGGCCAATTGATCGATGATTTCGTAAATTTCGTACTTGGCACCGACGTCGATGCCGCGCGTGGGCTCGTCGAGGATCAGGATATCGGGATCCGAGAGCACCCACTTCGCCAGGACGACCTTCTGCTGGTTGCCACCCGACAACGTCGAGACGCCGTCTTCAATCGAATGCGTCTTGATGCCGAATTCAGTGCGATAACGCTCCACCGACTTCTGCTCGGTCTCGTCGTCCATGACGCCATTCTTCGACATCTTGAGAAGCGATGCCATCGAAGCGTTGTGACGCACAGCCTGCAAAAGATTGAGACCGAAGACCTTGCGATCCTCCGTCACGTAGGCCAGCCCTTCCTTGATGGCGGTGGCCACGTTGTGCAGGTGGACTTCCTTGCCCTTGATGAAGATCTGTCCGGAGACGGCGGAACCGTAGGAGTGCCCAAAGACGCTCATGGCGAGCTCAGTGCGCCCTGCACCCATCAATCCCGCGAGGCCCACGATTTCGCCGGCGCGCGCGTACATGTTCGCGTTGTCGACGACCAAACGGCTCGTGTCTTGGGGGTGGTGGACGGTCCAGTCCTTGATGCGGAAGATTTCCTCACCGGCGTGGGACTCGTGCTCAGGATAAAGGTTGGTCAGAGGCCTACCCACCATCTTTGCGATGAGTTCGTCGCGGTTGAGCGGATGCTCGGCGTCGACGTGCATGTGGCCGACGGTGGATCCGTCTCGAATGATGGTGACGTTGTCGGCGATGACAGCGACCTCGTTCAGCTTGTGGGTGATGATGATGGAGGTCACACCATGCTGGTCACGAAGATCTCGCACCAGACCCAGGAGGTGGGCCGAATCAGCGTCGTTGAGTGCAGCCGTTGGCTCATCGAGGATGAGAAGCTTCACGTTCTTGGCGAGTGCCTTAGCAATTTCGACAAGCTGCTGCTTGCCAACACCGATATCCATGATGCGGGTATCGGGATCGTCGGGAAGCCCGACTCGCTCCATCAGTTCCTTCGCCTTCGCGCGGGTTTTGTCCCAATCGACAACTCCCTTTCCGCCCTGCTCGTTGCCGAGGAAAATATTCTCGGCGATGGAGAGGAACGGGATCAGCGCAAGCTCCTGATGGATAATGACGATTCCGTCGGCTTCCGAGTCACGAATCGTCTTGTACTTCGCCTGCTTGCCCTCAAACCAGACTTCTCCGGTGTAGGACCCGTAGGGATAAACTCCGGACAGAACGTTCATCAAGGTCGACTTACCAGCACCGTTCTCACCGCAGATAGCGTGGATTTCTCCCGATTTGACATCGAGATTCACGTCGGTGAGAGCCTTGACTGGCCCGAAGGTCTTGGTGATGTTCTTCATCTGGAGAATGGTTTCATCAGACATGTCATCACTCCTCATTGAGTTCATTCATGGGTGGTTGCTGCGGTGAAGCCCACCGCAGCAACCGGTTGGGCGAATGGGTAAGGTCAGCTCTTGGTGAGCTGGTCGAACCTATCCTGGGTGACATAACCAGCATCGACGAGGTCGCTGAGGTTGTCCTTGGTGATGGAGACCGGGTCAAGCAGCTTGGACTTGACGTCCTTGGTGCCGTTGTTGTAGGTCTTGTCAGCGCCAGTGACTTCCTTGCCTTCTGCGATCTGGATGATCATCTCCTGAACAGCGGCGGCGAGCTTGTTGACGTCCTTGAAGACGGTCTGAGCTTGAGTGCCGTTGTTGATGTTGGTGATCGCGATTTCCATCGCGTCCTGCCCGGTGATGATCGGCCATGAGTCAGTGCCCGGCTTCATGTCGGGGCGCTTGGACTGAATGGCGTTGATGACACCTTGGGAGATACCGTCGTAAGGGCTGAGGACCGCGTCGAGCTTCTCGCCGTGTGAATACGTGGAATCGAGGATCGACTCCATGTCCTTCTGAGCCTGCTCAGCCTTCCAGGACATGACGGAGATCTTCTGCCAAATATCTTCGACAGTGCTGTCTGCCTTGACTCCACCGCCGTGCCTGGAGGGGTTGACCAAGACTCCGGACTTGAAGTACGGCTGCAGCAGCTCCCAAGCTCCCTTGAAGAAGAACTTGGCGTTGTTGTCGTCGGGGGAACCGGTG
The DNA here is from genome assembly GCA_022649925.1 of Bifidobacteriaceae bacterium. Taxonomy (GTDB): domain Bacteria; phylum Actinomycetota; class Actinomycetes; order Actinomycetales; family Bifidobacteriaceae; genus JALCQC01. The sequence continues at coordinate 76,002 of JALCOX010000001.1, read as the reverse complement.
AAGAGCTCGATGTTGAACGGACCCTTTGCTCCGTCCTTCAGCTTGAGCTTATCGATGATGTAATTTGCTTCGAGGACACCCGTCTGCTCCAGCTGGAACGTTGCGTAGTAATCCACTGCTTCGGTGTTCATGATGAGGCGGTCGTAAGCGATGACCTTCGCGCCCGCATCCTTGGCCTTCTCGACGGCGGGACCAACTGCGGTGCCGTCCTTGGCGGCGACAACGACGATCTTCGCACTGTTGTTCACCATGTTTTCAATATCAGCATTCTGCTGCGCAGGCTTATCGTCTGCGAACGAGAGAATGACCTTGTATCCCTTGGCCTCAAGATTCTTCTTCAGACCGTTGCCATCCTTGTTCCAGCGCTCTTCCGACTTCGTCGGCATCGAGATACCGATGGTCGCACCTTTATCGACTTTTTCGCTCGATCCAGCAGAGTCTGAACGGCCGCCGCCGCACGCAGCGAGGCCTGCCATCATCGCAAGTCCAGCAGCTGCAGCGATAGTACGCTTGAGTGCTTTCATGTGACTTCTCCTTCATCATTGACGGATATGTCTTGAGCAAATCCACGTTGGTTCGCTCAATGAACTGTGAGGTTCGCCACAAAGAATACACGATTGAGTTTAAGCAATCAACTCAGAACGGCATGTTCCCGATAACATGTGTTTAATCGCGTAATTCAACAAGGTGTACCCCCACGCAACGCCACACTCCTCGGGTATGCTGGGGCTATGGCGCTAAAAAAACCTTCTGGGTCTCAGACTGCACTGAGAGAGGCCAATCGCGCGCTGCTTTTCGAGACGGTTCGTAAGTTCGGTGGACTCACTCAGATCGAGTTGTCCGAAGCCACGGGGCTTTCCACTGCAACGGTGTCAAATCTCGTCCGTCAATTCGTCGAGGAAGACGTTTTCGACACGAGATCGACGATTCGCAGCGGCCGGCGGGCCACACTCGTCACGCTGCGCAGACAACTCGGCATCAGCATCGGTATATTCATCGGCAAAAGACAACTCTCCATCTGTGCCATGGACTTCTCACGCACTGTGCTGAGCTCACACACACTCCCCCTCGCGCTCGATCACAAAGTCGATTCCACGCTCGAAAGGGCCATCCTCCTCGTCGAGGAAACCATCACGGCTCTGGGCGCACCCACCAGCGAGATCGTTGGGATCTGCCTGTGCGTCGAGGCCCCCGTCAACAAACTCACGCAACAGGTCGCCATCCCAGGCATCCTGCGCGGCTGGGAAAACAAGGAGCTGCGTGCCTCCTTCTCCTCGATCTTCAACGTCCCTGTCTACGTGCAAAACTCCGCCCACATGGGAGGACTCGCCGAGGCGCGTCTCGGAAGTGCCCGCGGGGTTGAAAACTTCATCTACGTCCACGCCTCAGATGGCGTCGGAGCGGGGGCGTTCGTCAACGGCACCCTCCTGCGCGGAGTCACGGGACTGGCCGGAGAAATCGGTCACGTCCAGGTTGACCCGCTGGGGCCCATCTGCTCCTGCGGCAATCGCGGTTGCCTTAACACCACCGTCAACGAGGAACGCCTCGTGTCATTGCTCAACGTGACGCACGGCACCATGACGCTCGACGACCTCATCAAGCTCGCCAACGACGGCGACCCGGGGTGCCGACGCATCGTCACCGACGTCTCGGTGCGCATCGCGGAAGTGACCGCCGGGCTCTGCATTGCGCTCGATCCCAAGCTCGTGGTGGTCGGCGGGAAATTCGCGGAAACCGGAGACCTCTTCATCGAACCGTTCCAGGAGTCCCTCCGCCGCCTTCTCTTCCCCGACGCCATGACCCCCATTGACGTCCTTCGCGCACAATACCCCGACGGCAATCAGGCCATCGGCTCGGCCCTCTTCGCACTGGAAAAGTCGAGCCTCGCCGTCTCGTTTCCTACCCCTGAGGTATCATCGTCCACCGGCACCACACCCTCTGAAACAACCGCTCCAAAGAAGGAGCATTGATCTATGACCAGCTTGAAGAAATACCCCCTCATCAAGTTCACTGATGTCTCCGTGACCTTCGGGTTCTTTGAAGCGCTCAAACACGTCAATCTGTCGTTCTACCGCGGAGAGATCCTCGCGGTCGTCGGCGACAACGGCGCGGGAAAATCCACCCTCCTCAAGGTGCTCGCCGGACTGTACCACCCCGACGAGGCCGGCGGGATCGAACACAACGGCGTTCCCTGCGCCATCAACACCATCCAGGAGTCTCGGGCGCTGGGAATTGCCTCGGTATTCCAGGACCAGGAATTTTGCGACAACCTCGACGTGACTGCCAACCTTTTCCTCGGCCACGAGATGAAGGACGAGTTTCGCAGGCTCGACGTGAGCAAAATGGAGGACGAGGCCCGCAGGGTTCTCGCCCAGGTCTCCTCCCCCATCGGTCTGCGTAAGCCCATCTCCACGCTCACCAAGGGGCAGAGTCAGATGCTCTCCATCGCCCGCACCCTTCTCGACGACCCGGAGATGATCCTGCTCGACGAACCCACCGCCTCCCTTTCGGTGATGCAGACGGCCGAGGTCCTCAGCTATATCAAGAAGTTGCGCGCCAGCGGCAAAGCAATCGTTTTCATCTGCAACACTCTGCCCGATGTCTTCGCCATCGCCGACCGCATCGTGGTGCTCCGTCACGGTCGCATCAATGGACTCCACAAGACCTCCGACACCTCCTACGAGCAGATCATCGCCGAAATTGCCGGTGTCGACAATGCCGCGGGGGTCATGGATTCGCTCGCTCACAGCACCGAGGAGCCGCAGATGCAGCGCTTTGACGACCAGAAGAAACTCATCGATCGTCAAGACTCGCCCGCCACGGAAACGGACTTCGTCTCGGGCAGCGACGACTAAGTGCGCCCGTCCCGGCAGGACCGCGATAGAATCAAAAAGACTCGCACATCAAATAGAACGATGAGGTTCCCATGCTCGCACTCTCGATCATCTCCGCACTGATCTGCTTCCTCGGAGGAGGATTCTACGGAATCTTGCCCATGAAGGAAGACAAACTCACAGGTCAGCAGAAGACCATCACCCGCACTGTGAGCATCGTGGTCTTCGGCCTAGTCATCATCCTCATCCTGGTGGGCGAAGATCTGTGGTCGTGGATCGCGATCGGGGCGGCCATCATTGGTTTCGGGATCGGCAAGATCCCAGCGCTCCGGAAATTCTTCGCCGCCCATTGGAAAATTTTCAGGTCGAGGGATGCCAAGACCCTTTCACCGCGCAAGGTGAAGAAGCGCGCTCAGCAGCAGAATCAGGCCAGGAACACCGGCCGCCGCAACAAGTAATCAAAAGCCCAGGGAGCTGAAGCGCCGTTCACTCCTGCGAGAACAACGTGTCCACGTTGCTCCAGATGCGGCGCACCACGCGCGGGTGGTTCATGGAATACAAGTGAACTCCGTCCACACCCGCCGACACGAGCTCTGAAATCTGCTCGCTCGCATACACGATTCCGGCCTTCTGCAGCGCCTCACGGTTGCCCTGCCACCGTTCGAGAATCGTACGGAGCTGTTGGGGAATCGCCACCCCGCACTTGCTTGCCATATTCAGAGTCGACTTTGCGAGGACCGGCGGCATGATGCCCGCCTCAATCGGAACCTCAATCCCCTTCGCTCTCGCCTTCTCGAGGAAATCGAGAAAGGCGTCGGTCGAATAGAACAGTTGCGAAATGAGATGCGTGACTCCCGCGTCGACCTTCTTCCGCAGATTCTCGATGTCTTCATCGAGGCTCGGTGCCTGGAAGTGACCCTCCGGGTAACAGGCCCCGTAGAGCTTGAACTCTGGTGCCTGGTCATGGATGTAAGCCGCCAGGTCGGAGGCGTGTTCAAAGACGTTGGCGGGTTGGCGGTCGACAACCGGATCTCCACGCAAGGGCAGGATCGAGGCGACGCCCGCCGCCCGAAACATCTCAAGCGTCTCGTCGACGTCGTCGGCGGTGACGTACATGGCCGTCAGGTGGGCGACCGCCTCGATGCCATACTCCTTCTTCACCGTGTGAGCGATACGCGCGGTGGCGGTGCGGTCAGACGACGTGCCGTGCCCATACGTCACCGAGATGAAGTCGGGGTTGAGCCCCTCGAGTCCATCGAGCGTGTCGTAAATAGTGCCCACGGGAGCATTGCGCTTGGGTGGGAATATCTCCAGTGAGAAAATCGGCGAATGCATGGCGTCTGACCTATCTGTTTACCGCTGCCTTTGATTACTTCCCGAGCTTGGCGCGCACGGCCTTGGCGGCCGCCACCATGTGCTCGAGGCTCGGCCAGGTTTCCGCGTCACCGCGGGTCTTCAGGCCACAGTCGGGGTTGATCCAGACCTTGGAGACGTCCATCTTCTCGAGGATTTCTCCGATGCGGCCCTCGATCTCAGCCTCGGACGGGATGCGCGGCGAGTGAATGTCATAGACACCGGGGCCGGCCTCCGTCTCAAAGTTCGCGTCGTGAATGGCGTCCAGAACCGTGAGATCGGAGCGTGACGCCTCGAAGGAGATGACGTCGGCGTCCATCGCATCGATGTCGCGAATGATGTCGTTGAACTCCGAATAGCACATGTGGGTGTGGATCTGAGTTCCAGCCTCGACACCGGAATGCACCAGGCGGAAGGCAGGAACGGCCCAATCGAGGTATTTGGAGTGCCAGTCGGAGCGACGCACGGGAAGCTTCTCGCGCAGGGCGGCCTCGTCAATCTGGATGACCTTGATGCCAGCATTCTGCAGGTCAATGACCTCGTCGCGAATGGCGAGTGCGAGCTGCTTGGTTTGATCCTCGTGAGTGATGTCCTCGCGCGGCCACGACCAGTTGAGGATGGTGACTGGCCCGGTGAGCATGCCCTTCATGACGTGGTCTGTCTGGGACTGCGCGAAGGCGCTCCACTCGACGGTGATGGGCTTGGCGCGCGAGACGTCGCCCCACACGATGGGAGGCTTGACGCAGCGCGTGCCGTAGGACTGGACCCAGGCGTTCTTGGTGAAGAGGAAGCCCTTGAGGTTCTGCCCAAAGTATTCGACCATGTCGTTGCGCTCGAACTCGCCGTGCACCAAGACGTCGAGACCGATCTTCTCCTGGTGACGAATGACTTCGACGATCTTCGTCTTGATGAACTCGTCGTAGGCATCCTGCGTGATCTCGCCCTTGCGCAGCTTGGCGCGTTCGGCGCGCACATCCTGGGTTTGGGGGAAGGAGCCGATGGTGGTCGTCGGCAGATCCGGCAGACCGAGCTCGTCGCGCTGGATGCGCTGACGCTCCGCGCGTGCGGGCTGACGGGTGAAGTCGGCAGCGGTGAGCTTGGCGATGCGCTCGTGGACCGCCGGATCCTCGCTCACGCGAGTTCCGTCGAAGAGGGCCTGATTGGCAGCGAGCGACTCGGACTTCTTGCGCTGCTCGTCGCTCAGCGGTGCAAGCGTGGCGAGGTCGCTGAGTTCGCCCAGCTTCTCGACCGCGAAGGCAAAGTGCTTGCGCTGCTCGTCGCTCAGCCCGGTTTCACCCTCGGTGCTGAACGGCACGTGCAGCAGGGAGGAGGCGGTGGAGACAACGGTAGCGTCCTCACCGGCGACGGATGCCACCGCGTCGAGGAGACCCAGACTCACGGCGTAGTTGTTGCGCCAGATGTTGCGGCCGTTGACAACGCCCGCAAAGATCTTAGTGCCCGAGTGCACGCCATGCTCGCTGAGTGCCGCGAGATTCTCATCCTTGCCCTCGAGCAGATCGAGGCCAATGCCGTCGAAGCCGAGGTCGTTGGCGGTGCTGTAGATGTCGGAGATATTGCCGAAGTAGGAGTTGAGGAGCACCTTGACGGTTCCTGCCTCGTCCCGAGCCGCGAGAATTGCCGTGTACAGGGCGGTGAACAGTTCCACGTCGCCCGGTTCCTTGTCGAGCACGAGGTAGGGTTCATCGATCTGAATCCACTCGGCTCCCAGCTGTGCGAAACGCTTCAGGATGGCGGCGTAGGCTGCGCCCGCCTGCTTGACCAGATCCGTGCGAGCGGAGAGATCGAGCGGTGCCGCCTCAGGGCCACGTGCCAGCTTGAGGAAGGTGTACGGGCCGATGAGGACCGGCTTGGTGAGAATGCCTTGATCCTTGGCCTCACTGAACTCGTCGAAGGGCTTGGTGCCACTGAGCGAGATGGTCGTTGAGTCGTCGACTTCGGGTACCAAATAGTGATAATTCGTGGTGAACCACTTCTTCATCGGCAGCGCGGTGACGTCGCCTCGTTCACCCTGATAGCCACGGCCCAGAGCAAAGACTGTGTCTTCAGCTCCGAGGTTGAGATCGCGATAGCGCTGGGGCACGACGCCGAGGAGGACCGCGGTGTCCAACATCTGGTCGTAGTAGCTGAAGTCGTTGCTGGGAATGAGGTCGATCCCGGCCGCCTTCTGCAGTTCCCAGTGACGCTTGCGCAACTCAGCGGCGGTTGAACGCACGAAGTCAAGATCGTTCTTGGACTTCCAATACCCCTCGATAGCGCGCTTCAGTTCGCGATTCTGGCCGATGCGGGGGAACCCGCTGACGTTGGCTACGCTCATGCATGCCTCCAAAGACAGTTGTTTAGACTCAGAAAGCGTAGCAAATCACGAGCGTTATCAGGTAATCTGTGAAATCTGGGTGTCGCTATAAACACGACTTATACCCACGAATCAGCTGAAATCCTTCGGTGTGAGCACAGCGACAAGATCGGCACTGTGCCGGTCCCATTTGTCGAAAGGCTCGTCCGACCCCAGAATCACCACGGAGGCGTTGGAAACCCCCACACTGAGCAACGCGAGAAGCCCGGCGTCGGAGTCCTTCGTCGCGATGAGGCCCGACGTCATCGATACCGTCGGTTCGTGCCCGACGATGAGGAGCGTGCCGACCGTTTCTGGCACGTGCGCCAACTCGTCAAAAACGGCATTCTTGCCTTGATCGTAGAGGCTCTGACGGTAGTCGACGCGCGGTCCATCGCCGAAGACCTTCACCATGCGCGCCAAGGTCTGCCGCGTGCGGACCGCACCAGAGCAGACGATTGATTCCGGCACGAGCTTCATGCCGGCCAACCCCTTGGCCACGTGCTTGGCCTGCTTGAGGCCCTTGTCGGTGAGTTCGCGATCGATGTCTGCGCCCTGCCCACCTGACTCCGCCTTCGCGTGGCGCATGAGCAACAACACGTGCTTGTACTGACGTGCATGCTTGGAAATCTTCTTCAGCGAATCACCCATCGACGCCTGCCCTCCGTCGTCACAAGCCCCGTTGAGGAGCTGCTGTCAGATTCATTGTAAGGCACTCGAATTTGTACCACTCTCAGGAGCGCCCGCTTCGGATTCGTCACCCTTCGCGTGGAGCACGCCGAGTTGCGCATCGAGATCACGCAACACCTTGCGAACCTTGCGATCCGAAATATCGCGCAACTCCAGATTTTCGAAATCCTCTTCCTGCTTCTGAGGACTCACCTCGTCGATATCGGTGTAGACGTCCTTGGTGGCGCGGCGCTTGCGTTCCAGCGCGCGGACACCGGGAGCCATTGCCCTCGCGCTCACGAGGAATCCTGTGTGTCCGATCATCTGGTGGTTGGGCCGCACCGCAAGACCTTCCACCTTCCACGTGCGCTCAAGAATTTCGAGAACCTCAGGGCTCGTCCATCGCCCGGAGCCACGCAACGCCTCACACATGCGGCTCAGCTGGGTCGTCGTCGTGACATACACCACGAGCACTCCCCCACTGGCAATAACCCGCTCTGCCTGCTCGAGCCGATTCCAGGGGTCGAGCATGTCGAAAACAATGCGATCGTAGGAAGCATCCTCGAGATTGGCCGCGCCCTCGTCAAATCCGTTGACGTCAATCGTCCACCACTGAGGTGTCTCACCGAAGTAAAGTTCGATATTCGCCGCGGATATCTTCGCGAATTCAGGCCGACGCTCAATGGTGCGCACGTGACCCTGCGGTCCCACCGCATCGACGAGGGCGAGCGTCATCGCTCCCGAACCGCCGCCCGATTCAAGAACCCGTGCCCCGGCGCGAATGTCGCCGACGCTGATCACCTGCGCGATGTCTTTGGGATACATCACCTGTGCGCCGCGCGGCATCGACAGTGAGTAGTCGATCATGCGCGGACGCAGCGCCGTGTATTCCCAACCGCCAATGCGCCGCGAATTCTTGATGGTCTTGTTGCCCACCTTGCCTGCGCTGAGCGCCGAAACCGTCTCCACGACGCAACCGGGAACTTGCCCGATCACGTCGTCATGACGCAGAAGGCCGTGGTCCGTTTGGGTGACGTCACCTGCACTGAGCTGAACGGTGACCTTCTTACCCTTGCGATCAGTGAACTGCACCTTCTCGCCCACTGCAAACGGACCACGGCGTATCACTATTCTTCCTCCTGTGCTGCTCCCGAGAACTGCGAGTTGTACAGCTTTGCGTACGCGCCGTTCTTTGCCAAGAGTTCATCGTGGTTGCCCTGCTCGACAATGGAACCGTGGTTGACCACGAGGATGAGGTCGGCGTCGCGAATCGTGGACAGCCTGTGCGCGATGACGAAGCTCGTGCGATTTGCGCGCAGAGCGTTCATCGCCTGCTGCACCAGCATCTCCGTTCGCGTGTCGACGGAGCTGGTCGCCTCGTCGAGGATGAGGATGTCAGGATCGGAGAGGAAGGCACGGCAGATGGTGATGAGCTGGCGCTCACCCTGGGACAGCTCGGAGCTGTCTTCGTTCATCAGCGTGTCGTAGCCCTGCGGCAGCTTGCGGACGAACTCGTCCACGTGCGTGGCCTTCGCGGCCTCGATCATCTCGGTTTCGCCCACGTGGCGGCCTTCGTGCACCCCGTAGAACAGGTTCTCGCGAATGGTGCCGTCGAAGAGCCAGGTGTCCTGCAAAACCATGCCGAAGTGGGTACGCAGCCCCTGGCGCGTCATCGAGGCGGTGTCCACGCCGTCAATGGTGATGGCGCCACCCTGAATCTCGTAGAAGCGCATCAGCAGGTTGACCAAGGTGGTCTTGCCTGCCCCGGTCGGTCCCACGATGGCGACCGTCTTGCCGGGCTTCGCATCGATCGAGAGATCCTCGATGAGAGGCTCCTCGGGATCGTAGGAGAAGGCGACGTGATTGAACTTGACGTGACCCTGGATGCGGCCGTCCGCGTCCGTCGGAATCACTTCCGGAGTCGTGGTGTCCGCACTCTCTTCGGGCTCGTCGAGGAACTCAAAGACACGCGTGGAGCTTGCCAGGGAGCTCTGCAGAATCGTGCTCATCGACGCGATCTGGCCGAGCGGCTGCGACGCCTGCCGCGAATATTGCGTGAAGGCCTGCAGGTCGCCGAGCGTGAGGTTGCCGTTGAGGACGCGCACGCCACCGATGACGGCGACGAGGACGAACATGAGGTTTCCGAAGAAGCCGGTCGAGGGCTGAATGAGGCCGGAGAAGGACTGGGCCTTCCGGCTGACTTCGTAGAGGCCCTGGTTGTGCTTGTCGAAGGTGTCTTCTGCATTCTTCTGCTGCCCGTAAGCACGCACAACGAGGTGACCGGAGAACATCTCCTCGACGTTCGAGTTGAGTTTTCCTGTTCGAGCCCACTGACGGGTGAAGTTAGGCTGCGCCTTCTTCATGATGAACATTGAAACCAACGCCATGATGGGGATCACAATGAACGCGATGAGCGTCATGAGCGGCGAAATGCTCAGCATCATGATGAACACACCCACGAACTGGAAGATGGAGAACAGGAGTTCGCCCAGAACCTGTTGAAGCGTCTGAGAGATGTTGTCCACGTCGTTGGTGGTGCGGCTCATGACTTCGCCACGGGGCACACGGTCGAAGTAATTCAGCGGCAGATTGTTGAGTTTGTCTTCAATCTGGCGACGCATGAGGTACACAGTGTCGCTCACTACGCGCGTCATGATGAAGTTCTGGACCAGGCGCAGCAGAATGGAGACCAGGTATACGGCCGCCGTGATAACCAGGATGATGGCGAACCAATTCCAGTCGATACCCTCGCCAACTTTGACGTCCATGGAGTTCACCATTTGGGCGATACTGCCCTGCCCCTTGGAATTGAGCAGCTTGACGACCTCGTCCTTAGGAGTTCCGGCCGGGATTCCGCTCGCGAGCAGCATCTTGCCCAAAAGTCCTGCAAACAGAACGTTCGTTCCCTGGCCCATGATCTTGGGGCCCAGAACGATCAGGAAAACTGCGATGGCTCCACAGATGAGCATCGTGACGACTTTGAGCTTTTCGCTCAGCAGGTACCCGAAGAGTCGCTTGAGACTCTTGTTGCGTTGAGTCTTTGATACAGACGGATTTGCTTTGATTTGTCCTCCGCGTGCTGCTGACATCAGCGGCCTCCTTCCTCGTCAATACTGAGATCTTCCACATCGGGCCCTTGCCCGCCCTGGGAATCAACGATCTCCTTATACGTTTCGCAGGTGTTCATCAGTTCGTCGTGGGTTCCGCGTCCCACGATCTGCCCGCCGTCGAGCACCAGAATCTGTTCCGCGTCCCGGATGCTCGCCGCGCGTTGTGCGACAAGGAGGACCGTGGATTCGGTCGTCGCGGGCTTGAGTGCCGCGCGCAGCTTGCGATCCGTCGCCATATCGAGTGCTGAGAAGGAGTCATCGAAGCTGTAGATACGCGGGTTGCGGATGATCGCTCGCGCCATGCACAGACGCTGCTTCTGACCACCGGAGAAGTTCGTGCCGCCTTCTGCGACGGGTGCGTCGAGGCCTTCGGGAATTTCCTTCACGAAGTCGTCGGCTTGGGCGACGCGCAAGGCCTCCCACATCTCCTCCTCGGTGGCGTCCTCCTTGCCATAGCGCAGATTGGTGCGGATTGTGCCCGAGAAGAGCACCGCCTTCTGCGGCACAGGCCCAAACAGCGTTGCCAGCCGATCGGGATCGTATTGCCGCACGTCGTGACCGTCCACGAGCACCTGCCCCTCGGTCACGTCAAACATGCGCATTCCCAAGCGCAGCAACGAAGACTTACCGGAACCTGTGGAACCGATGAACGCTGTCGTCTTGCCGGGCTCAGCCGTGAAGCTGATGTGAGACAACACGGGTTCCTCGGCGCCCGGGTATCTGAAGCTGACGTCCTTGAACTCAATGACGCCCTTCGCATCGTTTGCATTCTGGGGCCAGTAAGGATCCTCTGGGGCGGTGATATCGCTCTGAGTATCGATGACCTTGAGGATGCGCTTGGACGACACGGAGGCGCGGGGCAGCATCACAGACATCATCGCCGCCATCATGATTCCCATGAGGATAATCATGAGGTACTGAATGAAGGCCTGCAGAGAACCGATTTGCATGCCGCCGGAGTCGATGCGCTTGCCGCCGAACCACATGATGGCGATGTTGGACATGTTCACCATGAAGAAGATGAGCGGAATCATCATCGACATGAGGCGGCCCACGGAGACGAGGACCTTATACATTGAGGAGTTCGCAACGTCGAAGCGCCCAACCTCGGTCTTCTCACGGGTGAAGGCACGAATGACGCGCACGCCTGCAATCTGCTCGCGCACGATGCGGTTGAGGGAGTCAAGCTTTTGCTGCATCTTGTTGAACAGCGGACCCATGCGGCTCATGAGGAGCAGCGCGACGATCAGGATGATCGGCAGAATGACGGCAAGCGACCATGTCAGCGGACCATCTTGCTGAAGGGCCATGATGAGGCCACCGATGAACATGACAGGCGCCTGAAGAATGATGAGCAGCGTCTGATAAGTGGTCTGCTGCACCTGCTGAACGTCGTTGGTAACGCGCGTGACGAGAGAACCCGCCGAGAACTTCTCCATCTCGGTGAGGCTGAAGGTCTCCACGGAGTTGAAGAAATCGCGGCGAACCTCGTAACCCAGACGCATCGCGATGCGTGCCGAGATGATGACGGCCGCTACTGAGGCAACGATCTGAAGCCCGGAGATGCCAATCATCTCCCAGCCAATTCGGTAGATCTCATCCTGGTCGCCGGCTGAAACACCGTTGTTGATGATGTCCGCCTGCAGATTAGGCAAGTAGAGATTCAAACATGCCTGTGCCACCTGGAAGGCGACGAGGATCGTCACCTGCAACCAGTATGGCCGTAGGTACCGTGACAACATTTGCAGCATGCGTAATACCACCTATCCGGCTCATTGACCCACCCTCGAGTGAGCATTGCAAAGTATAAAATTAACCTCAAGAAGATTACTCTTATGCATGTCCCAAACACCGTTAGCTAACTTATTCGTCTGGTGGCGAAATAATCAGCGGGTGGAGAAGGCCATCCACCGTCCCTGTTCCCGCTGCACGTGCATCGGCATATTGAACAGCCTCTCCATCCATTCATCCGTGAGACCCTCCTCGATGGCCCCACTGAACAGCACGGTTCCCGGCTGCGGGTCGGAGGGATCGGGATTCGGATTGGGGCGCTCCTCCATGCGGCCGATCAGCGCGAGGTGGTCAAATCCTTTGGGAATCTCCTCGAGCCTGTGCGTCACGAGCACCACGGCGCGCTCTGAATCTTCGGTTCCGATCTCGTTGAGCGTTGCAATCACCTGTTCACGGGCACCCAAGTCCAGGCCGGTAGTGGGCTCGTCGAGAATCAGAAGCTTGGGATCGTTCATCAAGGCCCTCGCGATGAGCACGCGCGAGACCTCTCCCTCACTGAGTCGCCACATGTGCTTGCCTTCGAGATAGCCCACACCGAAGCGTTCCAGCAATCCACGCGCCTTCGCCGTCTGAGCGTCCGTATACTCGTCACGCCAGCGCCCGGTTACTCCGGTTGCGGCGGTGACAACCGCGTCGAGAGGATCCTCTTCCGAGGGGAACATCTTCGCCAATTCACGTGAGGCGAGGCCGATCTGAGGTCTCAGCGAGAACACGTCCACCGTTCCCATGCGGTTGCCGAGAATATCGATTTTCCCCTCGCTGGGGAAAAGTCGCGAGCTCATCATGGAGATCATCGTGGACTTACCAATGCCGTTGGGCCCAAAAATGACCCACCGCTCACCCGGGAGAATTTCGAGGTTGACGTCGGAGAGAATGATGCGGCCCCGCCGACGAAATTCAACGTCGTGGAGTGCCGCTGCAGTTTCAGAAGGATCCCGCCACCGCGACTCCGCTCCGCTCATCTTCGCCATTTCTTGGACCCTCCATCACGCATCGCACTTTGGTACCGCAGTGCTTCCCACCACAGGAATTACTTCAACACACCTTCATACACTGCGAGGGTTTCGCGTGCAATTGATTCCCACGAAAAATGATCACGCGCACGGGCGTATCCCGCCTCACCCATTCGACGGGCGCGCGCCGGATCCGAGAAGATATCTTCGATACCGGCGGCGAGATCGTGAACGAACTCATCCGGGTGAACGGGAGTTCCGGTGCCGTCCCCCACCTGTTCCAGCGGCACGAGCACACCGGTGTCACCGTCGACGACAACCTCGGGGATTCCTCCGGTAGCACTTGCCACAACCGGCAGCCCACATGCCATGGCCTCGAGATTGACGATGCCGAGCGGCTCATAAATCGACGGGCATACGAAGGCGTCGCAGCCATGCTCCAGCGCGGTCAGCTGGTCGTGTGGCAGCATCTCCTCGATCCAGACGATGTTGCCACGGCTCTGATTGAGTTCCGCGAACTTCGTGCGCACCTGGTCGCCGATCTCCTTGGTGTCGGGTGCCCCGGCGCACAACACCACCTGAATGTCGGGATTCACCTGTTCCAAGGCTTCCAGCAGATAGGGCAATCCCTTCTGCCTGGTGATGCGACCAACAAACAGCAGCGTTGGCTTGGATCGGTCGATGTGATAGCGGTCGAACACATTCCATGCGGGGGCTGTTTCGGAGGGAGCCACAAAATCCGCGATATTGATGCCGTTGTGAACGACGGCCACCTTTGCCGGATCAATGGCAGGGTACGCAGCCAGAATGTCTTTCTTCATCCCCGCAGAGACTGCGATCACTCCGTCAGCTGACTCGTAGGCATCCTTCTCAGCCCACGAACTCAGCCGATACCCACCACCCAGCTGCTCCGCCTTCCACGGCCGGAACGGCTCGAGACTGTGCGCTGTGATGACGTGAGGAATTCCGTGCAACTGTGATGCCAAGCGTCCCGCCAGGCAGGCGTACCACGTATGCGAATGTACGACGTCTGCGTCGACATCCCGCGCAATCTGGAGGTCTACCCCGAAAGTCTGCAAGGCGGGGTTTGCGTCGCCGAGCTCCGCGGGAACCGCGTAACCTTTGACACGCAAACTCCCGTCTGCGGTACTGCGCTCATATTCAGCCAGCTCTGCGGCTGTGCGGGGCCCGTCGAATGCTCTGACCGTTACATCAGCATGCTCTGCAAGAACTTTGGAAAGCTCGTTCACATGGACGCCAGCGCCACCGTAAATGTGCGGCGGATATTCGCGGCTCAGCAGATCGACGGATAGCCTTTTCATACCGCAGTCCCATTCTCATCGAGGTAAGGGTTCTTGTCGTTGTCACCGCGCACCACAAAGAGGCTGAGCACTCCAACCGCGAAGATAGCGGACACCGTGACGATGGCCCACATCGGCAGATTCGGGATCCACATGACAATGAGGAAGGCGAGCGCCGACAGACCGATGAGCAGCCAGCTGAAGAACTTGAGCCACCCCTTCGTGGTGCGCTTGCGGGCGAGACTCACATTGGCCTGCACCTTTGCATCATGCTCAGCGCGTGCCTCTTCGTTCGCAGAGGCCTGCGCTGCCGTCACCGTATCTCCGTTGGCATCAACGCGACCGGGAACCCATTCATCCCTGCCTTCAGCAACACGATCGGCCTTGTTGTTGAACATCGCCTGGCTCGTTGCAGACTGAGTGCCTTCCGGCTGCCCGCTCTCGCCGTTCTTGTTTGCTGCCCTTTGGTTAGCTCTGCGCTGTGCTCGATTTGCCATCGGTTCTGACCTCCTGGATACGTGATTCTTATGCTCCCAAGATTACCCCGCGTCCCTAACGTTTTCTGGAAAGTTCATGCTGAGATGAGGAGTAGTCATGAGAGAATAAATACGCAAGCGTAATTTCTTGTATAACTGTGGTCTTCTGCAATGCCAAGCCAATGCACCTTCAAAGAAGAGGGAGAGTGATTCCTTTGATCTTTCAAATTCTCGCAATCGTCGGACTTGCTCTAGCGATTATCAACGGGCTCGTCTATCAACTACAAAAAGAGACTATGTCCCTGAAACAGAAGAGAATTCAAGCAGTTCTCGAATTTATTCTTTTCCTCGGAACGTGTAGCGCCATGCTACTTCAGTAGTTCGATCCGCTCGAGTATGACGTTTTGTGCACGCTGGCGCTGCAGTTGCAGAACCAGCGTGCACAAAACGTCAACCATGCATCGAAGCCAACTGCGTCGTCGAAACCGCCACATCACGTCACACGCTCCGCAACGATGGGCACCTTTACTTCCTCGCCCGCGGCAACACCATCGGCCGCTGCGTAGAGGTAATGGGGCTCGACAACTCGGTCGCACCCATGAGGAACTTATCCACCGCACCCACAAACAAACTTTATCTATCAACGAACGAAGAATCCTAGCGATTCTTGAATTTTTATTTGTCCTAGGAACGTGTGCAGCATTGCTCTGGGAGTCGTAAATATTGTAATTTAGTGAATTAAAGAATCGGCTCCACTAAAACAGACTGAATTCAGTCCGAAACCTATTACAGATCTTTTTTATATGGATCTGCCGTATCCAGCATAAAACGTCAGCAGCATGCGCCACTGGTAGAGAAGTCAATTTCACAGCCGCCATTGTCACAATCCATACTTGCCTCTCCCCACTTGGCATACTGACATTAGATGTAACTTCCAACCATAATAATGACCTGCCATCTTAGAACTTGCTGCCCAACACCTATTCGATTTGGTCTGTATCTCTGCCGGTACTTCAAGTGTCTTCGTTGACGCACTTTGCTATTATCTGAGTACGCCTTATATGCACATAAAGTATCGCTCAAATCAAGAAGTGCGGAATAATTCTCACTGATGAGTAAATCCCTTGCGTTTACCCGTTGCGACATAGATTCCTGAAGACATGAGGATCACCAGGGCAAGAACGACCACGACCCACAACCACTTCCACGTGACGGGTTCAGCAACTGTGGAACCACCGCCGGTGGTTTTTAGCTCATTGAATTTCTTCTGAAATGCAGCTAACGCTTTCGCCTCACTAGTTTTCTTAGTGAATATGTGATAGGCGGCAGTGTTCAACGGGGTGAGTTCACCATTCGCCCGCAAGAAAAAGGCGTCCCCTAGCTGCTCTGCTTTCACGAGTTGGCTTTTGCTCTCCTCGGCAGTCACCAAATATCGCGCAATTGCATCATCTTTAGAAAATCCACGCGTCGACGGCTTACCGTTTTTATCGCGCACGACTTCCACCGCACCAACAGGCCTCTCGGTATCATATACAGCTGCCGCCCACGAATCCGAGGGCTCAATGCTGACTTTTCCCGAGTCGTCAACACTGACAACATACGTTTTCTGAATCGATTTGATGTTGGGATCCGGAATCTTCAAATCCTCTTGCATCGCAGCGGGGACCTTCTGTTGGAAGTAGGTTTGGATGTCGTACGGAACCTCCGCCGCATCGGCTACATCCGCCGATGCTGGCACTACTCCGACGCAGAAAGCCAAGCCCATCACGACCACCGCGGAAACAGTTGTAATGACAAGCATTATCTTCCTACACATCGTCGTCAGGAAATTCCGTGACACTTTTCTCGCCATCGCGTGACCTCCCCAGGGGCATTCTGAGCCTGCTATCAAGTTTACGTGCTCTTCTCACGCTGAAGGACTCGTCTTATGTGCGGATTTCTCATCTCATGTGCGATTGGAATCTAAGACTGCCCCGCGATACCTGAAAAGTCCTCTCCGAAATGCGAATTGCACGTAGTTCTCTCAAATAAGTCGCACATCAGATGAGAAATCCGCACATAAGATGAAAATCCGCCACCCTCCCGCGGAAACCTACAGGAAAATGACGGATTTATCACTGACAGAACAAGACGGATGCTTACTTCCCCGTCCTCGGCAACATCATCGGCCGCTGCGTAGAGGTAATGGGGCTCGGCAACTCGGTCGCGCCCATGAGGAACTTATCCACCGCGGCCGCGCAACTGCGCCCCTCGGAAATCGCCCACACCACCAGGCTTTGACCGCGTCCAGCATCGCCGCACACGAACACGCCCTTCTGCGATGTTTCAAAGTCAGCGTCGCGCGAAATGTTGCCACGCTGGTCAAGTTCCACCGGCAGCTGCTCCATCAAGGTAGCCGAATCGGTGTGCAAGAAGCCCACGGAAATGAGCACCAAATCAGCGGGCAATACGCGCTCCGTGCCCTCTTGCCGTGTGAAGGGACCCTTCTCCCCCGGTGCGACGTCCACAACCTTCAACCCGGTCACGTGTCCGGAGGCATCCGCCACGAAACCATCGGCCGCGGTGTTCGCGGGCGTGGACACCCGGTCCTCGGAACCCGACGGCACCGATGACAGAAACTCCACGGAGTCCACGTCATACATGTACTCGCCGCCCTCCTCCATCGAGGAGGTCTTCTGATAGGTGCGCGCATAGGTGGGCCACGGCTCACTGTCGGGCCGCTCGGAGGGTTCCTTCGACATGATCTGCAGCACGGTGACTGATTTCGCACCTTGACGCAGCGAAGTGCCCAAGCAGTCGGAGCCGGTATCGCCGCCGCCGATGATAATCACGTTCTTGTCCTCTGCGGTGATGTCGTTCTCGGGCTCGACTCCATACACACGCCGGGTGGCGTCTGGCAGGAAGTCCATCGCGAAGTGGATTCCTTCGAGTGAACGTCCCGGAATCTTCATGTCGCGCGGAACCGTGGAACCAGTAGCCACGACGACCGCATCAAAGCGGTTGCGCAGGTCGTCCCAGGAAATGTCGCGCCCAATTTCGACTCCGGTGCGGAACCGTGTTCCTTCGGCCTCCATCTGCTTGACACGGTTGTCGATGAGATGCTTGTCGAGCTTGAAGTTCGGGATGCCGTAGCGCACCAGGCCACCAACGGCATCAGCGCGTTCAAACACCACCACGGTGTGCCCGGCGCGCGTGAGCTGCTGGGCGGCGGCAAGTCCGGAAGGCCCGGATCCCACCACGGCAACCGTCTGATCGCTCAACCGCTGTGGAGGCTGAGGGGTCACATAACCCAGATCCCACGCCTGGTCGATGATGGTCTGCTCGTCGAGCTTGATCATGGTGGGCGGCTGGTGAATGCCCAAAACGCAGGCCTTCTCGCAAGGCGCCGGGCAAATGCGGCCGGTGAACTCCGGGAAATTGTTCGTCATGGAGAGGCGGTTGTAAGCGTCCTCCCATTGACCCTGACGCACCAGATCGTTGAACTCGGGGATGATGTTGCCCAGCGGGCACCCGGTCATGCAGAACGGAGTACCGCAGTCCATGCATCGAGCGGCCTGCTCACCGGTCCACGGCTGCACGCCTGATTCGGCGTGGACGTCAAACCAGTCGTTCACACGCTCCTGCGCCGGGCGCTCCGCGAGCTCGCGGCGAGTGCGGGTTTTCAGAAATCCTCGTGGGTCTGCCATCAGTGTGCTCCCTCCATTACGGTCTCATACACGTTTTCCCATGCTCCGGGCTGCTCGAAGTCCACGTCGTTGCTGGCGGCGGACTCCATGGCGGCCGTCATCGCAACGTATTGCGACGGAACCACGTGAGTGATCCGGACCTTGGTGTGCTCCCAGTCCTCCAGCAGTTTTGCAGCGAACTTCGATCCCGTTTCCTCTACGTGCTGAGCGATGAGGTCATGAATCATCGTGGCCTGCGAATCAGTGAGCTGAAGGAACTTGAGGGTGCCGTTCGTCGCCGCGGGCTTGTTGACCTGTTCCATGTCGAGATCAAGCACGTAAGCGTTGCCACCAGAGAAGCCGGCGCCGAAGTTGCGCCCCGTGGGGCCGAGGACCAGGACGGTGCCACCGGTCATGTACTCGCAGCAGTGGTCGCCCGCTCCTTCCACAACGAACGTGGCGCCCCCATTGCGCACGGCGAAACGCTCACCCGCCGTGCCTGCCAGGAACATCTGCCCGGAGGTGGCTCCAAAGCCGATGACGTTGCCGGCGATCACGCTGGTGTGCGGGTCAAAGCTCACGCCCTCTGCCGGACGCACGATGAGGCGGCCGCCGCTCAGACCCTTGCCGGCGTAGTCGTTGACCTCACCGATGACGCGCAGCGTCTCACCGCGCGGTATGAAGGCCCCGATGGACTGTCCTCCCGTGCCGTTGAGCGTGATGTCAATCGTGTTGTCGGGCAGGCCAGCCGCCTTGTACCGGCGGGTGATCTCGTAGCCGAGCATCGTACCCACCGTGCGATTCACGTTGCGAATGTCGGCGTGCAGCGTGACGGGTGTGCCGTGCTCAAGTGCCGGCATCGCCTCCGCGATGAGCTTGTTGTCGAGTGCCTTACTCAGACCGTGCTCCTGGTTGATGGTGTGATGCAGAATCGTTCCGGGCGTTGGTCCTGACTGCGCCAACAGCGCGCTCAGATCGATGCCTTCCGCCTTCCACTGGTCCACGGCCTCGCGCTGATCCAACATCTCCACGTGCCCCACGGCCTCCTCAATGGAGTGGAAACCGAGCTGGGCCAGAATCTCGCGAGTCTCTTCCGCCAAGTACATGAAGTAGTTGACCACATACTCGGGCTTGCCGGTGAAGCGGGCTCTGAGCTCCGGATCCTGCGTGGCGATGCCCTGCGGGCAGGTGTTGAGATGGCAGGCGCGCATCATGACGCAACCTTCCACGATCAGAGCGGACGTCGCGAAGCCGAACTCCTCTGCTCCCAGAAGCGCCGCGATCACGATGTCGCGACCTGTCTTGAGCTCGCCGTCGCACTGCACGACCACCCGAGAGCGCAGCCCGTTCAAGATCAACGTCTGCTGGGTCTCGCTGAGTCCAATCTCCCACGGGGTTCCCGCGTGCTTGATCGCGTTGAGGGGTGCCGCTCCCGTACCGCCGTCGTGGCCCGAGATGAGTACAACGTCGGCGTGGGCCTTCGCGACGCCCGCCGCGATTGTTCCCACCCCGAACTCTGAGACGAGCTTCACGTGGATTCTGGCGCGCGGATTGGCGTTCTTTGCGTCGTGAATCAGCTGCGCCAGATCCTCGATCGAGTAGATGTCGTGGTGAGGAGGCGGCGAAATGAGCTCCACACCCGGCGTCGCATGGCGCACCTTGGCGATCCACGGCGGCACTTTCGCACCGGGGAGATGGCCTCCCTCACCGGGCTTCGCGCCCTGAGCCAGCTTGATTTGCAGGTCAGTGGCGGAGACGAGATAGTCACTGGTGACGCCGAAGCGCGCCGAAGCGATCTGCTTGATGCGACTGGTGCGCTTGGGGTCGGCAATGCGGTCGTCAGACTCGCCGCCCTCACCAGAATTCGAACGAGCGCCGAGCCGATTCATCGCAATTGCCAGTGTCTCGTGCGCCTCCTGTGAGATGGAACCGTAGCTCATCGCACCGGTGGAGAACCGTTTGACGATTTCGGTGGCCGGCTCCACCTCTTCGAGCGGAATCGGGGCACGCTTCGAGTCAAACTGCATGAGACCACGCAGGGTCATGAGCCGTTGTGAGGTGTCATTGACGTGGCTCGTGTACTGCTGGAACATCTCGTAGTCGCCACGCTGGGTGGACTGCTGCAACAGGAAGATGGCATCGGGGTCGTTGAGATGGTCCTCCCCTGTACGGCGCCACTTGTATTCGCCACCCAGCTTGAGATTGCGGTGAGGCGACGCGGTCCACTGTGTCGGATACGCAACACTGTGGCGTTGTGCGACTCCGCGAGCGATCTCCTCGAGCCCCACCCCTCCGACGCGCGACGTGGTGCCGGTGAAATACTTCTCGATGGTCTCCTTGTCGAGTCCGATCGCTTCGAACAGTTGCGAACCCCTGTACGACATGATGGTCGAAACACCCATCTTCGACATGATCTTGAGCACGCCCTCGCTCAGCGCGTGCATGAGGTTGGTGACCGCCTTCTGCGGCGAGACTGATACATACCCTTTGCGCGCAAGTTCCTCGGCCGTTTCCAGCGCGAGATAAGGATTCACGCAGGCCGCACCGTAGGAAATGAGCAGCGCAACGTGGTGAATCTCACGCACGTCGCCCGCCTCAACCGCCATCGACACCTGGGTACGGGTGTGCTTACGCAACAGGTGGTGTTGAATGGCGGAAGTGAGCAGCAGCGAAGGAATTGGACCCCACGTGTGGTTGGAGTCGCGGTCGGAGAGCACGAGGAAGTTCTTGCCCTCTTCGATGGCGGCGTCCACTTCGCCAAAAATCTCCTCGAGACGGGATTCCAAGGCTTTGCCTCCGCCGGCGACCTGATACAGCCCCTTAACGACGTAGGGCTTGTAATAATCTCCGAGCGCTGTGGCGCGATCCAGTCGCTTGAGCTTGGCCATTTCCTCCGAGTCGATGACGGGCTGGGGAATCACAATCTTTTTGGCGTGCAGCGGCGAGTCTTCCAACAGGTTGGGCTCGGGGCCGATCGCGGACTCGAGCGAGGTGACCATGCGCTCACGTTCCCAATCGAGCGGCGGGTTGGTGACCTGTGCGAACTTTTGCGTGAAGTAATCGAAAAGCATGCGGCTGCGCTTGGAGAGCACGGCGATGGGAGCGTCGTTGCCCATGGCACCAATGGGCTCCTTGCCGGTGTTGGCCATCGGAGTGAGCAGTATCTTGAGATCCTCTTGCGTGTAGCCAAAGGCACGTTGACGCCGACGAACCGAGACGCCGGTGTAGTTGACGTGCTCGCGCTCAGGGAGATCTGACAAGGCAACAGAGTTGTTCTCAAGCCACCGACGGTAGGGGTGCAACCCCGCGAGATTGCGCTTTATTTCGTCGTCGGGGACGATGCGTCCCTGATCCGTGTCGACGAGGAACATCTTTCCCGGCTCAAGGCGGCCCTTGCGCACGACGTCGGTCTGCGGAATGCGGTTTAGCACGCCAGCCTCCGAGGCCAGCACCACCACTCCGTTCTTGTCAACCTGCCAGCGCCCGGGGCGCAGTCCGTTGCGGTCGAGGGCGGCGCCGACCTGGGTGCCGTCAGTAAAGATGATGTCCGCTGGGCCATCCCAAGGCTCGATCAGCGTGTTGTTGTACTCGTAGAAGGCGCGAAGATCGGGGTCGAGACTCTCGTCGTTCTCCCATGCGGGAGGCACCATCATCATGACGGCGTGCGGCAGAGAGCGGCCCGCCAAGTGCAACACTTCAAGCGTCTCATCGAAGGTACCCGAATCCGAATACCCTTCCGTGTTGAGAGGCAGCAGTGGCTCCATGTCACCGAGGAGTTCCGACTTCAGGCGTCCCTCGCGTGCCGACAACCAGTTGCGGTTGCCTTGAATGGTGTTGATCTCGCCGTTGTGAGCGAGAAGGCGGAAGGGCTGTGCCAAAGGCCAGGAGGGGAAGGTGTTGGTGGAGAAGCGGGAATGCACGACCGCCGCCACCGTCTTCATCTGCGGATCACTGAGATCGGGGAAGAAGGGCGTGAGCTGCATCGTGGTGAGCATGCCCTTGTAGGTGATCGTGCGACTCGACAGGGACGCGAAGTACACGCCGACCTCGTGCTCCACTCGCTTACGCAAGCGGAAAACCCTGCGTTCCAGAGACATCCCGGAGAAGCGGCCCTCGGCGTCAGCCACATACACCGTGCGGAACGAGGGCATGGTAGCCAGCGCCTGCAAACCCAGACCATTGGGGTCGGTGGGGACGACGCGCCATCCCAGAACCTTCAGCCCTTCCTGAGCGGCAATATCACCAATCGCCTGCTGCTGCGAGGCGCCTGACGCCACGTCTCGATCAAGAAAGGCGATGCCCGCGGCATAAAAACCGGCCTGTGGCACGTCGAAGTCAACCGAGGCGTGCATGAACTCATCCGGCATGGCCATGAGAATGCCCGCGCCATCGCCCGTGTTCTCCTCCGCACCTACCGCACCGCGGTGGTTGAGGTTGACGAGCACCTCGATTGCGTTGTCAACGATGCTGCGCAGAGGATTCTTCGTGAGCGTAGCGACAAAAGCGACACCGCACGCATCGTGTTCGGCAGCGGGATCGTAGAGTCCCGTTTTGTCATGAACACTCAAATTCAAGGGCGCGTGATTCGACAACGTCATCACCTCTTCGATGGGCAGGCACAAGTCTGCGATGGGCATGGATATCCACAGAGTAGATTTGTTTCACACTACAGATGCGTTTGTTAACGCTAATGTGGCGTTGCATGCCATGAAATAAACTCTTAACACGTTTGAAAAGAACGGCGACCGCTTTTGGCGGTGTTTGGCTTTCACCATAGTCACGCTCGCCCCGCTTCGCGCAACAGATGAACACTATGTGGTCATCCTCGAGGCCACTCTTGTGGTCACTCATCCAGTGAGAGCTAATTGAGAGCCAATTGAGGGCTAGTTTCCCATCGCGTCAAGCACGCGCTCAATCACGAGGTCGTTGAGCAACCTTCCGTGCAGCGTCGGGCGAATGCGCAATGACTCCGCGTCGACAACCTCAACGAGCCCCTCCGAGGAAAGTTCACCCACGAGACCGCGCAACGCCGCTATCTGCGTGCCCAAGTCTGAGGAAGCTACTGCATCCTCATTCTGTGCCTTCCGCCGCTGCTCAGAAACCTTCCGCAAACTCAAGCCCTCGTGAAGCCGCAACCCGAGCATGACGGTCTCCTCGACGGACTCCACCGCATTCACCCGTTCGGTGCCGCTCCACGGTATGTATCCAGAGTGCAGCTGCTTCGCCCACATGCGCGGATGCTTGGTATCCCAGGCACGCATGTCCCCATAGTGGGAGTGCGCCCCCGGACCGATCCCGGCCCACTCCGCGTTCCTCCAATATCCGAGGTTGTGACGCGAGACTTCCCCGTTGCGAGCCCAATTTGAAATCTCGTACCATTCGAAACCGGCCGTGGAGAGCAGGGAATCCACCATCTCGTATTTCGTGGCTTCGTCATCGTCATCGGGTGAGGCGAGGCGACCACTGCTCACCAGCCTGCCCATCTTCGTGGTGGGTTCCAAAGTGAGCGCATACGCCGAGATGTGGTTGACACCGAGATCTAACGCGGCCTCCACCGAAGTGCACCACTGGTCCACGCTCTCCCCCGGGGCCCCGTAAATCAAATCCACACTCGAGCGCAAGCCATACTTCTCAGCGGCTGCCACCCCCGCCACGACGTTGGCCTGCGAATGAGTGCGGTCGAGCGTGCGTAACACCTGTGGAACGGCCGATTGCATGCCGAACGAGATCCGAGTGAACCCGGCCTCCGCCAGCGTGGCGATGTAGCGGTCGTCGACGGTGTCAGGATTGGCCTCCGTGGTGACTTCCGCACCCGGCTCTAAACCCCATACGCTGCGCACGGTGTCGAGCATCTTGATCAGATCCTTCGCCGGAAGGATCGTGGGAGTTCCCCCACCAAAAAAGACCGTTGACGCGGGGACCGTGGGGATCCCGGCGTCGTCCTGCCACCGGCGCAGCTTGATCGCATCCTGAACCGCGAGATTGGCGAAATTACCTCTGCTCGCACCCTCCCCCAGATCCGTGGCGGTATACGTGTTGAAGTCGCAATAACCGCAGCGTCTCAGGCAAAACGGCACATGGAAATAGACTTCAAAGGGACGGGGATGGGACCGCTCGCGCGAATCCTGAGCCACCGCACGACCGAGCTCCAGCTGCCGCGCCCGCATGATTGAGCCTGCGTTCGCAGACGCCACCGGACGGAAAGAGGAAGTGTCGTTAGTGTCGTTAGTGTCGTTGCTGCGGTCGTTCGTCACGGGTTCACCCTTCACGAGTCCTTCCTTGCAGCGGCGCGAATCTTGTCTTGCGTGTCCTTGTCGGTGGAATCGTTGGTGGCCAGCGCCGCCACAAAGGCCTCCTGGGGAACCTCGACTCGCCCCAGCATCTTCATGCGCTTCTTGCCTTCCTTCTGCTTCTCGAGCAGCTTGCGCTTACGGGTGATGTCGCCGCCGTAGCACTTGGCGAGCACGTCCTTGCGCATGGCAGAGATGGTCTCGCGCGCGATGATGCGCGAGCCGATGGCCGCCTGAAGAGGAATCTCGAACTGCTGCCGTGGGATGAGCTTGCGCAATTTCTTCGTCATCATGACGCCGTACGCATAGGCCTTGTCCTTATGGACAATTGAGCTGAAGGCATCCACCTTCTCACCCTGAATGAGAATGTCGACCTTCACCAGGTCGGCCGCCTGCTCCCCTGCCTCGTGGTAGTCGAGGCTCGCGTAACCCTTCGTGCGGGACTTGAGCTGGTCAAAGAAGTCGAACACAATCTCGGCGAGCGGCATGACGTAATGCAACTCCACGCGCTCGGTGCTCAAGTACTCCATGTTCTTCATCTGGCCGCGGTGCTCCTGACACAGGTCCATCACAGGGCCAACGAATTCTTTGGGCGTGATGATGTCCGCCGTGACGATGGGCTCAACGACCTTCTTGATTTTCCCATCGGGGAATTCACTCGGGTTCTTGACCAGAATCGTCTTGTTATCTTCCGTCGTAACCTCATAATGCACGTTGGGTGCGGTGGAGATGAGGTCGAGACCGAATTCGCGGCTCAGACGCTCGGAGACAATCTCCATGTGGAGCAATCCAAGGAATCCGCAGCGGAAGCCGAAGCCAAGCGCAACCGAGGTCTCCGGCTGGTAGACCAGCGCAGCATCGTTGAGCTTGAGCTTGTCAAGCGCATCGCGCAGATCGGGGTACTGAGCGTTGTCGATGGGGAAAAGGCCCGCGTACACCATGGGCTGCGGGTCCCTGTAGCCCTCGAGCGGCTCGCTGGCAGAATTCTTTTCGGTGGTGATGGTGTCGCCCACCTTGGACTGAGAAACGTCCTTCACGCCCGTGATGATGTATCCGACCTCGCCGGCACCCAGCGACGTCGTGGGAACCATGTCAGGGCTGATGACGCCGAGCTCAATCGGGTCGTGCGCCGTCCCCAAACCCATCTGGCGGATCTTTTCGCGGCTGTGAATCTCGCCGTCAACCATTCTGATGTAGGTGACGATGCCACGATACGAGTCGTAGACAGAGTCGAAGATGAGGGCGCGAGCAGGAGCCTGTGCGTCGCCGTGAGGAGGCTTGATCTGCGCAACGATCGTGTCGAGGAGTTCCTTGACGCCTTCGCCCGTTTTTCCAGAGACGCGCAACACTTCGTCGGGTTCGATGCCGAGCAGGTTCGCTATCTCCTCCGCGTGCTTCTCAGGTTCGGCGCTGGGGAGGTCGATCTTGTTGAGAACGGGGATGATGGTGAGGTCGTGATCCATCGCCATGTACAGGTTTGAGAGTGTTTGGGCTTCGATGCCTTGTGTGGAATCGACGAGAAGAACCGCCCCCTCACACGCCGCCAGCGCCCTCGAGACCTCATAGGTGAAGTCCACGTGGCCGGGTGTGTCGATCATGCCCAGGGTGTACTCAGTCCCCTCCACCGTCCACGGGACACGCACAGCCTGTGACTTGATAGTGATCCCGCGCTCCTGCTCGATGTCCATGCGATCGAGAAAACGGTCGCGCATCTCGCGTTCGGGGATGATGCCCGACAGCTGAAGAATGCGATCCGCAACTGTCGACTTGCCATGGTCGATGTGCGCGATGATGCAGAAGTTGCGAATCAGCGATTGGTCGGTCGATCCTGGCTGGTTCTTCTGATTCACCACAACCTCGTTTCTTCAGGCATTTCGGTATGCCTGCTGATAGTCTTACAAATACACAAGTTTAGCCGTCCGCCTCGGCAATCGGGGCACGCGCGGCGCATGCAGGTGCAGGATACGGGTAAGACCCTCACAAATTGTGGAGTTTGCCCGATTTAGTGTGTATCATTGCACTTCGTATGTCATAAATTTACGTCGTTTGGAGAAATAACAGTGGCAAACATTAAGTCGCAGAAGAAGCGCGTCATCACTAACGAGAAGGCTCACCAGCGCAACGTCGCCGTCAAGAGCGAGCTCAAGACTTACATTCGTAAGGTTCGCGAGTCCATCGCCGCTGGAGACAAGGAAGCCGCCCAGGCCGCTTACAAGCTCGCAGCTCGCAAGCTCGACAAGGCTGCTGGCAAGGGTGTCATTCACAAGAACCAAGCCGCGAACCGCAAGTCCGGTCTCGCTACCGCCATCAACGCTCTGTGATTGAGTGAATGCGCGATTGCGTGAATGCGCGATTGAGTGAATGATCAACTGATCAGCGTTTCATGAGGCGGCAAGGTTTCACGCCGTTTCATATTTGCCCTCCTTCGGGAGGGCTTTTTTATTGTCAAGAACTGTCAAGAGCCGTCATGGGTGTCATGGGTGTCACAGGTGTTGGAACGGTCGGGACGTGTCAACTCGTGTCAAATCAGCCCGGGATTTCGCACCCCTGAAGTTTTGGTCATCAGTGCGAAATGGATTGACCGAGACCGACCAATTATGCCCCTGTAACGTCTTATTCATCCGCCCCTGTGACGCCGTTTGATATGCGAGTGGGTGCGCGGAACGGGCCCAGGCAACAGGATGTTGAGCTTCACGGAAAGTAGTCGGAGAGCAACCACCGTCACGATGACGACGACGTTCAAGGGAATGCTCCACCAGTTCGACACTACGTCCCATTGGACAACGCGATATACCACGGCCGTCAGCACGCAACCGAGAAGGGACGGGAACGCATAAAAGTGTTTGTCTCGCAGCACTGCCGGCTCGACGTTGAGCAAGATGTCGCGAATGAGACCTCCACCCAAAGCTGTGGCCATCCCAAGAAAAACGGCGGTTGTCATGGACGAGCCATAATTGAGTGCCTTCATCGTGCCGTTGACGGCGAAGAGTCCAAGTGCAAGCGCATCAGATACGAGCATTGAACGCTTGAGATCCGTGATTTCGGGATAAAAAACGAGGCAGATGACGCCCGAGGCGAAAGCCATCAGTATCAGCCACTTGTCCGAAACTCCGACGGGCGGAACGGCACCGAGCAATACATCGCGAATGAGACCTCCGCCCACAGCTGTGAGCCAGGCGATGATGAGCACCGAAAACACGTCATAGTGCTTCTTAATGGCGGGAAGTCCCCCTGAGATGCCGCACGCAACGACGGCGAGATACTCGATCACGCTGTTGAGCATCTGCGAACTCATCGCACTCCCCTTTGCAGAAATTATCGGACAAATTGAGCATAGCGCAGCGAGCAAGTTTCGCTAGGGTGTCGGGAATTTAAGGTGCCTAAGAGAAGAGTTCACACGCTCCCCTGTCCCGCCCATGAAGATAGAACCCATCGCATGAGCGGATCTTCCATCTGATGTGCGGATAATTCCGGACACATGGATAGTTTCCGAGGAACTTCGGCCAATTTCAGACCTCTGCACGAATATTCTCGAACAAAACCGCACATCAGATGGAAAATCCGCTCACCAGAGCTGCGACACGGGCCTCGGTTCCAATTGAAGGACTTACTTCAAAAACCACACTGCCAACGCAAAAGCCTCCGAAACTCTGTAAATTCAGGAGTCTCGGAGGCTTGCACAGGACTGTGAAATCAGTCGCAGATCTTCCACATCCACTCGTGAGGATCCTCGATCTCACCCAGCTGAATGCCGAGGAGTTCATTGCGCAGATCGACGGTGAACTTGCCGGATTCATTGTTACCGACGGTTACGTCAAACTTCTCGGACTTGAAGCGACCAATCGGAGTCACGATGGCGGCAGTTCCGCACGCAAACACCTCGGTGACCTCGCCGGACTTGATATCCTCAAGCAGATCGTCGAGCTTGATCATGGTCTCGACAACGTCGCGGCCGTGATCCTTAGCGAGCTGAATGATCGAACGACGAGTCACACCCGGAAGAATTGTGCCGGTGAGGCTCGGGGTCTCGAGGTGTCCATCCTTGTGCACGGTGAACATGTTCATGCCACCGAGTTCCTCGAGGTACGTCTTGGTCGCCGCGTCCACGAAGCAAACCTGCTCGCAGCCATGGTTGATGCCGTTATACTCGCCCACGAGTGAAGCGGCGTAGTTGCCGCCACACTTGGCGAAGCCGGTGCCGCCAGGACCGGTGCGGAACCACTTGTCTTCCACCCAGATGCTCACTGGCTTGACGCCTCCGGTGAAGTAGGGGCCAGAGGGAGAGGCGATGACGCAGTAGTCAACTTCCTTCGCCTTGCGAACACCGAGGAAGGGCTCGGATGCGAACATGAACGGGCGCATGTAGAGCGTGTACTCACGACGGGTGGGAACCCACGCCTTGTCGCGCTGAACGAGCGAGGCAACGGAACCGATGAAGTCGTCTGCGCTCAACTGAGGCAGGCTCAGGCGCTCCGCTGAGTTTTGGAAACGCTCGGCGTTGGCGTCCGGACGGAACAGCCACACGGAACCATCGGCGTGGTGATACGCCTTCAGACCCTCGAAAACTTCCTGAGCATAATGCAGGACAGAGGCGCCCGGGTCAAGCTTGAGTGGACCGTACGGCTCGATACGACGGTCGTTCCAGCCCTCGCCTTCCGTCCAGGTGATATGTGCCATGTTGTCAGAGAAAAGCTGTCCGAAGGCCGGCTTGTCAATGAGCTCTTGGCGACGCGCGTCGCTTGCCGGATTCTCGTTGGGAAGAACGTTGAACTTCTTTGCCAGTTCCGTCACTTCGGCAGAATCATGATGTGAATTCTCTGTCATTTTTCACCTTTCTTGGAATCACTGGACAGGTCGTGACCCCGAAGAGTTTCGTTAACTATCTCACCATGTGGATACCGTGTCGGTTTTTGTTCACAATGTGATTTCTTGTGCCCAGATACTGACCACGGAGCTGAGTCCTTTTTGTGGGCATCAGGGTATCCGCAGAAGTCTGGTTCTCATCATAGAGAAAACCCGCGTCACATGGACGCGGGTTTTCACAATAAAAGACGAAAGCGAGAAATTTCTCACTTCTCGTCTGCGGCAGGAGCTGCCTCTTCGTCGCCCTCTGCAGGAGCCTCGGCATCCTCGCCCTCTGCAGGAACTGCAGCGGCGACGGGTTCCGGAGCAACCTCTTCCTGAGGAATCTGAACGCTGACGATGGATTCTTCGGGATCCACGTCTGCGAGTTCGACACCCTCGGGGAGCTTGATGTCCTTGGCGAAGACCTTGTCGCCTTCCTGCAGACCTTCGACGGACAGCGTGAAGCTCTCCGGCAGGTTGGTGACGTCTGCGCGCACAGGGAGCTGCTGAACGTCGACGAAGGCAACGCCATTGCCCTTGGTCTCGCCCTCGACGAAGATCGGAACCTCAACCGTGATCTTCTCACCGGCGGTGACCTCGTAGAAGTCGATGTGCTCGACGATCTGCTTCACAGGATTGCGCTGGATGTCCTTGACGACAGCCAAGCGATCTTCCTTGCCGAAGACGAGCTCGAACAGTGCATTCTTACGACGCAGAGCGTTGTTGGTCTCGCGCATAGGCAGCTGCAGGAACAGCGGATCCTTGCCACCCGCGTACACGGTTGCCAGAACCTGCTGCTTCATGCGGATACGGCGTGCCGCACCCTTGCCGAACTCAGTGCGCTCTTCGCCTTCAAGTCTCATTCGATCTGCCATAATTTCCTCCTTGTATCGTTGTTTCGCTTCTTTGCGAGGACCTGATAGGAGGAACACATAAACGTGAACCACTACCGCCGAGTCGATTACGGGAGTAACACTCCCCTCGCCAAAGCACCTGAAAGAGACTACCACACCCCTACTTACAACAAAAGTGTGGCGGCCTTGGGATGGATGTGCTGCAATCATTCACAGCACACACCGAAGGCCGCCACACCGTGACACACAGCGGGAAGCGAAGACAGACGCCGCAACCTCTAGTCGATGAGCTCCTTGACTGCAGCAATGATGTCCTGCAGCTCCACCTTGGCATCACCGAAGAGCATCTGCGTGTTGTCCTCGAAGTACAACTCGTTTTCGATGCCCGCGTAGCCCTTACCACGGCCACGCTTGATGACGACCACATTCTGTGCTTGGTCAACATCGAGAATCGGCATGCCTGAAACCGGGGTCCCGGGGCGTCGTGCGGCCGGATTTGTGACGTCGTTGGCGCCTACGACGAGTGCGACGTTGGCCGAGCTGAACTGCGGGTTGATGTCGTCGAGATCGATGAGCTCCTCGTAGGGAACATTCGCCTCTGCGAGCAGCACGTTCATGTGCCCGGGCATGCGTCCAGCAACCGGGTGAATCGCGTATGAGACTTGCACCCCGTGTCCCTTGAGCAGCTCGCCCAAGTCAGCGAGCGTTCGCTGCGCCTGCGCCTGCGCCAAGCCGAAGCCAGGCACGAAGATGACCTTGTCGGCGTAGACGAGCTGGACGGCGACATCGTCCGCCGTCGTCTCGCGCATCGTTCCTTCAGGCCCCTCTCCCTCGCTGGTTGCGGCGGCGTTACCGCCACCAAAACCACCGGATAGGACGGCCGTGAGCGGACGATTCATGGCCTTTGCCATGAGTACCGACAGCGTGACACCCGCGGCACCCACGAGGGCACCAGCGACAATTAACGCAACGTTATCGATTGCGAGACCACTCATTGCCACAGCAGTACCAGTGCAAGCGTTCAAGACGGAAATGACGACTGGCATATCCGCGCCGCCGATGGGGAACACGAACAACAGACCGTAGATCATGGCGAACACCGTGGCCAAAATCGCCCAGAGCCCGGTGTGGGAGTGATCGATGATGAGCAGCACGAAGCTGACAATCGTTGCGAGGATCACCACGTTGTTCCACAGCGTCTGAGCGGGAAGCACCAAGGGCTTGCCCGGAACGATGCCCTGCAGCTTACCGGCGGCGATGAGCGAACCGGTGAAGGTGACTGAACCGATGACAATGCCCAGGCCCGCAGTGACGAGCACCACAGACGTCGGACCGCCCTTCGAGGTCAGAATGTCGTTGAGCGCCACCAGCGCCGCAGCACCGCCACCAACCGTGTTGAACACGGAAACAAGCTGGGGCATGTCGGTCATCTTGACCTTCTTGGCACTCAGCACGCCAGCGACCGCGCCGATGGCGATACCCACAACGAGTACGATGACGGCCGTCGTGCTCACAAAGCCCTTGACGAAGAGCGATATGAAGGCCATGATCACGGCGAGAATCATGCCGAACGCTGAAATTCTGTTACCTTGACGTGCGGTCTTCGGTGAGTTCATGTCGTGAAGACCGACGACGAAGAGCACCGCCGCCAACAGATAGACAAACCATGCAATGGTATCGATGACACTCACTGTGCAGCCTCCTCTTTCGCGGCGGCCTTGTCCGAGTCCTTGGAACCCTTGGCGGGCTTTGAGGACTTGAACATCTCGAGCATTCTGTCGGTGACGACATAGCCACCGACAACGTTCATCGTTCCCAGCACTGCGGCGAGGAAGATGAAGATGTAGCCCAGCACGGAGTCGGCGTCAGCAGTCACCAGGACCACGCCGACGATGACGATTCCGTGAATGGAGTTGGCGCCCGACATCAGCGGCGTATGCAGCGTCGCGGGAACCTTTCCAATGACCTCGACTCCGATGAGGAGCGCGAGAATGAAAAGTGTGATTGGTACGACAAGGCTACTCATTGCTGATCCGTCCTTTCTGCGTCTGCTGCAGGTGCGGCAGGGGCGCCGCTCACGATGAGGGAATCGTCCAGTTCCTCCCCGGGTGTCACGGTGAGGCCGGAGTCGGAGATGAAGTGGACAAGAATATCCGCCACGTTGCGAGCAAACAGATTGGAAGCGGTCGTGGGGACCTCGGAGGCCAGCGACGGCATTCCGAGAATGCGGACGCCATGTTCAGTGACCACGGTTTCGTTGGGCTTGGATCCCTCAACGTTGCCGCCCAGATCGCTGGCGGCGCAGTCGAGAACGACGGCGCCCGTATGCAACCCGTCGATGCCCGCCGCCGTCAGAAGTACTGGAGGCTTGCGTCCGGGGACCTTCGCGGTAGTAATGATGACGTCGAAGCCGGCGGCTTTCGAGTCGACGGCCGCTTGCTGAGCAGCGCGCTCTTCGGCGCTGAGCTCACGTGCGTAGCCGCCCTCCCCTTGACCCTGTGAAAAATCGAGTCCAAGATCGAGGAAACTGGCGCCCAGGGATTCAACCTCGCCCTTGGAAGCGGGGCGCACGTCGTACGCCGTGACGACAGCCCCGAGGCGACGCGCCGTGCCAATGGCCTGAAGTCCCGCGATGCCCGCACCCAATATGAGAACCTTCGCGGGCCGGATGGTGCCTGCGGCAGTCGTCATCATGGGGAAGAAAGCACCGTACTCATCGGCTGCCTTCACGGCCGCCTTATACCCCATGACGGAATTCTGCGAGGTCATGGCATCCATGGACTGCGCGGAACTGAGCTGACGCGGAAGCTGCTCCATAGCGACTCCCACGAGGCCGTGGTTCTCCAGTGAGCTCACGTAGTCCTTATCTGAGAAGGACGAGAGCATGCCGATGATCCAGGTTCCACGCGGAATCCTGTCGAGCGTCTCCCCCTCCGGCCTTTCGATGAAGCCAAGCGCATCTGAGCCAGTAAGGACCTCGTCGCGTGTGGCGATCTTTGCCCCTGCGGCTGCGTATTGATCATCGGCGAACCCTGCAGAGAGTCCCGCTCCGGACTCAATGAGGCAATTCACCGACTTCTTTGCCAAGCGGGTTACGATTTCCGGCGTGAGGGCGACGCGAGCTTCGTGCTCGGAGGTCTCCTTCGTCACGCCGAAACGCACCTGCGGTGTATTTTCGGTTGTCACGGTTGTGAATTCTCCTTTCCCGTCATTGCGATGGGAGAATGTTTCAGGCATCCTTTCAAAGTCTACCTGACCACATGTGAACGCCCTTCTTCGGTGCGTTCCTACCTTCATCTTCCAGTCTTACATGCCATACTTGACTCATGAGCACATTTATTATTCCGATTGTCATCGTCGTCATCCTCGTCATCGTCGTCTGGTGGTTCATCCACGCTTACAACTCACTGGTCCGCACCCGCAATATGGTGGACAACGGTTGGGCCCAGATTGACGTTCAACTCAAGCAGAGGGCGGATCTCATTCCCAACCTCGTGGAAACCGTCAAGGGGTATGCAACTCACGAGTCGCAGACTTTCGAGCATGTCACTCAAGCCCGGGCCGCCGCCGCGGGTGCCACGTCGGTCGCCCAACGCGCGCAGGCGGAGAGCGAGCTGTCCAAGGCGCTCGTCAACGTTCTTGCGACCTCAGAGGCCTATCCCGACCTCAAGGCGAACCAGAACTTCATCGATTTGCAGACCCAGCTGAAGGCGCTCGAGGAGAAAATCGCCTACGCGCGCCAGTTCTACAACGATGTCGTGCTCAAGTACAACAACTCGTTGCAGACTTTCCCCTCCAACATCGTGGCGGGCATGTTCCACTTTGAGCAGCGTCAATACTTCCAGACCGATGAAGCGGCGAGGACCGTTCCCCAGGTCAAGTTCTAAGCACCAAAAACCTTAGGCACCGAGAGAAGAAATCATGGCCTCCACCCGTTCACGCGGCGGTACTGCACGCCTCATCAAGGCGTTGCTCACCGCACTCATGCTCACCCTGATCGTCGGACTTTTCGCCTTCGGTATTTCGGCGATGTTCGGGGCGGGCTCAGATTCCGAGATGCGCTACACCAATCTCGATTATCACGCGCAGGTGAAGGCCAACGGGGACGTCCGAGTGACGCAAAAGGTCACCATTCACATGGACGAGCGCGACGACGATCAACCCTGGCGCCAACTCTTCCAGACCTACAAGCGCGACGGCAGCCAGTACTTTGACATCACTGACGTCTCTGTTCGCAACGACACCACCGACGAAGACTACACAAAAACGGCGCCTGAGCTCCCCTCAGATGCAGACGACGACGGGGTCGACTGGGACTCCGAGATGGCCGGCACGTGGTACAAGAGCTATTCCTCGGAAGAAGTGTCCCGGTCCCACCCTGGCACCATCGAGATCGGGTGGAACATCCCTGCCACCTACTCAGAGACGAGCATGACATTCACCATCGGCATGACGTTCACGGAGGCCGTTTCCGTCCATCCCGACGTGGCCGAATTCCAGTGGGAACCCATCGGAGTCTCGAATACGATACCCGTCGATCATGTCAGTGGCACCGTGAGCTGGCCTCGAGGAATCACTGCGAAGAACTCCTGGGCATGGCTGCACTACGAATCGGCGTCAACCACGGCGCGCGGAAGCAACGGCGAGCTGAAGTTCACAGCGGAAAACGTGCAACCCGGCAACTATCTCGACGTTCGCGCGATGTTCGACGCCACCGCCATGAACGACGACGTGCCGGAGTCAAAGATCTCTGAGACACCCGCGAAGAACACGATCATGGCCGAAGAGGACGGCAAGGAATCAGGATGGCGGGCCGATCAGAGAAAAGCGGCAATCATCAGATTGACTCTGTGGATCGTCTCTGCCGTTGTGATCGTCGGCCTGAGCATATGGGCCATCGTCGGCGCCATTGTCATGCGCCGCCAATCCCAATATTCCGGCGCTCTCGACTATTGGCGTGAGCCTCCTGCCATGAGCCCCGCGGCGGCGGCCCACATGCTCAACGTCATGGAGCCCGTGTCCAGCAAGGAACTCAAGTCCCGCGAGCTCACGTCCACGCTCCTGTCACTCGCCTCCAAGAAAGCCATCCTGCTGCTGCCAGGTGTCGCCCCACAGGAAAGCGGCGCCACGCCCACTCTCGACGCCGTCGTGGCCTCCGACGACCCCTCCACTGCGGATATCTATGCGCTCGGAAGCAGCACCTCACCACTGGTTCACGACGAGCATGCGCTGACCGTCGTCATCCTCAGTGAGAAAGCCGCTGCGCATACGCACCTGAGCACCTCCGAGAAACGAACGCTCGATGCCTTGAAGTCAATGGACGAGGCCGCAGAAGACCGCGGATATTTCGATCTCACAGCGATAAATAAGCTGCTGAAACAGCCTTCCTCCCAATCGCAGGCCATCGCAGTGTCCCACCAGCTCGACGATCTCTACAGCGAAGGCGAGAACGAGTTCAATCAACTCCAAGCGACCTCAGGCCGTTTCGCGTTGCGGGGGCTTCCAGTGCTCCTGCTGTTGGTCAGCGGTCTCGCGGCTGGCATCTACTTCTCCCTCACGGGCCAGGTTCTCATTGGACTGGTATTGGGCTTCGTCGGACTTTTCGTCGGCTTCTTCTGCAACAGGTGGAACACTGGTACGGTACTGACACAGGCGGGTCAAGAGTGGGCGGGCAAGGTTGTGGGTCTGCGCAACTACCTCCTCGATTTCAGCTCGTTCAAGGATCGTGGAGTTCAGGACCTTGCTCTCTGGGACCGCTACCTGGTGTACGCGGCATCCTTTGGCATCTCCAAAGAAGTCTCGTACCAGCTTCTCGTCAACGATCCTCACTTGGCGGAGCCAGGCATGTGGGGTGCCACGGAGGCGACTCAGTATTCGCTGTTGTATTGCTATTACCGCCCCTATTTCGGGTATAACCCTCATGCCGCAGATGATTTCTCGGCAATGAGTACTGGACCCGGCTTTGACCTCGGCGATATCTCGGGTTCGCTGTCGTCCAACCTGGCCGATATTCAATCGACCGTCTCCGCAGCAACCTCGGCGAGTTACGACTCGTCGGGTGGATCGTCAGGCGGATCCTTCTCAGGTGGCGGCGGCTTCGGCGGGGGCGGAGGCGGCTTCGGAGGCGGTTCGTTCGGCGGCCGCTGAATGCCCTTACCTTGCCCTGCCTACCACTGCGTAAGTAGCGCCATCGCCTCACCGGCGACTAGAGTTGATGTGTTCATCTATGCAAGGAGCGAATTTTCGTGGCTTTTCTCCCCTCAATCAACAAACATCTGTCTACTGCAGCTTCCAAGGCGGCAGGACTTCTCAACGAGCTGGAGGACAATCTCGACGAGGCCAGCAGGCCACGCATCAAGAAGACTCGAGAACAGCCATCCCTCCCGTCCACTGTGGAATGGTCAGAGGGGTACCCCACGCAGACTTTCATCGACCCTCAGACGCATCTGATGTCGACCTTGACCAAGGGAAACGGCGACATTCCAGGCTCGCTCAACATCTACGGTCTGTACGCCGAACGCGCGGAACGCATGCCCGATGACCCGCTTTACTACTTCAAGAAGGACGGGCAGTGGGTGTCGAAGACAGCTCAGGAGACGCTCGCCGACATTCGCTCGACCGCCAAAGGACTCATGCACTACGGCCTCGCCAAGGGCGATGGAGTGGCCTTCATGTGCCACACCAGCTACGAGTGGAACGTGATCGACGCCGCAGTCATGGCCTGTGGCGGAGTTCTCGCAACGATTTACGACACGGATTCCGCAGAGCAGATCCGCAACATCGTCAACAATTCGGACGCGCGCTTCCTCATCGTTGAAACGCTTGGCATGCGTGAAAAAGCAGAAGGTGCCATCGAGGAATGCGCCTCTCTCGAATCCATCTCTTGCCTCGAGAACGGCGCTCTCGCAGAGATCCAAGCCTACGGCGAGACAATCTCCGACGCCCAACTCGACGAACGCATCGACTCGGTCAAGAAGACCGATCTGTGCTCCATCGTCTATACCTCCGGCTCCACCGCCGCACCCAAGGGTGTCGAGATGACTCACGAGCACTACTGCACCATGGCGATGAACCTTCGTGCCTACCTGCCAGACCTCCTCTTCGATCCTGACGGCTCCGTGCTGATGTTCCTTCCCCAGGCGCACTCGTTCGCTCGCGCCATCAACTACGCGGTCGTGGCGGGCAGCATTCGCATTTACATAGCCGGTAGCATCGCCACTCTCATTCAAGACCTCCAGGTCGCGCGACCGACCGTGATGATCGGCGTTCCGCGCGTCTTCGAGAAGGTCTTCAACGCCTCCTCCCAGAAGGCCGGCCACGGTGCGAAGGGTCGTGTGTTCACGCTCGCTGTCCGCGCCGCGCGTCAGTACATGAAGGAACTCAGCGACAAGGGCCGAGTCAGCAAGCACACTGCCGCCCTCCGGGCCTTCTATGACCCGCTCGTTTACGCCCCCCTGCGCCAGGCACTCGGCGGACGCACCAAGTGGATCGTGTCGGGTGGCGCGCCTCTCGACTCCACGCTCATGTCCTTCTTCCGCGGCGCTCACGTTCCCGTGTACGAGGGTTATGGGCTGACGGAGACGACTGCACCGTGCGCCTTCGCGCCGCTGGGCACTCCGTTCCATCAGGGGTCCATCGGCATTGCCTTCCCCGGTTTCGCACTGCGTATTTCCGACGATGGTGAAATCCAGATCAAGGGAACCTCCACCTTCCACCGCTATCACAAGAACGACGAGGCGACGGCGGAATCCTTCACCTCAGACGGTTGGTATGCCTCCGGTGACCTGGGCCGCATCGATCCGGACGGTTTCGTTTACATCACCGGGCGCAAGAAGGACCTCATCATTACCGCTGGCGGCAAAAACGTGGCGCCGGGGCCCATTGAGAGCGTCATTGCGCGCTGCCCCATCGTTTCCAACGCCGTCGTCCTGGGCGATAAGCGTCCGTTCATCTCCGCGCTCGTCACACTCGATCAGGAGACCCTGGGTGATTGGCTCACGTCAAAGGGCCTCGACGAGAACATGTCGGTTTCTGAGGCGGCGACAAATGCGGCCGTGCGGGCCGAGATTCAGAAGGCCGTTGACCTCGCCAACGACGGAGTTTCACGTGCGGAGTCAGTGCGCAAATTCATCGTGCTCCCCGAGGACTTCACTCAGGATAATGGCCTCTTGACCGCCTCCATGAAGGTCATCCGCCCGAAGGTGCTCAAGCACTACGCGCAGCTGCTCGACACGCAGATGTATACCCCGCGGAAGAAGTAGCGTGCTTATTGGCACAAGCCTGGTGTCAGCTGGCACAAGTTAGCGCAGCTGACACAGCTAGCGCAGCCGGCACAAGCTAGCACACAGCCGTCACAAGCCGCTTGTTCGTGGAAAAATGACCGCTGACTCACCTGATCTGGTGAGTCAGCGGTCATTTTTCCACGAACAGCGCTGGGTGCGCAGTCCGACACTTGGCACAGTGCCTAATTCTTCAAGTTCAGCAACCGCACTACTTGCTCTGCGGTGCGGGAGATATTAGCAGATGCCATTGTTGGCTCGAGAAGATCTTCGAGCGGGGACGCGCCCGGTGTGATACCAAATATCGCAGTCATTCCAGTGCCGTAGAGCTCCGCGCTTCCTCTACCAATTGACCCCGCAAGAGCAACAACCGGTTTCTGATACTTTTGCGCCACCGTTGCCACACCTTGTGGAACTTTGCCGAACTGGGTTTGTTCGTCGATGCGGCCTTCACCGGTAAACACAACATCCGCCTCGGCCACCGCCTCCTCGAGATTGACGGTTTGCGCAACAACGTCGAACCCAGGCTCAACGTGTGCTCCCAAGAAGGCGATGAGTGCCACACCGATGCCACCTGCAGCACCTGCACCGGGAAGCGATGCAACGTCAACACCTACGTCCCGGCGAATAATCTCAGCAAAGTGTGCGATGTCTTCTTCCATCGCATCTATATCAGAGGCATTCCCGCCCTTCTGAGGCCCGAATACTGCGGTGGCGCCTGTCGGCCCAACAAGCGGATTTGTGACGTCACTCGCCGCCATGAAACTGGTATGTGCAATGCGGGTATCCATTTGCGAAATGTCAATCGCGGCCGCGTGCGCCAGACTGCCACCACTCATGCCAATACGACGGCCTCTGCTGTCGAGTATTCTCGCCCCGAGTGCGGTAATGAGCCCAGCACCCGCATCGTTGGAGGCGGTGCCGCCCAGAGCGACGATAATCTGCCGCACTCCGCGATCGAGTGCCGCCTTGATAAGCTCACCGGTTCCATATGAAGTGGTCGTGCGGATTGAGCGCTCATGCGGTTGCAACCTCGCTAAACCACCGGCCTCTGCAGTTTCAACCACGGCCCTCGTGGCGTGACGGGCGCCCCCAACCTCCCCCAACAGTGCGAAGTGCGCCGTGATGGGTCTACGCAATGCGTCATGCGCGGGTACCTCAACAATCGTGCCAGAAGTCGCTGCGGCCAGGGTCTCCATCGTGCCCTCACCACCGTCTGCCAGTGGCAGACACGTCACCTCGGCGTGAGGATCGGCGCGCAAAATTCCCGCGTGCATCGCCTCAGCAACATCGCCTGCGGAGAGGCTTTCCTTGAAGGAGTCAGGAGAACAGAGATAGCGCGTCATGGTTCCAAGGCTAACGCCGGCCTCACATTTGTCGCAAAGCGGCGGCAGGCATCGGGGCCATGCACCGCAATGTGCGGTACAAGCTGCTCGTTCGTGGAAAAATGACCGCTGACTCACGAGTTTCCGTGAGTCAGCGGTCATTTTTCCACGAACAGTGTGTTTCATGCAGTGTGCACCATGCACCATGCGGGATGCACAGTGCATGAAACAACACTCAACACTTACTTCTCGAACGGGAACACTTCGCCCCATTGGTCGCGCATGGCATCCATGGCGTCCATCATGGCAATGGTCTCGTCGTGAGGCATCGCCGCGCACTCGGTCTTGCCTTCGAGAATTGCGTGAGCGGAATCGACGACCTGATATTCGTAGCCGGTCAACTGTGCAGGAACTTCAACCCGGCGTTGGAGCTCGTGATTGCTGTTGAACACGTTGATAGCGGCGGGGTTGTTGATGTTCTCCACCACCAGGTAGCCCTTCTCGCCCCACAGGATGCCCTGGGAATCGCCGGCCGCATACATGTTGGCACTCATCACACCCATCACGCCGTCGTTGAACCACAGCGTGGTGCTCAGCGAATAGTCGACGCCCAAATCCGTGAAGTTGCAAGAGCTCACGAGACGCTTGATGTCGGCGTTGGGATGTGCCATGCGAATGAAGTTCAGCGGATACACGCCCAAATCCAACAGTGCGCCGCCGGCCATCTTCGGATCGGTCATGCGTGCCTTATCGGACACCGGGTATGCGAGGTTGGCCGTCAGACCATGGACCTCGCCAATTTCGCCGGAGTCGACAATATCGAGGATCATCTGACGACTTGGCATGTAGCGAGTCCAGATGGCCTCGGTGCACATCATCTTGGTCTCGTCGGATACGGCGATGACGTTACGGGCCTGCTTGCCGTTGCCAGTGAACGACTTCTCGACCAGCACGTTCTTGCCCGCACGCATGCAGGCAATTGCTTGCTCGGCGTGGAGGGCATGCGGGGTCGCGATGTAGACCAGATCCACCTCAGGGTCGTCCATGAGCTCCTGATACGAGCCATAACCCTTCTCGAAGCCGTTGTTGGCGGCGAACGTACGCGCGCGGTCTGCGTCGTTGCGCGTAGCGACCGCGTAGCGATTGATCAGCGATGAGTACCTGTCGTCCGCGGCCATCTTTGTCAGCGTCTCCGCCATGTGGACAGCGATCATTCCTACTCCGAGAATGGCGACGTTGATCGTCCCGGTTCCCGCACCGTTACGTTTGCTCATTTTCAGCCCCTTCAGCTTCGTTGCTTTTCGATTGTTACCCATAGTACCCACGCACATTCCTCTGCGCGGGCCGAATAATGCTCAGAATCCGAGCCGATCCAGTTTCTTGGGATCCGACTGCCATTCCTTCGAGACCTTGACGTGCAGCTCGAGTTTGGTGCGCCTGCCCACCACACGATTGACGGCGGTACGCACCTTCTTCTTTACGCGGACCAGGTGCTCTGCGTGATGGCCAATGATGATCGGCTTCTGCGAATCGCGCTCCACGTACAGCGAAAGGCGCGCGAGGACCGGTTCTGTCGATTCATCGGGATATTCAAGATCGTCCACCGTCACTGCGAGTGAGTGCGGCAATTCGTCATTGAGTTCCTCGAGGAACGCACCTCGCACGAGTTCGGCGATGGTCTCGGAGGGGCTCTCCTCGCTCACCGTCTCCTCCGGGTACATCTGGGGCCCCTGCGGAACCGATTCAATGAGTGTCTTTTCAACCTCGCCGAGATTGTCGTGTTCGAGGGCCGACACTGGGATGATCTGCGAAAAATGTCCGAATTGATCGATCTCGATGAGTTTGTCGACGAGTTGGTTGCGATTGAGCTCGTCAATCTTGGTCACAATGGCAATGACGGGAATCCGCCAAGCCTCAGGCGAGTCGGGAGCCTGCCCCTTACGTGTGAAGTCATTTTGCAACCGTCCGAGGATGCGGGTATCACCGGGTCCCACTTCCTGGTCTGCTGGCAGCAGGAAGGCGATGGCATCCACCTCGGAGAGGGAGTCATCGACGACGTCGTTGAGCCGTTGACCCAGCAGCGTACGCGGCCGATGGATTCCAGGTGTATCAACCAGGACAAGTTGTGCATTGTCCCTGGTCAGAATGGCGCGAATTGCCTTTCGAGTAGTTTCCGGGCGCGACGAGGTGATGGCGACGCGCGTACCGACAAGTGCGTTAATCAACGTGGATTTCCCGACGTTCGGCCTGCCGACGACCGCGACAAAGCCCGAACGATACGGCGAGGACGAATCCTCCTGGGGAGCCTCAAAGCTCACGCGAGCCTCCTCGCTCAACTCCTGCGGCTCGTGTTCGATGGGGCTCATTTTTCCTCCTGTGAAGTGGCGTCAGAATCGCTCGACGCCTCCGCGTCCTTGCGCAACGCATCGCTCTCTCTGGCCAGAATCGACGCAGGTTCGACCAATATCATCGACACCTTCTTGCGCCGGCCCGCCGAATCGACTGCCGTCAGTCTCAGGCCGCGGGTCACTGCGGACTCCCCCACGATCGGGACTCTGCCAAGAAGCTTCGTCAACAGGCCGTACACCGTGTCAACGTCGTCCTCATCGATATCAATCTCAAAGATCTCTTCGAGATCGGCAATGGGCGTGCGCGCCGGAACGCGCCACGTGGTCGGGCCGATCTTTTCGGGTTCTTGCTTCTGACTGCGGTCGTGCTCATCCTCAAGCTCGCCCACAATCTGTTCAATTGCATCTTCAATGGTCACCAACCCAGCGATGCCACCCCATTCGTCGACGACGATGGCGATGTGCTGACGCTGGCGCTGCATCTGATGGAACAAATCGTCCGTCGGCTTGGACTCGGGCACCAGCAGTGGGTCGCGCACAATGGTACGCACCTCACGACTTCCGGCCTCAGGATTGAAGGCAGTGGCGCGCACGGCATCCTTGAGATAGGCCATTCCCACGAGATCGTCCACAGAATCGCCGATGACGGGAATGCGCGAAAAGCCCGAACGGGAGAAGAGCTGGAGGGTGGCAGTGAGCGTCTCGTGCTCC
Organism: Bifidobacteriaceae bacterium; assembly: GCA_022649925.1. Classification (GTDB taxonomy): domain Bacteria; phylum Actinomycetota; class Actinomycetes; order Actinomycetales; family Bifidobacteriaceae; genus JALCQC01. The sequence continues at coordinate 32,845 of JALCOX010000001.1, read as the reverse complement.
CCCACGCAGATCATATCGGTGCGCGGCACCATGATCTCGCGAGTCAGCGTCTCTGACAGCGTCACCACGTTGCGCAGCATCTCGGCAATCTCTGGGTCGAGCGTCGTGGCCTCGACCATGCGGTCGACCATCGCCTTGCCCTGCTCGTAGTGGATCTTCTCGATCGACTCGTCGTCGACGAAGTCCTTGTCTTTATCCTCCCTGAAACCCTTGCCAACGCCCGTAATCCGCGCAAAGGGTGTGAGGACAACGGCAATCTTGAGCATGCGCGAATGCCGCACCATGAGGTCAAGCGGTTTGGCCGCACCCGTCATTCGCGGACGGAACATCACCGAGAGGAAGCCCACGATCAAGGCACCGGCGAGACCGACGAGAAGGTCGATCCACCAGCCGTCCGTGAACTGAGCGGCGATGATGGTGACCAGAACTCCGCAGAGAATGTTGAAGACGATGCGGAAGAAGGCCGCAGATGAGGCGGTGGCGTTGCGGTCAGTGACGACCGACTGAACGCGGTTGATCTTCTCCAGGCGCTTCATGCGCGCGAATTTCGTCAGGCTCTCATCGGTCTGAGTCTCGAGTGTGAGATTGTTGAGCGACGAGCGGGTCACCCGCGTCACCGCCGCTTCCAGTCCCGCCAGCAGCAGGGACAGCCACGCGAGAAGGAGCGTGAGAACTCCCAGAACACAGATCAACAAAATATTGGGCGTCATATCAGCGCTCTGCCTCCGATTCATTTCCGTGAGAGCCTGCAGGACCCTTGTCGTCGCGTGCCTTCTGCGCCGCCATGTCGGCATAGTAGCGTGCCAGCATATCCACAGAGCCCGGCTCCAACCTGATCTCCTCCAGATTCCCGGGACGCTGCGCCAAGAAGGTGAGAAGAAGCTGACGCTGCAGCATGAACATCTGATGCTCTTGCTCTGGGCTCGCATGGTCGAAACCGAGGAGATGCAGGATTCCGTGAGTGGTGAGCAACATGATCTCTTCAACGGCCGAATGACCTGCAGCCGCGGCCTGCTGGACCGCGACGTCCGGGCAGATGACGATGTCTCCGAGTATGCCCGCTGGCGTGACAGAGCCCGTGCCTGGACGCAGCTCGTCCATGGGGAAGCTCATGACATCGGTCGGTCCTTCGAGATTCATCCATTTCTCATGCAGCGTGGCAATGGGTGCGGGATCGACGAAGGTGAGTGTGAGGTCGGATTGGGTGCTGACCTTCATTTGGTCCATGACCCACACACCAAGATCGGAGAACTGCTTGGGGTCGATGCTCCAGTTTGTTTCGTTGCCAACTTCGACGCTCATGCTTTCTCCTTGGTGGAGGCCTGCTCGGCGTGACGTTCGTAGGCCTGCACTATCTTGCCGACGAGTGAGTGGCGAACCACGTCCGCGGCACCGAGGTGAACGAACGTGATGGTGGGGATATTACCCAGAATTCTTTCGATGGATTTGAGCCCCGAGCGCGTGACGCCGAGATCGACCTGCGTGACGTCTCCCGTCACCACCATGGTGGTGTTGAAGCCGAGTCGCGTCAGGAACATCTTCATCTGCTGCTCGGTGGTGTTCTGCGCCTCATCGAGAATGACAAAGGCGTCGTTGAGCGTGCGGCCTCGCATATAGGCGAGCGGAGCGACCTCAATTGTTCCGTCGGTGATGTAGCGCTTGAGCTGTTCGGAACCGAGCATGTCTGAGAGCGCATCGTAGAGAGGACGAAGATAGGGGTCGATTTTCTCGCTGAGGGTTCCGGGAAGGAATCCCAGGTTCTCCCCCGCCTCGACGGCCGGTCGCGTCAGGATAATGCGGCGAACCTGTTTGTTTTCAAATGCCTGAACCGCCTTGGCGACCGCGAGGTACGTCTTTCCGGTTCCCGCCGGCCCGATACCGAAGGTGATCACGTTGTGGTCAATGCAATCAACGTACTCAATTTGGCCCGCAGTCTTGGGGCGCACCGGAACACCCAGTGCAAACGTAATAACGCGAGGAAGCCTGCCATCGGTAATCTCGGCGAGATCCTCACTCTCCCGTGTTCGGGACTGCCGTGTTTGAGATTCACGAGAGCGCAAGTCTCTGTGAGACTTTGTGGAGGCCGCTCCGAGGGCCTCCCGCACGACGCGGCGACGCAGCCCACCGTGATTTCCGGAGACCACACGACGTTCCTCGAGGAGACGATGCACCGCATCGGCATCGAGTGGCGAGCCCGAGGCCGCCGCTTCAATGAGATCACCCAGGAAGCGCTCCGCATCGAGTGCGTTCGCTTCGGAATCCACCGCGTGGGACTGAATTGAGATTCTATTGCCCCGCACTACGATGGTGAGATCTGGATAGCCCTGTTCAATCTCTCTGAGCACCTCATCCACCGGCCCCAAAACCGCCGTAGGATTCACTTGTGTCGGAATCGTCATGGAACGTGTCGTTGTGCCCAAAAAGAACCTTTCACTACTGAAGAATCTGTGAAGTGGCTGCATTGCAGCCGGGATCATTATTTCTCAAGCCGCAGACGTGCACTGAGCCTGCAGCGAACGGGGCGCCGACCCACTTTATAGACCGCTTTATGGCCCGCCTTACGGACCCCACTTTACAGCTCTTACTCGTCGAGAACCTCACCTGTCAGCACGTGGGCGTGAACGTGGAACACCGACTGCCCGGCCTCTTTACCCGTGTTGAAAATGAGCCGGAAACTGCCTCCGAATGCGTCGTTCGCGATGTTTTTCGCCGTCTCGACGATGTGAACAAGTGTCTCGGGACTCTGCTCTGCGAGCTCGGCGACGTTCTTGTAATGGTTCTTAGGAACGACCAACACGTGCACCTTTGCCTTGGGATTGATGTCCTTGAAGGCGTAGACGACGTCGTCCTCATACACTTTGTAGCTGGGGATCTCGCCAGCGATGATCTTGCAAAAAAGGCAATCCGCTTCAGTTTTCACGGAGTTCTTCACATCAGCAGTCATGGTGTCTCACTTTCTCTACCGGGCAGGTTAAGCCTGCTCCTGGCAGTATGTACTCAATCGTCCCTTCTATTCTGTCACGCGAGCAGACACGCATCGCCCCGACTCTCGACGCGGAAGCAGTGACGAGTCAGAAGCGGCCCAAGACTCTGCTCAACAACGTCACGGCAACTGGTCCAGCCGTTGAGGCGCGCAGAATGTTACATCCGATGACGACGGATTCCGCCCCCGCAGCGGTGAGCAGACCGATCTCACGGTCGCTCACGCCCCCCTCAGGTCCCACGACAAAAGAAATAACGGGGGGTACGGCGGCGCCACGGGCCTCGACCGCGAGATGAACGCATCGCTGCTCGATGCCCTCCCACGTCTGTGTGGCATCTTGGTGCAACACCACCATCAGATTTCCACGGGCGGTTTCCTGCTCGCAGAGACGAACAAGCTGCTTGGTGGATACCACGTCTGCCAACACCGGCTTCCACGCCCTGCGCGACTGTTCACTTGCCGCAGTGAGGAGCGCGTCCCATTTGCGCGCCGCCTTCGCGGCCTTTGATCCGTTCCACTGCACGATGGAGCGGTCCGCCTGCCACGGCACGACCTCATCGACCCCGATTTCGGTGCTCTCCTCGATTGCCATCTCGTCCCGGCCACCTTTCGCCAGGGCCTGGATCAGGCGCAGTCGCACCTTCGGGGCTGGTTCGCGTTCGATCGAAGAGATTGTCACCACACCATTCTCAGCATCGGAGAGAACGCTGGTGACGCGAAGGCCCTGTCCGTCGGAAAGCATGAGCTCGTCGCCGTCGTTCAACCGCATCGACTTCACTGCATGCCGAAAGATTTCGGGAGACAGGGTGAGATGGCTGCCAGTAACGAGGTTCGAAGGAAGGGATGCTGTGTTCACGAGAAAGAGGGCCGAAGTCATACGACCAGTATTGCATGAGGCGAGACAGTGATTCATCACCCATCACCACAAAAAATTAACAAATTGTAGATATCTGTCGCATTAAGGTTTTCTTATGGATACTTCACGCTTAAGCGAAGAGACGCTGCGGAACCAACCGTCAAATCTCCCCCACAACAAGCCCCGCCCCGGAGCGAGTCCCCGCGAGGAACGCATGAGGCTTCTTCTTAAATACATCAAGCACAACGGCCCTTCGGCGCAAGTGCGGGCCGACGCGAAGAGGGATCTTTTCCGTCTCCTCGCGAATCCGACCTCCACGTGCATCGAGGAGCTCGAGAGGAAATGGAAGCGGTAGATCTATCCACAGCGGTGGCTTGCTTGCGCAGCGGCACCGCGCGCGCTCAGCGGTGACTTCGGTGCGCGGGAAGTCATAAAACACAAGGAGGGCGGGTCTCGCATGAGACTCGCCCTCCTCAAAACAGCTGTGGTGTCCGGAGCGGGAGTTGAACCCGCACGCCCGTTAAAATTAGGCACTAGCACCTCAAGCTAGCGCGTCTACCATTCCGCCACCCGGACATTACCCTTAAGGCAACGAATAGAACTATAACACTATCTTCGTATCTTTCGCCACTCGGTGAGTCGCGATCTCATCCGCAACTTCTGCGTCCGCTGCTAGGCTGGTCGGCGTGAATCTGATCCATATCGACGACATTGAAGACCCGCGTCTCGAAGCGTATACGCACCTCACAGAGCTCCAACTTCGCAACAAGCTCGAACCTGAAAAAGGCATTTTCATTGCGGAGTCTCCCAAGGTCATCGATCGCGCACTGGCTGCGGGCCGGGAACCACTCTCCTTCCTCGTTGAGGAACCGTGGCTCGACGGCATGAAAGACGAATTTGCCCTCGTCGACGCCAACTTTGGTCCCGACGTTGACGTGTACGTCGCCTCTCCCGAACAGCTAAAACGCATCACCGGATATCGTCTTCATCGCGGAGCCATCAGCGCCATGCGACGCTGGAAACTGCCGAGCGTGTCAGAGATCTGCGCCACCGCACGTCGCGTCGCCGTCCTCGAAAATATAGTGGATCACACCAACGTCGGGGCCATCATGCGCTCCGCGGCCGCACTCGATGTGGATGCCGTTCTCGTGACTCCCTCCTGCGCTGACCCGCTCTACCGTCGCGCAGCTCGCGTCTCCATGGGAACCGTCTTCCAAGTGCCATGGACGCGCATCGGAGGCGACGACGTTCACGCATGGCCCTCCCCCTCCATCGAGGAACTACACACTTTGGGCTTCACGACAGCTGCGATGGCGCTCACCGACGACTCAATCAGCCTCGACGATCTGGTCGACCGACTCTCCTCCCCCTCAAGCGATCCTCAGCACATCGAGAAGCTCGCCATGGTCTTCGGTACGGAAGGCGACGGCCTCTCGCAACGCACCATCGCGCACACGAGCCTCACCGTCAAAATCCCCATGGGTCACGGCGTTGACAGTCTCAACGTGGCCTCCGCCTCCGCCGTCACTTTCTGGGCAACGAAGATATAAAAGCGGACATATACAAACTGGCCCCCTGCAAGGTCATCCTCAAAATTGAGGACACCTGCAGGGGGGGCCAGTCGATCACTACACAAACAAGCCCGAGCGAAACTCAGAGCAGCGGCGGATCCTTCTCGACCGTCTCGTCGTCGGCCTTGTTGTCGACGTCCTGGTCGGAGCGAACGGTTCCGGTGAGCTTGCCGATAGCCTTGAGCCCGTGGTACATCACGAGCGCTGCGATGGAGCCAATGGCGATGCCGTTGAAGGTGACGTTGCCGATGGCAAAAGTAAAGTCGGCGATGCCCACGATCATCACGACCGCTCCCACCATCATGTTGATGGGACGTGCGAAATCGACCTTGTTCTCCACCCAGATGCGGATACCAAGCATGCCGATCATGCCGTAGAGCAACGTGGTCACGCCGCCGAGAACACCCACGGGAATCGTGTTGATGATGGCACCGAACTTCGGGCAGAAGCTGAGGATGAGTGCGAACGCCGCAGCGCACCAGTACGCGGCCGTCGAATAAACCTTTGTAGCGGCCATCACGCCAATGTTCTCGGCGTAGGTGGTGGTTCCGGAGCCGCCACCGAATCCCGCAAAGACCGTTCCGAGACCGTCTGCAAACAGGGCCGTGCCGATCTGGTTGTCGTAATCCTTGCCAGTCATCTGAGACACTGACTTCACGTGACCGATATTCTCTGCGATCAGCACGAGGACCACGGGGATGAACATGGCGAGAACACTGAAATCGACCTGCGGCAGGTGGAACTGAGGCAGACCAACCCAGGCCGCAGCGTTGACCTTGCCGAAGTCGATCTCACCGCGCGCCATCGCGAAGAAATAGCCGACGATGACACCGAGCAGAATGTTGAGGCGTCCCAGCAGGCCGCGGAAAAGCACGGAGATGAGAAGGACAGCGAGTAACGTCACAATTGCCGTGACCGGCGCTGCCTTGAAGTTGTTCCACGCCGAGGGGGCGAGGTTGAAGCCGATGATGGCGACAATGGCACCCGTCACCACTGGTGGCATGATAATGTCGATCCACTTCGCGCCGGCGTAGTGGACGAGAAGGCCCACGAGCACGAGCAGCAAACCTGTGACGAGAATTCCAAAGCTGGCAACGGCCAGACCCTTGTGCGCACTGCTCACTGCGGCAATCGGCGCGATGAAGCCGAAGGAGCTACCGAGATAGGAGGGCAGCTTGTTCTTGTTGATCAGGAGGAACAGCGCCGTCGAGAGTGCCGTGAAGAAAAGAGTAGTGGAGGGATCGAATCCCGTGAGAATCGGGACGAGGAAGGTCGCTCCGAACATTGCGATCACATGCTGAGCACCGATGCTCGCAGTGCGACCCCATGTGAGTCTTTCGTCGGGCTCAACAACCTCACCAGGTTTGAGGGTCTTCCCGTCGCCATGCATTTTCCAGGTAAACAGTCCTGCCAATTTTTTCTCTCCTCGTTGAAGAAACTAAAGGAATTATGTCGTACCGGCGCAGGACAGCCATCTTCCCGACACCTGAAACAGAATACTCCCCACCCGCTACGACCGTGTTTCGTGGTTCTTTCGCGAAACTCCGCGGCGTAAGCGAGCGAAAAGTGAGATGATAAAAGCGAACGTTTTCGATGTGCCATTCACAGCAGAACGACACGCAGAGCTCTCAACAGCCGCAAGCCGACGTCGTAGATGCCGTTGGATGAGGATGCCGCTTATCACGCATGGCGCGTCGTCCGCACTGCAGACTTAAGGAGGTCTGATGAAAAAGAACCCCAAGATCCTCTCAATCGTTCTCGCAGGCGGCGAAGGCACCCGACTCATGCCGCTGACGAAGGATCGTGCGAAACCTGCGGTCCCCTTCGGAGGAGTCTATCGCCTCGTTGACTTCCCGCTCAGTAACCTCGTCAACTCCGGATATCGTCAAATCATCGTGCTCACGCAGTACAAATCCCATTCTCTCGACCGCCACATCTCCAACACCTGGCGCTTCTCTCCCCTGCTTGGCTCCTACGTCTCCCCCGTGCCCGCTCAGCAGCGGCTCGGGAAGAGGTGGTACCTGGGCAGCGCGGATGCCGTGAACCAGACCATCAACATCATCGAAGATGTTCAACCAGATATCCTCGTGATCCTCGGGGCGGACCACGTTTACAGGATGGACTTCGAGCAGATGGTCACCCAGCACATCGAGTCCGGAGCCGAATTCACCGTCGCTGGCATCCGTCAGCCCATCAGTCAGTCCAACCAATTCGGCGTGATCAAATCGGATCCGCAGCATCCCGACTTGATCACAGGATTCCAGGAGAAACCGGAGACAACGGAAGGTCTCGCCGACGATCCAACGCGCATGCTCGCCTCCATGGGCAACTACGTCGCCAATACGGACGCACTTTTCGAGGCCCTTCGGATCGACGAGAAGGCAGCCAACACGCAACACGACATGGGCACCAATATCGCCCCTTATTTTGCGGATCGGCATGAGGCCGGAGTCTACGACTTCACCAAGAACCTCATCCCCGGCTCCAATGCAAAGGACGCCGCCTACTGGCGCGACGTGGGTACGATCGATCAGTTCTACGACGCACACATGGACCTCATCGCCGTCGTCCCCGAGTTCAATCTCTACAACATGGAATGGCCGATTTACACGAATACCGGCTCGCTGCCACCCGCAAAGTTCGTTCATTCCAACGAGGACCGCATGGGACACGCCACCGATTCGATTGTTGCGCCGGGCTCCATCGTCTCCGGCGGAGAGGTGCACCACTCCATCCTGTCCGAGCAGGTGATGATCCACTCGTGGGCTCAGGTCGTGGATTCGGTGCTCTTCGACGGCGTCGTGGTGGAGAGACGCGCTCGCATCTACCGTGCAATCATCGACAAGAACGTTGTGATCAGGGAGAATGCCACCGTGGGCATCGACCGCGAGCACGATCTCGAGCGCGGCTTCACCATCTCCCCCTCCGGCGTGACCGTAGTGCCTAAGGGCACGGTCGTTGAAGACTGATCTGGCGCTGAGGACACCGTGGTTCTCAGCACACCGGCTGTCTCCTACCGGCTCCCACTAATTCATACCAGCCTATAAAGGTGTGGGAGGGCAGCCACCCAATTCGGTAGCTACTCTCCCACACCTTGAAACTTCTGAGAGGATACGACTCAGAAGTTGTACCCGATGGCGTTGAGTTGTTCGCGACCCTCGGGAGTGATCATGTCCATGGACCACGGCGGGGTCCAGACCCAATCGATGCGGAACTCTTCGACGAGCCCAGCGAGAACGCTCGCAGTCTCATCCTCGAGAAGATCCGTCAGTGGGCACGCGGGAGTCGTCAGCGTCATAGTGAGAATGGCGCGATTGAGTTCGTCGATCTCGATGCCGTAGACGAGGCCGAGATCCACCACGTCGATTCCGAGTTCGGGATCGATTACCTGATGCATGGCTTCTTTAATGTCCTCAGCGGTCGCACGTCCGATGTCGTCGACGGCTTTGATGTCGATCGTCACCGGCTGAGCGTCACCCGCGTTTGCGGAATCCTCAACGCTGGGTGCAGAAGAGGCTCCCTCCGCGGAATCCTCACCCTGATGACCGATAGTTCCGGCCAACGTGGGGTTCGAAATGACCTTTCGCGCTAAACCCTCATCGGGCACCTCTTTCATCACGGCATCCAGAATTGAATAACTGGGCCCTGGAACGAGGGAATCTGAGTCCGACATCGTGCCTCCTTACGTCCTTGCTTACTGCGTATTACGTATTCTGTATTTCCCGGTTGCCTGATAGCCGCTTATTTTGCGGAACTGCCTTCGGGAACTCTCGTCAGCGCCTGAGCAACCGAATCCTTCACCGCCGCCCATCCCAGCAGTGCGCACTTGATGCGCATGGGATATTTGGAAACGCCCTGAAACGCCATGGCATCATCCAAAAGATCTTCTTTTGCTTCGTCGTCGAGCCCCTTGCCGCGGGAATTCATGAGATCGTGGAAAGTTTCCGACAGCTGCGTGAACTCACTGACGGTCTTACCCTCAACCATGTCGGTCATCACGGAAAGGCTGGCCTGCGAAATCGAGCAGCCGTGACCGTCCCACACGAGCGATTCAATAGTGTTTGGCTTGCCATCAGTGCCATCGGTGAGGTTAACGCGAACGGTCACCTCGTCCCCACACGTGGGGTTGAACTGGTGTGACTGGGCCATCACGCACGATTCATGCGCCTGCGCGGCGGTTGATTCCGCTCGGAGCGTGTGAGTGAGCTTGGAATGCTCGGCGTCACGCGCATCGGCATCAATGACGCCACTCTCGCTACTGCTACCACCTTCAACGGAAACATCCTCCGCAAAGCTTGTCTTGCCGTGAGGATCGCGCGACGTCTCGAGAATGAACTCTTGATACATCTGCTCAAGATCGTCATCAGCAAGCCCAAAATCGGCCATTCTCAACCCGTCCATTCTCGAAAACCAATCAGCATGTGGCCCTCGCCGCATCGCTTCGTCCATTCTTCCCTCTGAGTCACCACTATGCAAGGGTGTTGCCGGAACTTCTCAAGCAGAGAAATGGGAGCTCATCGGAGAATATCGACCGCTGCCGCGCGCATCTGCGCTCCTCAGTGGCCGTAAACCTCCGATGAGCGGCTGAATTGCCTTACAAGGGACCCCGTGATATCGTACTTACATGGTTAGTTACTTAAGTAGTTGACCAATGAGACAATAGAGGAGGCTATGATGCCATTATGAACTTTTCGGATACGGATGGACGCCCACTTTTTCAACAGGTCGCAGGCCAAATCGAGGACCTGATCCTCACCGGTGCGGTGCCAGAAGGCGAGCAGGTACCCTCCACCACCGAGATTTCAACCACATACAAAATCAATCCCGCAACAGTTCTCAAAGGAATGAACCTGCTGGTGAGCAAGGGCTATTTAGAGAAACGTCGCGGAATTGGCATGTTCGTCACCCCAGGAACACACCGGAAACTCGTCAACGAGCGCCGCGCGACGCTGCTCCACGATGAGGTGTCCGCACTCGTCACTGAGGCGAGAAACCTCGGAATCTCACGGGACCAACTGATCGACATGATTAAAGGAAGTTTCGAATGACATTAAAAATATCGCATCTCACCAAGAGATATAAAGAAAAACAAGCGCTCAACAACGTCAGTCTCACCTTCGAGCCCAGTACAATCTACGCGCTCCTGGGCAACAACGGTGCTGGAAAGTCGACGCTGCTCAACATCATCAACAATCGGATCTTCACAACCGAGGGAGAGGTGGAGCTCGACGGCGAACCCGTCATCGACAACTCCCCCGCACTGCGGCATCTGTATCTGATGAGCGAAGACAACCTGTTCCCCCCAAGCATGAAAGTCTCTACCATCTTCACGATGACGGAAGGCTTTTTCGGCGGCTTCGATTGGGATTTGGCGAACCACTTGATCAACGGGTTTGAGCTTCAGACGAGTCTCAGTTTCAAGAAGCTCTCGACGGGATATCGCACCATCACCAAACTCATCGCCGCATTGTGCGTGCCAGCGAATTATATTTTTCTCGATGAGCCCGTCCTCGGTCTCGACGCCACACATCGCGAGTTCTTTTACCGCGAACTCATACAGACCTTCTCTGATAGGCCACGCTGCTTCGTCATCTCGACACATCTCATCGAGGAGATTTCGCATCTGGTCGAAAGCGTCGTCATCATCGACGACGGCGTGATTCTAGAGCAGGGCGATGCCGAGTCCATGGAGCGTTCAGCATTCAGTGTGGAAGGATCCCCTGATCTCGCGGAAGAGTTCACAGCAAACCTCGACGTGCTCTCGAGCAATCGCATCACCGGCCAGATGACCGTATACGTCAAAGGCACCGTTCCCCCTGACGTCCCAGCCGGCCTTCGTATTGAATACCTGGGGCTGCAGGATTACTTCGTGCGGCTGGCTCAGGCGCACAAATTCGGTCAGAACCCATCGCTGCGAACTATGGACAGCGACTTCACTGATGACTCCCATGACTCCCATAACTCCACGGAGGTGGCACGATGAAAGTTCTTCCCTCTTCGACAGCACTCCCCTGTGCTCTGCGTTACAAAATGCGTCAATCGGGCATAGGCATCGGCATATATTTCGCGTTTTTCATTGGGTTGGGAGTGCTTGCTCCCCTCATCGTCGTCGCAGCGCTCCAGAGCACGCAAGGGCAAGGGACCTTCGGAGGAACGGACGTCATTTTTTCGTCCATGATCTTCGTGGGCATTCTCGCGGGCGTGAGCAGCAGCTCCGACTTCAAGTTCTTCATTCAGAACGGATTCTCTCGCGGCAAGATCGTGTGGATCAGCATCCTGTCCATCGCGATTGTCAGCGTGGCGCAGGGCCTCATCATCACAGCTCTGGCGCTCATCGTCAACAACGTTTTCCCAACGCTCTACTCAGTCGAAGTTCTCTTCGCCACGAGCTATGCGTACGGCGGCTTCGGTGTGATGGTTCCCACGTCGCATTTCTTCCTGATTTGGTTCCTCAGCGCCGTGATGCTCTTCCTTGCCAGCTCTATCGGTCTGCTGATTGGGATTTTCCTCGACCGAACCGGAACCGTGGTGCGGTTGATCGTTTGTGCCACAGTGATCGTGGTAGTGCCGCTTCTCATCTCGATTTTCCAGTTCTTACCGATGTGGTGGAAGGCCTTCTTTGGTCGTCTCGTCGGCTTTGGCGAGAATGGGCACATGACACCGTGGCCCTTCGCTGCAACACTGCTAGTGATCTCTGCCCTGGTGTGCGCTGGAGCAGCTCTGCTTAATAGGCGCAGGGAGATTAAGCGAGTAAATGCGTAAAAATAATTTCGCACTGAATGCCGCTGTATGTCACCGTGCAGCTGCACCGGAGCAGCACCGCATCCATTCAGTGCGAAATTGTTGTCAAGGCCGCCGGCCTCAACCTCACTTTCCCAGGAAGTAACCCCTCACCTGGGAGACGGCTTCGACGAGCGCCTGCGCGTCCTCTGGCGTGTTATAGACACCGGACGAGGCACGGTTGGAGGCGTAATAGCCGAAGTGGCGATGAATCGGCTGGGCACAATGGTGACCCACACGAATTGCGATGCCCTGGGCATCAATGAACTGACCCACGTCGTGGGGATGCACGCCGTCAACCTCAAAGGCAACCGTCCCAATGCGGTCAGTCATGTCGGGTCGTCCGAGAATTTTTACGCCCGGAATATCTCCCAGCTTCAACAGTTCACGGGTGATGAGCTTCTCGTGCGCAGCGATGTTTTCCACCCCGATGTTCATCATCCATTCGGCGGCAACACCTGCGGCTACGACCTGCGCCACGGGCTGAGTGCCTGCCTCGAAGCGTGCGGGCGGCTCCATGTACTGCGCGGGTTTGTCCATCCATGCAAGCTCAACCATCGAGCCACCAAAGCTCGCCGGGGGTAGTGCGTCCAGCAGCTCACGCCGACCGTACATGAAACCGACACCGGTGGGACCGTACATCTTGTGGCCACTCCAGCAGGCGAAGTCCACATCAAGAGCCTTGACGTCCACTGGGATGTGTGGAACCGACTGGCAAATATCCAGAACCACCAGTGCACCCACCTCGTGAGCGCGCTCGATGATGGGAGCGACATTGGTGATGGCGCCGGTAACATTGCTGATTTCGGTGACAGCCACGACCTTGGTGCGTGGGGTGATGACCGTATCTGCGGTGTCGGAAAGAATGGAACCGTACTCGTCGAGGTCGAACCACTTCAACGTGGCCCCAGTGCGAGCGGCGAGTTCTTGGAAGCTCAAGAGCACAGAATGGTGTTCAGCCTTGGAGACGACTATCTCATCACCGGGCTTGATCGCAAAGCGCTTGGCGGGTTCTCCCCCACGGCCCAGACTTGCGTTACCAAAGGCCGTTGCCAATAGATTCAGCCCCGCCGTGGCCCCAGCAGTGACGACGATCTCTTCGTGACCTTCCTCCGCGCCGGCGTTGACGAGTTTTGCGACCTTTGCACGAGCGTCCTCAAAGGCAATGGTCGAGCGTGCTGCCAACTCGTGAGCACCACGGTGCACGCCCGCATTGATGGTCTCATAGAAGTCAGACTCAGCGTCTATCACGGCCTGCGGCTTCTGCGCAGTAGCACCGGAGTCGAGGTAAACGAGCGGATGGCCATGGATCTTTTGATTCAGAATCGGAAACTCTGATTTGATTGCTGCAAAATCTACCATGTGTCCATCCTCCATACTTGGCTCACTTGCCGCTGCAAGTGAGATTCATGTGCTCAGTGTTTAAGCACCCGTTGTTCGTGGAAAAATGCCCACTCACTTTCGTTTTTGAGGAAGTGAGTGGGCATTTTTCCACGAAGAGATTCCTCTTGCGCTAGTGCTTACGCCAGCGCGGACTCCGAATCGGAACCTTCCGGAAGATACTGATCATAACCGGTCTCTTCCAGTTCGTCGGCGAGCTCAGGGCCACCGGTCTTGATGAAGCGACCGTCGGCGAACACGTGAACGATGTCGGGCTTGATGTAGCGCAGAATGCGCGTGTAGTGAGTCACCATGAGAATGCCGAAGTCGTTGTCTTCCTTGGCGCGGTTGACACCTTCGGACACGACGCGGAGCGCATCGACGTCGAGGCCCGAATCGGTTTCGTCAAGAATGGCGAACTTGGGCTTCAAGAGCTCAAGCTGAAGAACTTCGGCGCGCTTCTTCTCTCCGCCGGAGAAGCCTTCGTTGACGGAGCGCTGTGCAAACTTGGGATCCATGCGCAGCTTCTTCATGGAACCTTGCAGATCCTTGACCCAGCTGCGAATGGCGGGCGCCTTGCCTTCGACCTCAGTCTTGGCAGTGCGCAGGAAGTTCGTCATGGAGACTCCCGGGACTTCCACCGGGTACTGCATGGCAAGGAACAACCCCGCCTTCGCGCGCTCATCGGCGGTCATCTTCAGCAGATCCTGGCCGTCGAGCAATGCCTGCCCGGATTCGACCTCATACTTGGGGTGGCCTGCCAGAGTGTAGGCGAGCGTTGACTTGCCCGACCCGTTGGGGCCCATGATGGCGTGCGTTTCACCCGAATGAACGGTGAGGTTGACGCCCTTCAGAATCTCCTTGCGACCTTCCTTCGTCTCGACCGCGGCGTGCAGATCCTTGATTTCAAGAGTGTGCTGCATTTCAGTTCTCCTCCAAAACATGCTTCATTTCGTCTGATTCGCCGCGAGCGAGTCGGCGGTCGATAACACCCATGAGGTGCTTCGAAATCTCTGCGATACCGATTTGGTCAACGAGCTCACCGAAGAATCCGCGCACGACGAGTTTCCGAGCTTCGATCTCAGGAATTCCACGCGACTGCAGGTAGAACAGCTCCTCGTCGTCGAAACGACCCACTGAGCTCGCGTGCCCGGCGCCGACAATATTGCCGTTCTCAATCTCGAGGTTCGGTTCAGAGTCAGCGATTGCCCCCGGTGTGAGTACCAGGTTGCGGTTGAGTTCGTAGGAATCCGTGTTGGGAGCACTCGGTTGGATCAGCGCATTGCCCACCCATGTGGAATGCGCGTCCTTTCCATCGAGGGCACCCTTGTAGACAACCCGAGACTTGCACTCAGGATAGTTGTGGACCACCATCGTGCGATGTTCGATGTGCTGACCGGGATCGACGAAGTAAATGCCGAGCATATTGAGGTCACCCTCGGGGCCGCCGAAGTCTTGATCCATGCGCAGGCGCACCACGTCACCGCTGAGCGTGACGACGGAGTGACGCAGGTGAGCACCCTCCCCCACGTGCAGCCTGTGTGAGCCGACGTGCTTGGAATCGTTGGTCCATTCCTGAATCGAGGTCAGCGACACCTCGGAATGCTTGCCAGTCGAGAGCTCGACGCCCTCAGCCAGACGCGCCTGCCCTGAATGCTCAAGAACAATGTCGGCGTGAACGTTTTCGCCGGCGACAATCACCAAGTGAAGCGCGTCCAAAGCGAGCCCAGCGCCGGTGATATTCACGAGAACTGGAATGCTCTGGTCCTTGGTGATCTCCAGTGCGTACGTCCTGTCCGTCGATGCCCACTGCACGGCAGAGGCTCGATCGCTCGGCTTCAGAACGGTTCCCGCCGGAGCCTGCGTCTTTTCAATCGAGCGGAAGGAAACCCCACTACTTTCCGACACGGCCGACCCGTCGATGTAGCTCGCGGAGATCTCGGTCGCATTCGACGGCGTGAAAACGTCGAAGAACTCGGAGATGCGCTCGACCGGGGTGTAGCGCCAATCGTCAATCTTGCGCGTCGGAACGGCAAAGGCGTCGGGAGAGAAGGACCGCGGTTCCTTGTCTGCGCTGGAGGGCATGAGGGCTGGTGCCTTGTACGGATCGTTGGGATCCGCAACGGGCATGGAAACCTCTTGTGAAGTAGCGTTACTCATGATCAGCCCACCGATCCTTCCATCTGCAGCTCAACGAGACGGTTGAGCTCAAGGGCATATTCCATCGGAAGCAGCTTGGAAATAGGTTCGACGAAGCCTCGGACGATCATGCCCATGGCCTCCTTCTCCTCAATTCCACGGCTCATCAGATAGAAGAGCTGATCTTCGGAAACCTTGGAAACCGTGGCCTCGTGGGCCATGGTCACGTTGTCCTCGCGCACGTCCACGTGGGGGTAGGTGTCGGAACGCGAATAGTCGTCTACCAAGAGCGCATCGCATACCACCGATGAATGCGCACCCTCAGCCCCGTCGACAATCTTGACGAGTCCGCGGTAGGCGGAGCGACCGGCGTCCTTCGAGATGGACTTGGCCACGATGGTGGAGCTGGTGTGGGGGGCGAGATGGATCATCTTTGCACCCGTGTCCTGGTACTGCCCCTTGCCAGCGAAACCGATGGACATGGTTTCCGCCTTGGCGTAGGGACCAGCGAGGATGCACGCCGGGTATTTCATAGTCGCCTTGGAGCCGATGTTGCCGTCGACCCATTCCATGGTGCCGCCCTCTTTGACGTAAGAGCGCTGCGTCACCAGGTTGTAGACGTTGTTGGACCAGTTCTGCACCGTGGTGTAGCGAACTCGAGCGTTCTTCTCCACCACAATCTCAACGACCGCCGCGTGCAGCGAATCTTGAGAATAGATCGGTGCCGTGCAGCCCTCGACGTAGTGAACGTAAGAACCCTCGTCCGCAATGATGAGCGTGCGCTCGAACTGCCCCATTGCCGGGGTGTTGATGCGGAAGTAAGCCTGCAGCGGGATCTCGACGTGGACGCCCTTGGGGACGTAGACGAAGGATCCACCCGACCACGCGGCGGTGTTGAGTCCGGCGAACTTGTTGTCGTCAGAGGGAACCACCGTGGCGAAGTACTTTTTCACCAGTTCGGGATATTGCTGGACCGCAGAATCCGTGTCGAGGAAGATGACTCCCTGCGCCTTAAGATCCTCACGGATGGAGTTGTAGATGACCTCGGACTCGTACTGAGCAGCGACGCCGGAGACGAGGCGCTTCTTCTCCGCCTCGGGGATGCCGAGACGGTCGTACGTGTTCTTGATGTCGGGCGGAAGCTCGTCCCACGAATTGGCCTGCTTGTCGAGCGGCTTCACGTAGTACTTGAAGTCCTGAGCGTCAAAACCACTCAGGTCTACTCCCCAGTCGGGCATCGGCTTATCGAGGAACGCCTTGTAACCGGCGAGTCGATAATCCAACATCCACTGGGGTTCGTGCTTGTCAGCTGAAATCGCGCGAACGACTTCCTCGCTGATGCCCTTCTTTGCAGCTTCGCCAGCTGCATCCGAATCATGCCAACCGTAGCTGTACTCACCGAACTGGGAGATGATCTCGTCGTCCTTCTTGATCTTCTCTTCGTTCACTCGTTCGCGATCGGCGACGTATTGGCTCATCTCAACATCTGCAGCTCGCTGCGCGCGCGCCGTGTTTGCCGAGGAGTCCGTGGTCAGATCTGCCACTCAGAGCGCCTCCTACTTTCCTTGATGTTCGAGTGCCGCTCCAATCAAACCTGCAAACAGGGGGTGAGGCTTGGTCGGGCGCGACTTGAACTCAGGATGTGCTTGGGTACCGACATAGAACGGGTGCGTTTCCTGCGGCAATTCAACGAATTCTGTGAGCTCTCCGTCGGGGCTCGTGCCCGAAATCTTGAGGCCCGCTTCTTGCAATTGCGCCTTGTAGGCAACGTTGACCTCGTAGCGGTGACGGTGGCGCTCAGTGACGTGAGTGGTGCCATACAGTTGCGCTACAAGAGAACCCTCTTGAAGTTCCGCGGGATAGCTTCCCAGACGCATGGTGTGGCCCATGTCGCCCTTTCCGGAGACGATCTCCTTCTGCTCCTCCATCGTGGCGATGACGGGGTTGGCGGCGTCGGGCTCAAACTCCGAGGAGTTGGCATCCTCGAGACCGAGCACGTTGCGCGAGTATTCGATGACCATCGACTGCAGGCCGAGGCAGAGACCGAGCGCGGGGACCTTCTTTTCGCGAGCCCAACGCAGTGCGCCGATCTTTCCTTCGATTCCACGGATTCCGAAGCCTCCGGGAACCACGATTCCGTCGACGTCGCCGAGATTCTTCTCGGCGCCTTCCATCGTTTCGCAGGTGTCGGCCTGAACCCACTTGATGTTCACCTTGGCCCAGTTGGCGAAGCCGCCAGCCTTGAGCGCTTCGGTGACAGAGAGATAGGCGTCGGGCAGATCGATGTACTTGCCGACGATGGCGACGGAGACCTCGGACTTGGGGTGGTGCACGCGCTCCAGGAGCTCGCCCCACTCAGCCCAGTCCACGTCGTGGAAGGGAAGACCGAGCTTCCTGACCACGTAAGTGTCGAGCCCCTCGTCGAACAGTGCCTTGGGCACGTCGTAGATGCTGGGTGCGTCCACGCAGTTGACGACGCCTTCGCCGTCCACGTCGCACATGAGGGAAATCTTGTCCTTGATGGCCTGGCTCAGCGGACGGTCCGAGCGCAGAACGAGGGCGTCGGGCGTGATTCCCAGCTGGCGCAGCATCATCACAGAGTGCTGGGTGGGCTTGGTCTTGAGCTCGTGGGCCGCTGCGATGTAGGGAACGAGCGAAACGTGCACGAAGACGCAGTTCTCGGGTCCAATTTCGCGACGCACCTCGCGCGCGGCCTCCATGAAGGGCTGAGATTCGATGTCGCCGACGGTTCCACCGATTTCGGTGATGATGACGTCGACATCGTCCGAGGCCTGCGCACGCATGCGAGCCTTGATTTCGCCGGTGATGTGAGGAATGACCTGGACGCACTGGCCCAGATATTCGCCCGCACGCTCACGGCGCAGGACGTTTTGGTAGACCTGGCCGGTGGTGACGTTGGCGCGCTGAGACAGGAACACGTCGAGGAAGCGCTCGTAGTGGCCGATGTCGAGATCGGTTTCTGCTCCATCTTCCGTCACGTACACTTCGCCGTGCTGGAAGGGATTCATGGTGCCGGGATCGACGTTGATGTAGGGATCCAGCTTCTGCTGGAGAACGCGGATTCCCCTACTGCGGAGGAGACGTCCGAGGGAGGAAGCCGTGAGGCCTTTGCCGAGAGAAGAGACGACACCACCGGTGACGAAAATCTGTTTAGTGATGTGCTGCTGAGGAATTCCATGTTGTTGAACCATGGAACTTCAGCGTATCAGCCCTACCCGACGTTTTTTACTCTCACGGCGATGGCTTCGAGCGCCAAGCGGTAGCCGTCAAAGCCAAAGCCCATAATGGTACCGGTTGCCACCGGTGAGATGACGGAGTGTCGCCGAAACGACTCGCGGGCGGCCGGGTTCGAAATGTGAACTTCCACCAGCGGAAGACCTGCGTCGCTCACCTGGGCGGCGGCGTCCGCCAGACCGTAGCTGTAGTGTGTGAAGGCCGCGGGATTGAGCACGACCGGAGTCTGCTCGTCAACGGCCTGATGCATCCAGTGGATGACCTCCGCTTCGTCGTCGCTCTGCCTCACCTCGACGTCGAGACCGAGACCCTTGCCCCACTGCGCGCACTTGGCACGCAAGGTCTCGAGGTTGGCGTGACCATAGATTTCAGGCTCACGCACGCCGAGGCGCCCGAGATTGGGCCCATTAACGACGACGACCTTGCGTAGTGACTGCTCACTCATGTGCTTAAATCCCCTGTTTCTAGGTTTCTAATGACGAATGCGTTCGAACGCCTCACGGACCGCATCGAGCGGCGGATCATCGAGGTGAATTGGTTGCCCGATCTGTTCGAGGATGATGAAGCGCAGCGTATTTCCACGCGCCTTCTTGTCTCGGTGCATCAGCGCCAAAACTTCGTCGAAGCTGCCGCCACTCCAGCTCGTGCGCAATCCCAGGCTCGAGAGGAGACGGCGATGATAGTCCACCGCTTCACGGTCGAGGTGCCCTGTCAAATTCGACAGTTCGGCGGCGAAAACCATGCCCACGGCGACGGCCTGCCCGTGTCTCCACGTGAAGTGCTCGATCTGCTCGATGGCGTGGGCCAGCGTGTGGCCGTAGTTGAGAAATTCGCGCAGCCCGGATTCCTTGAGGTCTGTGCTCACGTGTTTCGACTTCACCGTGACGGTGCGTCGAATGAGGTCGGCGATGACGGCGCGTTGTGCGCCGGTGAGATCCTCCGCGTTGAAGTCACGCAGCACGCGCGAGTGGGATTCAAGAAGATCGAGGATGTGGGTGTCCATGATGAAGCCGGACTTGGTGACCTCCCCCAATCCCTCGACGAAGATGTCGTTGGGAAGGGTGGCCAGCGTTGTCATGTCTGCCAGAACTGCGGCCGGCGTGTAGAAGCTGCCAACCAAGTTCTTGCCGAGCTCCGTGTTGATGCCCGTCTTTCCGCCCGTAGACGCATCTACCATCGCCAGCAGGGATGTGGGGCAGTTGACGTAACGGATGCCGCGCATCCACGTAGCGGCCGCGAAGCCTGCGACATCAGTCGCAGCACCTCCGCCCAACCCCACGATGGCATCGGAGCGGGTGAATCCCTCTTCCCCAAGCGTGTGCCAGATGGAACCCATCACGTCGAGGGTCTTGCCCTCCTCCGCGTCGGGAATGGTGATGTCGGTGACCTTATAGCCGGCCTCGTTGAGTAAACTCAACGCGCGATTCGCGTGCCTGGCAACTGGCTCCGTGTGAATGAGCGCAACCTTGTGGACGTCCTGACCGAGGGCCTGCGCCACCATGTCGAGAACCTCGTTGCCGATGGTGACATCGTAGGGATCGGCGCCACCCACGTGCACCACGTGTTCATACAACTCTGATTCGATGCTGCTTGCCACTTCCATGGGGCTGAATCCTTTCGTCGCGATCGAAAACGTCGCTATCTTCCTCAACACAGGAGTACGCTCCTGGGCGAGCCGACGCCACCGAGCGGCCGCGTCGTGAGCGAGCAGGGGTCTATTGCCCGAGCGGCCCGCCCTCGAGATCGCCTCACGGGGATCCGCGTCGAGAAAGACGACCATTCCCCCCGACTCCGCGTAGCGCCGCAAAGCCTCCTGGACCGAGGCGGTCATGGGTGCGCCACCGCCCAGGGAGAGAACCCCCTCGAAGCCGGAGAGTCGATTGATGATGAGCTCCGCCTCGATGGTGCGGAAGGCGGCCTCGCCCCTTCCCTCAAAAATCTCGGGGATCGTCGACGACTCCTGCATCTCGATTTCGATATCCGAATCCTTGAAGGGCACCTTAAGTAATCCGGCAAGCTCACGCCCGATGCGCGTTTTTCCCGATCCTGGCATGCCGATGAAGACAGCTCTGGGAATCCTGGTGGAAGGCGTTGGTTTCATTGAAAATCCCGCTGAGACTCAGCGCAGGTGCTCTGGCCACGAATTGATGTAGCCTTCATAGTTGCGCTTGACCTCGGAAACGGAGTCGCCCCCGAATTTCTCGAGGACAAACTGTGCGAGAGTCAACTGAACCATGGCCTCCGCCACAACAGCCGCAGGTACGGCCTCGGTGGTGTCAGAACGCTGGTTGATGGCCACGGCTGGCTCTCCGGTGAGCACATCGACAGTCTTGCGCGCACGCGGAATAGAAGAAATTGGCTTGAAGGCGGCGCGCACGCGGATGACTTCCCCGTTTGACATGCTTCCTTCGAGGCCCCCTGCACGATTGGTCAGGCGTGTGATCGTGCCGTCGTCGCCGATGACCATTTCGTCCATCGCCTGGGTTCCGCGGCGACGAGCCTGCTCGAATCCGTCGCCTATCTCCACGCCCTTGACGGCCTGAATTCCCATGAGAGCGGAGGCGAGTGCCGCGTCGAGCCTGCGGTCGGACTCAACATAGGTTCCCAAGCCGGCCGGAACTCCGTACGCCAAAACTTCGACGATGCCGCCGAGAGTATCGCCGTCTTTCTTGGCGTCGTCAACCGCTGCGATCATCGCCTTCTCGGCGTCCTTATCGAGCGTGTGTGTCGGCGAAGCGTCGAGCGCCGCGCGATCATCCGGGGTTGGCAGAGGCGAGCCCTCGCTCACGGCCGCAGAGCCGATCGAAATCACGTGCGAGATGGTGCGGATGCCGATGGTTTGCTCCATGAAGTTTGCGGCGACCTGACCGAGCGCGACTCGCGAGGCGGTCTCACGCGCCGAGGAACGTTCGAGAATCGGGCGGGAATCAGTGAAGGCATACTTGCGCATGCCGGTGAGATCCGCATGTCCGGGACGCGGCCTGCTCAGAGGCGCGTTGCGACCGGTCTCGGGCAAATCCGTACCCTCTGGAAGCGGATCGGCACTCATGATGTCGACCCACTTGGGCCACTCGGTGTTGCCGATTTCAATGGAAACCGGTGAACCCAGGGTGGTGCCGTGGCGGACCCCGGTGAGAACTCGCACCTGGTCCTGCTCAAATCCCATTCGTGCACCACGCCCGTATCCGAGCCTGCGACGAGCCAAAGCGTGCTTAATATCCTCAGAGGTCACTTCCACGCCCGAAGGAAGTCCCTCGATCATGGCGACGAGCGCCTCGCCGTGAGACTCCCCCGCTGTCTGCCAACGCAACATGGCACAACTCCTTACTCGCTACTCACCGATACCTGTTCAAATGTCACACTGAAAGATCATCTTAGCCAATGCACTACCTCAGCCTTTTCCCCAGTCTCATCGCCGCCCTCTATCTCAGCGTTCACGACGTGCGAACTCGCACCGTTCCGCGGCGCGCTGTGCTCCTCGCTCTCGCCACGCAGACGGTGATTTTCGCAGGCCTGCTCTCGTGGAGAACCGCCTTCCCACTGCACAGTCTCGAGATTCCTACCAACTGGACGTGGGTTCACCTGGCGGTGGCACTTTTCCTCGCCCTCGTCTGCGGCCTGATTCAACTGGCGCTGGCACTCATTCGACCCGGGTCGCTGGGAATGGGCGACGTCACTGCCACGGTCCTTCTCACTGTGGGAATTTCCATGTACGGCGGATTCCTTGGGGTCTGTCTGTGGTGGCTCATGCTTGGGATCTGTGGGTGCGTGAGCCTCGCACTCACCGCCGCACGCAAGGCACCGCGGCGAGAAGAGTGGACCATTGCCTTCGTCCCGGTGCTCGCGACGGCCACTCTGCTGGCGCATCTCGTCTACTGGCGCGCGCAAACTTGAGCCTCACGAAACCGAGGCTGATGCGATACCGTAAGCTCAAAGCCCGGCCACTATCTCAGTTGTTCTTCTCCCACTCCGCGTATTCCTTGGAATACTTCTCGAACTGACTCACGCTCTTGGTGAACTTCGTCTCCCCTGTATCCAGATTGACGGTGACGAAATAGAGCCAGTCTCCGTCGGCGGGATTCATGGCGGCGGCGATGGTGTCGTTGCTCGGGTTGTTGATCGGCGTCGGCGGCAAACCCTTCTTGATGCGCGAGTTGTACGGGTTCGACGTGTCGTTGAGCATCTTTGTGGTGAGCTGACGCGGCGCCACGTTATTGCCGTAGGCGACCACCGAATCCATTCCCAGCGCCATGTTCTTGTCGAGACGGTTGAGGATGACGCGCGTCACCTTTGGGTAATACTCAGCCTTGTTGACCTCCCCCTCCACGATGGAGGCGATGGTGAGGATCCGTTCACGCTCGGAGCCAGTGGGAACGCCAAGGGTATCGAGCTTATCGATGCGGTCCTTGACCATCTTGGTGAGTATCTTGCGAGCGGACTTCATGGACTTGACGTCGTACGTGCCTGGCTCTAGCCAGCCTTCAAAGGAGCCGTTGGCCTCGTCGGGCAGAATCCCCTTGCCATGGTCCTTGATGATCGCGGTGAAATCCTTCTCGGGAGTGCCCGAGAGCTCCGCCGCTTCCTTGACGATGTCGCTGACGCGGGCGTCAGAAGTGACTTGCAACAGACCCTTCGAATTGGACGGATCCGTCAGAATATCCACCACGTCTTCCGCGCTCATCCTGTACTTCAGAGTGAAGATGCCAGGTTGCAGACTCGACTCTGCATTCGCGTTGAGAACCGCTTGAGTAAAGATGTCGGCCGAGGCAACAATTCCGTCTTTGGTGAGCCGCTCACCGATGACCGCACTTGAGTCGCCCGTTTCGACCGTGAACTCAACTGAACCCGAGCCGGGCCCCGGGTAGTCTTGGACGTTTGTGTGGTCCTGGGTCTGCTGCGTCGAAACGGACGAGAGGTTCACGCGGGAAAAAATAAACCACGCCGCCGCCACGAAAACGACAAAGAAGGCAATGATAAGCGTCCGGCGCAAAGCCTTATGACGCTTCTTCTTTCGAGCAACCCTCTGCATTGCCATACGGGTCTGCGGAGGCGCGGGCGGCTGCGAGATACCCATCTTCTGATAGGTGTCGTCGGGCTGCTGATCGCCTTGCGCCGCTTGGAAGAATTCCTCCAAATCGCGTCCTGCCATCATGCATCCCCTTCCAAATCGTGGTGCGCAGCGTGATCGAGGGCCGACTGCAGAATCAAAACCGCCGACTGCTGGTCAACGACCTGCCGATGGTTTCGAGAGCCCCTCCCAGCCTGCAGCAACTGACGATGAGCACTCACCGTCGTGAGCCTCTCGTCCGAGAGCTCGATTTCTATGTGATCCTGCGCCAAGCGTGTTCCCAGCTGAGCCGACCACCGCCGCGCCTTCTTTGCCGCTTTTCCCTCGCTGCCATCCATGTTCAACGGATAGCCCACGACGACGTGAGCCACTCCATGGTCGTGGACGAGATCGACGACCTCGTCGAGGGCTTCAAACGAATCGGACCACACTTTTACGTTACACAGCGGAGTGGCAACGCTGAGCTCGGGATCCGATAGCGAAATCCCGACCCTCGCGTTGCCGAGGTCCACTCCCATCCAGACTGGCATATGTCGGTCTCAGTCCACCAGCGTCTTCACTTGCTTGGTGAGGCCGTTGAGCGCTTCGTCGATCTTGGAAGCGTCCTGGCCACCGCCCTGAGCGAAGTCCGGCTTACCGCCACCGCCACCGCCGAGCACCTTGGAGGCGCTGCGAACGAGGTCTCCGGCCTTGATGCCCTTTTGACGGGCGAGCTCGTTGGTCGCTACGAGGAGATACGGCTTACCGCTTTCCCCGATACCCGCAAGGGCCACGACGGAGGGCTGCGCCTCCCCCAGGCGTGCACGCACGTCGGTGACGGCCTTGCGGAGGGCCTCCATCGAACCGAAGGAGCCCACGTTGCGGCTGGCGAGCAGGACTCCCGAGGTGGGATTGGCCTGAGCGTGAGCGACAACCTCTGGAATGGCGGAGGTGAGCTGAGCGGCATACATGTCGGAGAGCTTGCGATCGGATTCCTTGAGCTTGGCGATGAGGGACGAAACCCTGTCCGCCAACTCGTCGGGGCGGGCGTTGAGGGAGTCGGAGATCTGAGAGACGAGGGCGTGCTCGCGCGCGTTATACTCGTATGCCCCCTGGCCTACGACGGCGTCAACGCGACGCACGCCGGTGCCGATGGAGGACTCACCCAGAATTGACACCGCGCCGATCTTACCGACGTGGTCCACGTGGGTTCCACCGCACAGCTCGCGGCTCCACCCGTCCTGGCCGATGGTCACGACTCGCACGACATCGCCGTACTTCTCACCGAACAGGTGCATTGCACCAAGGGCAATGGCGTCGTTGTACGGCATCTCGACGGTGGTGACGGAGAGGTCGTCTCGGAGACGATCATTGACGCGCGCCTCCACCTGTTCGATGGCGGACTTCGACGGAGCGTTGGACCACTGGAAGTCGAAGCGCAGGCGGTTGGGGGCATCCTCGGAGCCGCGCTGGGTCGCTTGGGGTCCAAGCTCCTCGCGCAGGGCCTTGTGCACCATGTGGGTGGCGGTATGTGAGCGAGCGATGGCCCCACGGCGCTCGGCGTCGATGGTCGCGGTGACACTGGCGTCGAGGGTCAGAGTTCCCTCGGTGAGACGCGCTTGATGCACTGTGAGGCCCTTGATGGGCTTCTGCACGTCGTCGACCTCAAGCACTGCGCCGTCGTCGGAGAGAATCTCACCCTGATCGGCGAGCTGACCACCGGCCTGCGCATAGAACGGCGAGCGGTCGAGAATGACTTCGACGCTGGCCGGGGCGCTGACGGCGGGAACCGGACCTTGATCGGTGAGAATTCCCAGAACGCGCGAGCGGCTGGAGAAGTCGGTGTACCCAAGAAACTCCTGGGGCGCCTCCAGGTGCTTCTTGAAGTCGTCGTAGAGACTCAGATCCACGTTGTGACGCTTCTTTAGCGCATCCTCACGGGCGCGTGACTTCTGCTCCGCCATGAGCTCGCGGAACTTGGCCTCGTCCACCTGGACGCCCTGCTCTTGCGCCATTTCGAGCGTCAACTCGATGGGGAAACCGTAAGTATCGTGCAACTTGAAGGCGTCGTCACCCGAAACCTCAGGGTCGCTACTGTTGCTCTTCTTGGCGCCGGCGACTGCCGTTCCCAGCATTTCAGTGCCACGGTCGAGGGTGCGACGGAAGGCCTCCTCCTCGCCGTAGGCGGATTGCGAAAGGTCGTCGAAGGATTCGTTGAGGTCGGGATAGCTGGCCGCCATCGCCGCCTTGGAAACCGGGAAAAGCGCCGGCAGGACCTGATCGTCAACCCCCAGCATCTTCATCGAACGGATGGTGCGGCGCAACAGGCGGCGCAGAACGTAGCCGCGTCCCTCGTTGCTCGGGCGCACGCCGTCGCTCATGATCATGAGAGCGGAGCGTACGTGGTCGGCGACGACGCGGAAACGCACGTCGTCCTCCTCGTTGGCACCGTAAGTACGTCCCGACAGCTTTTCCGCAGCCTCGATGACCGGGAAAACCTCGTCGGATTCATAGATGTTCTGCTTGCCCTGCAGCAGGTAAGCGACGCGCTCGAGTCCCATGCCCGTATCGATGTTCTTGTTCTCGAGCTCGCCCACGATGTGAAGGTCGGTCTTGGACTTCACGTTGTCGACTTCGTAGTTCTCAAACACGAGATCCCAGATCTCGATGTAGCGGTTTTCGTCGGCGGAGGGTCCACCCTCCTTGCCGAACGCGGGACCGCGGTCCACGTAAATTTCGGAGCAGGGGCCTCCAGGGCCGGGGCCACCGGTGGTCCAGAAGTTGTCTTCCATACCCAGAATCTGCATGTGTTCGGGGTTCATACCGACGGAACGCCAGATGCTGCGCGCCTCTTCATCGTCGGTGTAGGTGGTGACCCACAACGTATCAGGATCAAAACCGTAACCGCCCTCGTCCTGAGGGGTGGTCAGCAGCTCCCACGCGAAGTTGATGGCCTCCTCCTTGAAGTAATCGCCAAAGGAGAAGTTGCCCAGCATCTGGAAGAAAGTGCCATGGCGAGTGGTCTTACCAACCTCGTCAATGTCGAGCGTGCGCACGCACTTCTGAACGCTCGCCATGCGCTTGCGCGGTGGAGTCTGCTCGCCCAGGAGGAAGGGAATGAAAGGAACCATGCCTGCGATAGTGAACAGCGTGGTGGGGTTCGGCGAAATCAGGGAAGCCGAAGGCACCACAAGGTGACCACGCTTCTCGAAGAACGTGAGATACCGCTTAGCAATTTCCGAGGTACGCATGAAGGCAGTTCCTCTCCTATTCATTCTTTATCGATGCTTCAGTAAGTCGTCTGTATGTCACAAAGTCTCTATGTCACGAAGTCACGTGATGCCCGGCCGACCAAGAATGAGCGGCCAAACCGAAAAATCGCACGCCAAAGCTGACACCATGATACTCAGGCATTTAGCGCTGAGCGAGTTAACGAGCAGAGTGGTCTCCGGAACGCGGGGCAGAACGGTTGACGAGGCGCTGGTTGAGCTGGTCCTCGCGCAGCTGACGATTCTGCTCAAACTCTGCGTAGAGTGCCCGCAGGGTCCTCATCGGCACATCCTCATCCTGCGAGTCCGGCCCCAGGAAGAACTGACGCGGGGCGTCGGGAGTGCGCGCGCGAAGGTACGCCTTGGCCTTGGTGACGGCAACGATGCCGATGCCTGCTCCCAGGCCAATCCAAAAAAGTCGCTTGAACATTGGTGACGCTCTCCCTAGTGCTTCGCTTCTTCGGTGGATTCCGCGGACTGGTCTGACTCCGCGCCAGCGGAAGCGGCGGACTTCTTCTTGCCCATGAACGAGGACGCAGTCTCCTTCAATGCCCAAAAGACGGAAGCCAGCTTAATGAGTGGCTTTCCGAGCATGGAACCGTAGAGATCGGTGAGTGCGCCGACGTTGCGAGCCGTATAGGAAGCAGATTCCGAGATGGAATTCACATCGGTCAGAGTCTTGTTGACTTGCTTGACGGTGGTGACGCCCTCGTCAAGGGCTGGAATCGCGTGGTCTCCCGTGTCCTTCACCGTGTTTCCGATCTGCTCGAAGAGCTTGCCCAACTTGATCAGTGGATAGATCAAAAAGCCCGCGAGGATGGCGAACGCTATGGCTGCAATCAAGCCAGCAATCTCACCAATGCCCATCTCACACCTCTTTCTCGGCCTCTCTAGGCCAAGTTGCCGTCAGATATCGAATAACTTTACCTGTTTGTGCCGACGCTGGCAGCACATTACCGGTTCATTACTGGTTGTAGGAGCGAACCGTGAGGCAGCTGTCGAAGGGGCGGGAAGTGTCAAAATCGATCACGGTCACAGATCCGTTGGCCGGCCGTTCGCTCAGGTCATAACCCGAACCCGCGAAACGTTGCATGAGGCTGAGCAGCGTGTTGCCGTGCGAAATCAGTAGCACGTCGTCGCCCTCGCTCAGGCTCTCGTCTGCCGCGATGAAGTAGAATCCCTGAGCCTCACGCTGCCAATATTCCTCTTCGGATTCGGCGTCGTGGAAGGGATCCGCCTGTTTGAGGAAGTCCTTCGTCGCCGCCAATCCGAACTTCTCAACGATCTCGTTATACGTTTTCGCACCGTGCGGAGCCCCCGCCGCATACCACGACATCGCCATGTCCTGGCCTTCGAAATAGCCGTAGAACTGTTCGCGGAAGTACATCGCCGCCCGAGGGTTTTTCACTGACTCCGCGTTCTCATTGATGTCGAGAATCGCTTGCGCCGTCTGCTCCGCGCGGGTGGTGTCGGAACAGAACGCGCCCGCAAATCGCACCTGCTTGAGCTTTTCTCCGGCCCGGCTCGCGTCGTCGAGGCCCGATTGCGTGAGCGGCGAATTCGACCAGCCCTGAAGGCGATTGTAACGATTGAAATACGTCTGTCCGTGACGGACCAGATGCAAATGAAGGATCATACCTCCGTATTATTGCACTTGCCCACACCTGTACCTGATAATGGTGAGATGGCTAGATTCATTGGACGGTGGTTCTCACTGGCGATCGCGGTCGCCATCGTGGTCTCGATCATTCCCGGCTTCGGCGTAGTCGGCGAGAAACTCTGGGCAGTCGTGTCCTTTTCACTGTTCATGGCACTCATCAACGCCTGGGTCAAACCCATTGTGCACATCCTGGCGCTGCCCCTCACGATTCTGAGCCTCGGCCTGTTCTCGCTAGTCCTCACCGTCGCCTTCATGAACCTGGCGAGCTGGCTCGCAATTTCGGTGTTCGGCGTCGGCGTTACGATCTCGAGTTTTTGGTGGTCGGTCGTCGCTTCCTTCATCATCTCCGTCATTTCGGGCATCATCAACTCCGTCATCGGAGAATGAACCCGGTCCGTCCGCGACGACCGATCTTGGGCCTTACTCCACTCGAATGCGTGCGGTAAGCAGGTCGGCATCCTTCGACGAATGACCGACACGCAGGTCAAAGTCAC
The DNA here is from genome assembly GCA_022649925.1 of Bifidobacteriaceae bacterium. GTDB lineage: Bacteria > Actinomycetota > Actinomycetes > Actinomycetales > Bifidobacteriaceae > JALCQC01. The sequence goes on along the minus strand of JALCOX010000001.1, from coordinate 3,411 downwards.
CAGGCTCCACCACGCGTTCACCGGATGCGTTGACCATGGTGAATTCGGAAATCGGAACCTGAATCTTGGCGGTGGCGGTCGAATACGGCCGCACCTGGACCTGCGTAAAGCCCTTGAGCTCCTTGCCCGCCCAACTTGCTGACGTGACGACGTCACTCACATAGAGCTGCACCGTTTCGAGCACCGAGCGCGACCCTGTATTTCTGAGCGTCACCTCCAGTGAAACCGTATCTTCCATGCCGAAGAGGGGTTCACTCTTTTCTTCGTCGCTGCCCTTGTGAGGAGCGTACGTGCCGCCGGAGGCCGCCACCTTCGACACCTTGAGATCCGAGTATTCCACTCGGGAATACGACAGTCCCTCGCCGAACGCGAACGCCGGCTCCTGCGTCAGATCCGCATAGCGGGTGCCGTGCTGGGCGGTGAACATGTTGTAATACACCGGCTGCTGGCCGACGTGACGCGGGAAGGAAATCGGGAGTCTCCCGGTGGGCTCAATCTTTCCGAGCATCAGCTCGGCCAACGCCTTACCGCCCTGCATCCCGGGATTACCAGCCCAAATGATTGCCGATGCCTCGTACGCAGAGGCGGGCAATACCAGGGGCTTGGAGGCCATCAGGACCAGGACAAACGGCTTGTTCTGTTCCCGCGAGGTCTGCGCCACCTGATTAATGAGGTCAATCTGGGCGCCGAAGAGTTCGAGCGTAGCCGTGGAACGACCTTCACCGACCAGTTCGATGCGATCTCCCACCACGACGACGCTGACGTCCGCCTGGCCGATGGCCAGCCTGGCATCGTCGAGTAACTGGTCGTCCGGCGCCTCGGCGACGGCGATCTGTGGGCGGGGTTGACCGTCCGAGAAGGTGTCGCCCTCTGGATCCTTTTCGAGATGCAGAATGCGCGCGCCCTCGGCGTACAGAACATTCCACGTGGCAGGAACCTCCTGCTTCAGGCCGTCGAGCACCGTAATGACTTTGTCGCGTGGAGCCTTCTCGATCCATGTGGCCTGCCCTGAACCTTGCGCCCAGTCACCGAGCTGAGAATCCGCGTCGTCGGCGAGTTGCCCGATAACGGCGATCGTCTTGGCGTCTTGAGGCGCGTTGATCTTGCGCGCATCTTGGGTATCCTGCTCGGGTGCCCCGGCCGTTGTGTCTTTGACGAGAGGCAACGTTCCATCGTTGCGTAACAGGACCAACGAGCGGCGGGCCACCTGAAGGTTGAAGTGCGTGTGCTCCGGAGTGCCGATGTCGGTTTTGATGCGTTCCTGGTCCGGCGTGCGTGGGTTCTCGAAGAGTCCCAGCTCAAATTTGAGCCTGAGGACACGTGCAAGCGATGCATCGATCTCGGATTCGTCGATGAGACCGAGCTTCACAGCCTCCTGCGCACCCTCAAAGAATTCCGGAGTCGTCATCACCAGATCGTTGCCCGCCTTCACGGCCGCCGCCGCGGCATGGGCGAAATCGGGCTGCAAATTCTGAACGCGAACCAGTTGCCCCACGTTGTCCCAATCGGTGACGAGCGTGCCGGTGTAACCCCACTCCCCTCTCAGAACGTCGTTGAGAAGCCAGCTGTTCACCGTGATAGGAACCCCGTCAATGGATTCGTATCCCAGCATGAAGGTGCGGCAGCCCTGCCGTGCCACCTTTTCAAAGGGTGGCAGGAACCAGGAGCGCAGCTTGCGCTGAGAAATATCGGCCTCGGAGGCATCACGGCCACCGAGCGTCTCCGAATAGCCCGCAAAATGCTTGGCAGTGGCGAGCAGCGCCGTGGGATCACGCAGGTCTTTGCCCTGATATCCGTGGACCATGGAGGAGGCGAGCTCACCGATAAGGTAGGGATCCTCGCCAAAGGTTTCATCCACACGGCCCCACCGCAGGTCTCGCGCGATGCACAGCACCGGTGAAAACGTCCAGTGGATGCCGGTGGGAGCGGCTTCGATGGCGGTCACGCGCGCAACGTGTTCCACCAAATCCCTGTTCCACGACGCGGCCATTGCCAACTGCGTTGGGAAAATGGTCGCGCCCGGCCAGAAGGAATAGCCGTGGATGCAGTCCTCCCCGATCAAGAGCGGAATCTTCAAGCGCGTCGTCTGAACAATGTTTGCCGCCTCCACCAAATTGCTCGGCGACGTATGCAGAATCGAACCCACGTGCTTGTTGACGACGATGTCCTTGAGGTCGCCTTGTGCCTCCAGCTGCATGAGCTGGCCGACCTTCTCCGCCAGGTTCATTCTGGAAACAAGATCGTTCACTCGGTTTGTAACCGTCTCGTTCGCATCCAGATAGATTGGTTTCTCCACGCTGATAACCTCTCCTCACCCATACTTCGTCGTTGATGTATCCGTCATCATGGTAGCCGGACGAACGAACAGGAGATTCGCCCACCTACGCGAGAACCCCGCACCGACCGAAGTCGAAACGGGGTTCTCGTAAGTCTGCAGATTGCAGATCAGCGTGCGTAGTACTCGACCACGTACTGGATGTTGATCTGAATCGGAACTTCCTCTGCCTCAGGCTTGCGCGTGAGCGTGGCCTTGAGAGCAGTGAGCTCGACGTCGAGATAGCCGGGAACTGCGGGGAGCACATCGCGGTGCGTGCCCTCTGCGGCAATCTGGAACGGAACCGTGGTCTGGCTCTTGGGCTTGACCTGAATGGTCTGGCCGGGGCGCACGCGGTAGCTGGGACGGTCGACGATGTTGCCGTCAACCATGATGTGACGGTGAACGACGAACTGACGTGCCTGAGCAACGGTGCGAGCAAAGCCGGAACGCAAAACGAGGGCGTCGAGGCGAACCTCGAGATCCTGAATCATCGCGTTACCAGTCTGGCCAGCCTCACGAGTTGCCGCTTCGTAGGAAGCGCGCAGCTGCTTCTCGCTGATACCGTACTGAGCGCGAAGACGCTGCTTCTCGCGCAGACGAACGGCGTAATCCGATTCGGTGCGACGGCGGTTGCGGCCGTGCTCACCAGGAGCATACGGACGCTTTTCGAAGATGCGCTGAGCCTTGGGGGTCAGTGCAATTCCCAGTGCGCGGGACAGGCGAACCTGACGACGCGAACGCTGAACGTTAGTCATAACTATCCTTACTAACTCTGTCGTTATCTGAACGCAAAGCGGAATGAATCCGCCGAGTCGGCCTCTCCAACGCAAAACAAGGAACAATGAATGCTCCATGCCGAACCGCTGACGGGCTAAGACTCCAGATAGACGTTTGCCACGGCGGCAAACACCAAGGTGAAACATTACACCGTAGGCCGGATCATTTGCCAATCGAGGCGTACACGGCAGCCGACAACGAGCGGATCTCCGCCTGGGCGGTGGTCGAACTCACTCCGCTCGACATCACCGCAAGCGCGTAATCATGACCTCCACTCGCACCGCCATAGACGATCGCAGAGTCGTTTTCGATGCCCG